>NZ_JASERH010000152.1:0-57165 GCF_030766975.1 Streptomyces sp. KL116D | reverse complement strand
TAGCAGCGGATGGTGAACTTGCCGAACCCGATCAGCGATCTCCCGGTCCTTCGCAGATGGCTGGGCGGCTCAGAGTCGCATCCACTGCGCTGGTACTTCGAGTACCGTCGTCCGGACCTGCATCCGGCCGTCGTTACGGCTTGGTGGAAGAGCCCAATCTTGGTGCCCGTGGAGCAGACTTTGTCCATTCTGGAGGCAGCCGCGCCGGCAGGGTTGGGTGGCAAGCGTCGAGACTTCCGCGGGTTCACGGACATGAGCGAAGCAGGGATGCGGCACTTCCGGACGCACCTCGCCGAGTTGACTGTTGCCTCACAACTGGCCGAGGCCGGCGTTCCGTTCCGGTTCAATACCGACGAGGGGCCTGATCTGCTCCTGCAATGCGGCCGTGAGACTCTCGGTATAGAGGTCGGCTCCCGACAGCCGCGGAGTGTCTCTGACCTCACCCACGCCTTGATCCGAGGTCTGCGGGAACGCGGTCTGCCGGCAGCAGTCACCATACGCACAGACCCCGTCCCACCCGTGACTATCAGAGATAGCGTCCGGGACACGGTGATAGAGGCGTTCCTTCCTGCCGACGGCAGCCTTGGCGTCACTTCCTTGCGCGTCGAGGCAGCCCCGGCCCGCCCCGAAGACGGCATTCCGGCTTCCTGGCTGTCCATCCAGGTCAGCCGCGGCAATGGCTTCACGACCATGGCTGCCCCGTTCAAGAGTCCTCACGTCACCGCGATGGCGAAGGACGTGGCCTCCGGGGTACTCCGGGAGAAGCGTAAGCGGCGCCAAGCCAAACTGATGCCGACCGTACTGATCGTTGACCTGAGCGGTGGCGACCTGCCGGATCTACGGTCCTGGCCAGATGCATTCGATAGCCTTTGGGAAACCGACGACCACTTCCTCGCCGTCGGCGGGATGACCATCAGTACGCGCAGCCGGATACCCAAGCTGCGGTTCTCGGTGAACCCCTTTGCGGATCAACCGGCGCTGGACCGGGTCACCGCGGCGGTGTCCAAGTGCGTCATCTTTGCCGATCTGGCCGATCAGTTGAAGGAATAACAACGTCCCACGTACCAAAGGGTGTTACACAAGGCTGCGTTCGCGCAGTGCAGGGCCTTGTGTAACACCCTTTATCAGGAACTCTCGGCCTGGCCAAGCGGCGCACTTTGCGCATCCTCGTAGCCGCGATGTCACTGCACATCGCAGGTGTGAACTGGGCCGCGAAGGAAAGATCGAGGGCACGCGAGGATGGACCGCACGATAGAGCTCCGCTCACGAGAGATCTGCCAGGATGATTTCTGGCAGATCATCGCCGAGATGTCCGTCAAGTATGCCGAGCAGCTCGGTGAGCGCTACGCAGCAAGGCGTACGGAGTCGTTTTCAGCTCGATTTCGCGATGGCGGCGCAGGAATCCACATCGGGTAGACCGTGGTCTTCGTCCGCGGATCGCGTCCGCGGTGCACGTGGATCTCCCGAATCAACTTCCGCAAAATGACACGCTGATCGTCTGGCACCGCTACATCGAAGACCTCCATGGCCGAAGCTACTGCCGTTGGCTCTGGTGCCGGAATGATGGCCGGTTGCTCTGCCAACTTCCGGCGGATTCGCTTCATCTCGTCGTGAAGCGCGCTCGTGCGTGCTTCGTAACTGGCTCGCCGGCGCCGAGCAGCGTCAGCGCTGATCAGTTCGTCCATCACCGCGTCGGTCAACTTGTCCTCCTTGCGGCGCAGATCCGAGATTTCCCGCTCTATGGCATCAAGCCGCGCGGATTCGTCACCCTCACCTGCTTCCGGTGTGGCGGCCCGAGTATGGACCTGCGTGATCCGGGCCGGCAGGCTCCGCGCCCCGTCGACGTCCCGCGCGATCTGCTCCGCCAGGAAGCCCCGTACTGCTGCTTCTGCTGTCTCTAGAGTGACGTACACGCCATTACCCGGGCAGTCCTTGAACTTCATGTGACGCGTGCAGCGAAAGAGCACGTCGCGGGGGTCGGGTTTCCCGTCTTGCCACGGCCTTTGAACGCGCCTGGCGCGCAGCATCGAGTGCATGCCCTCTCCGCAAGCTGCGCACTTGAGGACGCCGGACACGCTGTACTTCGCCCGATGGCTGTGGTTCCTGTCGTCCTTGTCCCGGCCGCTCAGGCGGCGTTCGACGTAGGCATCCCAGACTCGCTCGGCCTCCACCTCATCGTTGAAGACAGCTTCGTGCTTGCCCTTGTAGTAGAGATACGACGTGATGTCCCGATGAGTGCTCTTGCGCTTCTTTTTCGTTGTGCCGTCCTCGCGGACGATCACCGTGTGCAACTCTTCTGGGAGCGTGTACCGGACGAAGCCGAGAGCGAATCCGCTGTCCAGGATGGAGTAGAGGTCACCGGCGTCGATCGGGCGACCCGTCCAGTTCACGAGCCCCTTGGCGCGTAGCCACAGCACCATGCTCCTGACCGAGACGCCGTCCGCGTAGTCCTTGTAGAGCGTGATGTAGATGGACCTGTACGTCGGGTCCAGTTTGAGGATGCCCGCTTTGCACTTGGGGCACTTGTCCATCGGCTTGCCGCGCTCCGGGGACGGGCACGTGTCACAGCGGTAGTAGCCGAACTTGCCGCGGGTGGCGCCGCCGTGGGGGAGACCGTGCTGCTTGCGGCGCTCGATGGTGTCCTTCCACTGGTCGCTCTTCTGGTTGGACTCCAACTCGGCGATGTTGAGCATCTGCGCGATGGCGAAGCGGCCGATGGTCGTCTTGCCGTCGAAGTCCTCCCTCGCGGCGCGCACCTCAATGCCGTAGGCCATGAGGTCGTCGAGGTGTTGGAGGCTTTCTTTGAGGTTGCGACCGAAGCGGGACCAGATCCACAGGATCAGCACGTCGAACTTGCGATCGCGAGCCATCTGCTTGATCTCGTCGATCTTGCGCTCTTCGAACTCTCGACCGGACTCGCCCAGGTCCATGATCGGCTCGATGTCGACATCGATGTCGTTAGCCTCGGCCAGCTTACGGGCATGCGTCACCTGCAGCTCGGGGCTGATCATGTCGGCCCGTGCGACGGACACGCGGACGTAGATGATGCCGCGTCGGCGGCGAGGCGAAGCCGATGTGTCGGCGTCCGGCGCAGGGCGCAGGCGTATGGGGGTGGAGACAGGGGCCATGTGGTGCTCACGCCTTTCAAGTCGGGGTCGTGAACATCCGGTGGCGGACCGGAGGGCACGGGCCCCAGCGGGAGCGGCAGACCCTAGTAGTGAATTCCGGCCGCGACGAACGAGGCGCCGAACATGGCGACCACGTGCTGGGCGCCGAGCCCGATCGTGCGCGGCCAGGACAGCCGCTCGTCGGGACGGACGACGGCACCGGGGGCCGGGGTGCGCCCGTCGCCGTGCAGTTTCCAGCGGACGCCGAGGTCCATGTGCGCACTCTGCTTTCTGTGGTGCCGGTGTGGCTCGAATTGATCGCCTCATGTTAATGCGACGTAAGTGCGAGTTCTTGCCGTGACCGTTGCCTGACGCGGCGGGCGGATCTACGCTCCCTTCCGGTCCATATGGCGAACGCTGTTCACATCCATGACTGAGATGACTGGAGTGTGTGATGCGCGCAAGATCCCGGATGCGCCTCGGTGCGCTGGTCACGGCGGCGGCCGCGCTCGCCGCCGTGCTGCTTCCCACCGCCGGCGCCGCCGCCCGTGAGTCCGCCCCTCGAACCGCCGTCCTCGACGGCAAGCGCCTCCAGCAGACCAGGCTGCGGCTCGCCCACGGCGATCCCGCGCTCCGGGCGGCCGTCCGGGACCTGAGCGCTCGCGCGGACGGCTGGCTCGACCAGGGCCCCTGGACGGTCGTCGACAAGCCGAAGCCCGCGCCGGGCGGCGACGTCCACGACTATCTGAGCCAGGCGCCGTACTGGTGGCCGTCGACCGCCCCCACCGCCGACAACCCGTGGGGCTGCCCGTACGTGCAGAAGGACGGGCAGCGCAATCCGGAGGTCGACACCGGCACCGACCGGCAGGACGTCGAGAAGGTCTTCGACTCCACCTACGACCTGGCCCTGGCCTGGTACTACACGGGCAAGAAGGAGTACGCGGTCAAGGCCGGACAGGTCTTGCGCACCTGGTTCCTCGACGCGGACACGAAGATGAACCCGAACCTGGACCACGCCCAGTTCATCCCGTGCAAGTACGACGGCCGCGCCATCGGCATCATCGACTTCTCCCAGTCGTACACGAGCGTGGTCGACGCCGTCGCACTCCTCGCGGACGGCGCCCCCGGCTGGTCGAGGAGCGACCGCGCGGGCATGGGGGAGTGGAACGAGGACTTCCTCGACTGGCTGGTGAACAGCGACTTCGGCAAGCAGGAGGGCGCCGCCGACAACAACCACGGGACCTTCTACGACATGCAGGTCGCGGCCCTCGCCTACGCGACCGGTGACACCGGCCTCGCGCGCCGCACCGTCCTCGACGCCCGGGCGAAGCGCATCGACTCCCAGATCGCGGCCGACGGCACGCAGCCGCAGGAGCTGGCCCGCACCCGCAGTTGGCACTACTCGACCTTCGACCTCGTCGCCTACACCAGGCTCGCCGCCATCGGCCGCCACGTCGGCGTCGACCTGTGGGCGTACCGGGGGCCCGACGGGCAGAGCCTGTTCAAGGCCGTGGACATCCTGCTGCCCGCGGCGACCGGCGCGGCCGCCTGGCCGTACCCGGAGCTGGAGTTCAAGCGGTTCGCGGCGAGCGACGTCGTGCACGCGGCGGCCGACGCCGGCGACGCGGCGGCCCGGGCCGCCGTCCCGCACCTGGAGACACCGCCCGGCGGCGACCTCTGGGCGCTGCGGCCGGCCGCCGAGCAGCTGGACTCGATCGCCGGATGACGGCTGAGGCCCAGGTCACGCCGGTGGACTGAGCGTTTGCTTAGTTCAAGGTCGTACGATGGGGCTCTCGTACGCACCGCACCAGGAGCCCCATCCGTGACCGCCGAAGCCCTCGCCGTCCCCGCCGTCCGCCACGGCCGTCTCGTCCCCGTCACCGTCCACTTCGACGACCTCGACGCGCTCGGCCTGCTGCACAACGCCCGCTATCCCGTGATGGTCGAGCGCGCCTGGGGCGCGCTGTGGAACGCGCGCGGCCTCGTCTTCGAGGGCGACTGGGAGGCCGCGGGCGACTTCTGCAACGCGGTCAAGGAGTTCACGATCACCTACGACGCCCCGGTCAAGGCGCCCGGCGGCTACGCCGTGGAGCTCTGGCTCGACCGGCTCGGCAGGACCGGTCTGACGTACGGTTTCCGGTTCTGCTCGGCCGACGGCACGGTCACGTACGCGCGCGGGACGCGCGTCCTGGTCCGACTGGACCCGGCGACGCTGCGCCCCGCGCCGTGGAGCGAGGAGTTCAGGGCTTCGGGGCAGGATCTGCTGCGCCCGCAGGGCTGACCTCGGCCGGCTTCGCGCGCGGTCCGTCGCTCGCCCTGAGAACCCCGGCGAACGCCACCAGGCCGCAGGCCAGCACCGTCACCACCCCGAACGACACCATCAGGCTGGTCGCCTCGGCGACCCCGCCGATCAGGCTGGGGGCGATCAGGCCCGAGGTGTACGTGACGGTCGCGACGCCCGCGATGGCCTGACTGGGGTTCGGCCCGCTGTGCCCGGCCGCGGCGAAGCAGAGCGGCACGACGACCGCGATGCCTAGCCCCATCATCGCGAACCCGCCCATCGCCACGGCCGGATGCCCCGCCAGCACGATCAGCAGGCCGCCGGCCGCCGCGAGCGCCCCGCCCGCCCGGACCGTGCGCACCGCGCCGAACCGGTTCACCGTCACGTCGCCGGCCAGCCGGGCCACCGCCATGGTCAGCATGAAGCCGGTGGTGCAGGCCGCGGCGAGACCGGCCGAGGTGTCCAGCTGGTCCCGCAGGTACACCGCAGACCAGTCGAGGCTCGCGCCCTCCGCGAAGACCGCGCAGAACCCGACGGCGCCGATGAGCAGCGCCGCGCGCGGCGGCAGCGCGAACCGCGGCGGCGGCTCCTCGTCCTCCGTCGGCCGCAGGTCGAGCACCCACCGGCAGGCCACGGCACCGAGCACGGTCAGCACGAGGGCGGCCAGGACGTGGTGCACGCGCGCGTCCGAGCCCATGTGCGCGGCGATCGTGCCCGCCGCCGAACCGATCAGCGCTCCCGCGCTCCACATGCCGTGCAGGCTGGACATGATCGACCGGTGGAGCCGCTGCTCGACCTCCACCCCCAGCGCGTTCATGGCCACGTCCGCCATGCCGGACGTGGCGCCGTACGTGAACATCGCCAGGCACAGCGTCCACAGGTTCGGCGCGAGCGCGGGCAGCACCAGCGCCAGCGTCCACAGGGCGAGCAGCCCGCGCAGCGCGGTGCGGCTGCCGTACCGGTGGGTCACCCGTCCGGCCAGCGGCATCGCGACCGCCGCCCCGAACGCGGTGAAGGCGAGCGCGAACCCGAGCTGTCCGGCGCTCACCCCGGTGTGGTCCTGGATCCAGGGCACCCGGGTCGCGAACGATCCCGTCACCGATCCGTGGATGCAGAAGACGGCGGCGACGGCGTACCGCGCCCGCTTCACTTCCTGCGGCACGTGCGTGCCGTCGGTCATTCCGTAAGCCATCCGTCGGGCCCTCCCCAGGCGTCCCCTCAGCGTGCCGCCGTAAACTATCAGGAACCCTGCCTGATAGTTAGTGCGTTTCCGCGTAGGATCCCGCCATGCCCGCATCGCCGAGGACCGCCCGAGCCATCAACGACCGGCTCGCGCTGCGTCTGCTCCAGGAGGAAGGCCCGCTCACCGCGGGCCAGTTGAAGGAGCTCACCGGCCTGTCCCGGCCCACCGTCGCCGACCTCGTCGAGCGCCTCACCGACTCAGGCCTTATCTCGGTGGTCGGGGAGGCGGGCGCCCAGCGGCGCGGACCGAACGCCCGGCTCTACGGGATCGTCGCCGACCGCGCCCACCTCGCCGCGCTCGACGTCCGCACGGAGGGCGTGCGCCTGGTCGTCGCCGATCTGCTCGGCTCGGTCCTCGCCGAGGCGTCCCTGCCGGTCGAGGCCGGCGAGGAGACCGGGGCGGCCGTCGAGCGCGCGGTCGCCCTCGTCGAGCGGACGGCGAAGGAGGCGGGCGCCGAGCGGCTGCACACCGTCGGCGTCGGCGCGCCCGGACTCATCGACCCCGCCACCGGCGCACTGCGGGACTCGTCGGGACTGCCGGAATGGCACCGGCGGCTCGTCGAGGCGCTCCAGGAGCGGCTGCCCGCCCGCGTGCTGGTGGAGAACGAGACGAACCTGGCCGCCCTCGCCGAGCAGCGGGACGGCGTCACGCGCGACCGCGACACGTTCGTCCTGCTCTGGCTCGGCCTCGGGATCGGGGCGGCGGTCGTCCTCGACGGGAAGCTGCGCCGCGGTGCCTCCGGCGGCACCGGCGAGGTGGGCTTCCTGCCGGTGCCGGGGACGACCGGGCTGCCCTCGGCCACCGGCTGCGACGGCGGGTGGCACTCGCTGGCCGGATCCGCCGCCATCCTCGACCTGGCCGCCGGGCACGGGCTCGCGGCGGCCGGGGAGCCGGTGGAGCGGGCCGCGGACGTGGTGCGGGAGGCCGTCGCGGACGGCGCGAGCGGGTTCCTCGACGCGCTGGCCGACCGGGTGGTGCTGGGCGCCGCCGCCGTGGTGGCCGTGCTCGATCCGGGCTGCGTCGTCCTCGCGGGCGAGGTGGGCCGGGCCGGCGGCGCACCGCTCGCCGAGCGCGTCGCGGCCCGGCTCGCGGTGATGTCGCCCCTCGCCACGGAGGTCCGGGCGGGGGAGCTGGGGGGCGGGGCGGTGCTGCGGGGCGCCCTGCTGATGGCGCGGGAGGCCGCGCAGGACGACGTCTTCGCACCGCGCACGCACCCCTCCGGCGCCTGAGGACAGGGGGCGGGGAGGGGTGCCGGGCCGTCCGGGCGTGGTCAGCGCCGGGTCATGAACTCCTCGAACGACCGCTTCCCCACCGCCCGTTCGGGCGTCAGGTGCCCGCCCTCGCGGAACGCCCGGTACGTCTTCCCCGCCAGCGGGACGCTGAGCACCGCCCGCTTCTTGCCCGTCGCCCTGAGATACGTACGGGCCAGTTCCTCGAACGTGCGCACTTCGGGACCGCCCATGTCCGCCACCCGCCCCGCCGGCGGCCGCAGCGCCAGCTCGGCCAGCCGGTCGGCCACTTCGGACACCTCGATCGGCTGGTCGCCGACGCCCGCCGGCAGCAGCATCACCGGCAGCTTGGCGAAGCCTCGCAGAACACCGCGGACCAGGTCGTGGAACTGGGTCGTGCGCAGCACCGTCCAGCCGAGCCCCGACTCCTCGACCAGCCGCTCCACCGCGTGCTTCGTCCGGTAGTAGCCGAACGGCACCCGGTCCACGCCGACGATCGAGATGTAGACGAGGTGCCCCACGCCCGCCCGGCGCGCGGCCGCGATCAGGTTCGCCGCGGCCTTCTCGTCGCCGCCGGTCTGTGTCGACGCGCAGTGCACGATCACGTCCACGTCCGCCACGGCCAGGTCCAGGCCGGGACCGCCCTTGCGCAGGTCTACGGCGTACGGCTGCGCATGCCTGCTCAGCACCCGTACCTCGTGCTCCGTCGCGCGCAGCCGCTCGGTGACGAGCCGGCCGAGCGTGCCGGTTCCGCCGGTCACCAGGATCGTGGTCATTGCCGCATCAGCTCCTTCGGGCAGGGGTGCCCCCTCGTGGAACACCCTCCGACAACTGAGAACCGATGGGCCCGCGGAAATGTGACATCCGGGTGCAGCGCGGTGCGCGCGACCGCCACCACACAACCGCGGTTACGTGTCCTGCGCCGCAGGTCAGCAGGCCCCCTGGTCCTGCCAGACGCCCCAGTCACCGGTCGTCCCCGGCTCCTCGCCCTTCGTCCACCACTTCGCCTTCCAGGAGTGGCCTTCGTGCGCGACGACGGTGCCGCTGCCGTACTCGGCGGTGGCCGTCCACTCCGGGACGGTGCAGGTTCCCCCGCCGGGCGTGGGCGTGGGCGTCGGCGTGCCGGGTCCGGCGCCCGGCTCCACGACGCTCGTGCCGCGCGCCAGGTCACCGGCGAGCGCGTACGTCTTCCCGTCGAAGGTCACCGTCCAGTTGGAGGGCGTCGACACGGGCAGGTAGTACACGAAGTCGAGCGTCACCGAGGCGCCGGGAGCCAGCGTCTGCCAGGCCGGCAGCTTCAGCGAGACGCGGTGGTAGTCGCCCTTCAGGCCGCCCACGTTGCTGCCGCTGTGGTCGCTGCGCACGATCGTCGTGCCGAACCCGGACTGGTCCTTGGCGTTGCCCGGGGCCGACGTGCCGTAGTCGAACCGGAACTCCGTGCCGCCCGGCAGCGTCGCCTTCGTGTTGTTGGTGATCTTCACCTTGGGCGAGATCGGGTAGTTGGAGTCGCCCAGCGGGAACTCGCCGAAGTTCACGTCGACGTCCAGCGCCTCGGCCGGCAGGTCGATCGTCGAACGCTTCGCGCCGTACGGCTTCGCGGACTTGAACGCGTCGTAGAGCGTGGAGGTCAGGGTGTCACCGGGCTCGTACTGCCCCTTGGCGGCGTTCCATCCGTAGTCGCCCGCGAGCTCCCAGATCATCGTGCCGCCGATGCCGCGGTCGGCGACGTAGTCCGCCTTCGCGGCCACCGACTGCTCGTCCTCCGTCGACAGGAAGACCTTCTTCTCGGAGTTCCACAGCCAGGGCGCGACGAGCGTGGAGTCGTAGTTGCGCTGGTAGGTCCCGGTGAGCTTGGTGTCGGCGGGGAAGCCGTACGTGGTCACGTAGTCCCCGACGATCCCCTTCTCCAGGTTCTTCGCGTGCCACATCGGGTTGGAGCCGGCCGGGGCCTCCTTGCCGTTCGTGTCGAGGTCGTGCCAGAGGTTGTCGATGCCGACGGCGCCGTCCCCGCACTTCGTCAGCCCCGCCCCGGCCGGACAGTCCGTGGCCGGCGCCCTGCCCCACAGCCCCGCCGTGCCGCCCTGCACGTTCTTGAACCCCCGGGTGTAGTAGGGGAGTCCGATGTTGATGCGGCCGGCCGGCATCGAGCCGCGGAAGTAGTGGTACGCCCAGTCGGTGTTCAGATAGCCGATCCCGCCGTACTGGGACGTCGAGTACACCCCCGCCGAGGCGAGCTCGGCGTCCTTGCCGTCGTCGAACAGCGAGGCGTTCGGACCGACGTACTCGTTCCAGGCGCCGTGCAGGTCGTACGACATGATGTTGACGTAGTCCAGGTACTTCTGGACCTGGAAGGTCTCCATGCCGCGCAGCAGGTACCCGGACGACGGCGCCGCCACCGACAGCAGGTAGTGCTTGCCGTCGGCCGCGCCCGCCCGGTCCAGCTTTTCGCGCAGCGTCTTCATCAGCGCCGCGTAGCCCTTCACCAGACCGGCGCGGCGGGCGTTGGCGAGGGACTGGTCGAGCGGGTTGCCCGCGTCCTTCATGGTGGTCGGGTACTCGTAGTCGATGTCGACGCCGTTGAAGCCGTACTTCTCGACGAACGCGACCGCCGAGTCGGCGAACGTGTCGATGCCCGCCTGGTTGACGCTGCCGTCGGCGTTCGTCGCCATCGAGTAGAAGCCGCCCGAGTCGACGCGCTTGCCGTCGTCGCCGAAGTAGCCGCCCGTCTCGGCCCAACCGCCCACGGAGATCAGGGTCTTGACGTTCGGATGCTGCTTCTTGAACTTGGTGAGCAGATTGAAGTGACCCTTGTAGGGGAGGTCCGGGTCCATCTCGGCGCCCGCGACGCCCGGCCAGGTCATGCCCGTCGCGGCGTTCTTCGCGGAGTCGGCGCCGACCGAGATCCGGTTGCCCGCATCGACGTGCGCGAAGGCGTAGTTGAGGTGGGTGACCTTGTCCCACGGGATGTCGGACGCGAGGTAGGCGGGCGTCCCGTCCTGCCCGGTGCGCCAGCCCGTGAAGTAGCCGATGACGCGGCGCTGGTGGTCCGCGCCCATCTTCTCGCGGCCGTCCGTGTCGTAGACCGAGCAGTAGGGGACCGAGACGCCGGGCGTCTCGTACAGGCCGTCGGGGCGACAGGACTCCTGGTCCGCGGCCTGCGACGCGGTCGCGGGCAGTGAGGCGAGCAGCAGGCCCGCCACGGCGGCCGCTCCGGCGAGCAGGGCCGGTCTGGGTGGTCTGGGGAACGGCACGGCGGTTCCTCCCGGGGAAGGGATCGGTGGTGCACGGCTGGAGTTGCGAGGGTTGCGAGGAACCTAAGAGGACTAGACCACGCCGTCAATAGGTCTGTACCAATCTCAACGATCGGCGGGGAGGGGTGAGTTGGCGCCGTATTCCCGGCCGCGCCCGAAAACCATCGAAGCGGGCTGTGAGTCAGCCCACAGCATTCGCATGCATGCACATCGATCGGACGTGGCACACTGGCCCTGTACCAGAAGCAGCGCACTCCGGGGTCGGTGAAAGTCCGAACCGGCGGTTACAGTCCGCGACCCGGTCACGTCCAGTGACCGGTTGACCAGGTGAAATTCCTGGACCGACGGTTAAAGTCCGGATGGGAGGCAGTGCGCGGCGGGCGGGCACCCAGTGTGCGCGTCGCCGTCTGTTCCGGGCACCCGACGGGTGTCCCGCTCTCGGCGTCGTCGTTCCCGGTGTCGTCGCCCGTACGTTCTGTCGTCGTCGTACGACAGTGCCCCGGAGTCTGTGCCCGTAGAGGGAGGACCCGGGAAGTGTTCACCGGAATCGTCGAAGAGCTGGGCGAGATCACGGCCGTCGAGAACCTCGGCGACCCGGTTGAGGCGTCCCGCTTCCGCGTCCGCGGCCCCGTCGTCACCGAAGGCGCCAAGCACGGTGACTCCATCGCGGTCAACGGGGTCTGTCTCACCGTCGTGGAGCACGACGGGGACGAGTTCACGGCGGACGTCATGGCCGAGACCCTCAAGCGCTCCAGCCTCGGCGCGCTCACCGCGGGCTCCCGCGTCAACCTCGAACGCCCGATGATCGCCGACGGCCGCTTCGGCGGACACGTCGTGCAGGGCCACGTCGACGGCACCGGCACCATCGTCGGGCGCACCCCCTCCGAGCACTGGGAGATCGTCAAGATCTCGCTCCCCGCCGGGCTGGCCAGGTACGTCGTCGAGAAGGGCTCGATCACGGTCGACGGCGTCAGCCTGACCGTCGTCGACGCCGCCGACGACCACTTCACCATCAGCCTCATCCCCACCACCCTCGCCCTGACCACGCTCGGCCTGAAGCAGGCGGGCGACCCGGTCAACCTCGAGGTCGACGTCATCGCGAAGTACGTCGAGCGCATGCTCGGCGACCGGATCGGCTCCAACGGCGGCTCCGACGACACCAACGGCACTGACGGGGGCACCAAGTGAACTGGCTCAACTCCGAGGCCTTCACGATATTCGGCCAGCACATCCTCTGGTCCGACATGATCGGCAACGTGATCGGCCTGATCGCCCTCGCGCTCGGCTGGCGCCGCTCCATCTGGACCTGGCCCGCCCAGCTGGTCTCCGGCGCGATCCTGCTCACCGCCTTCGCCACCGCCCACCTCTCGGGCAGCGCGGGCAAGCAGCTCGTCGTCATCGTCGTCGCCCTGTTCGGCTGGTGGCAGTGGAACCGCGGCAAGGGCAAGGCGCAGGACGGCTCCATCGCCGTCCGCTTCGCCAGCTGGCGCGAGCGCGGCGTCCTGGTCGGCGCCGCCGCCGTCGGCACGCTCGCCGTGGGCGGCCTGTTCACCGCGTTCCCCGAGCTGTCCTGGGACCCGTGGCCGGACGCGTACATCTTCGTCGGCACGATCGTCGCCATGTACGCACAGGCCCGCGGCATGGTCGAGTTCTGGTTCGCCTGGCTCCTGGTCGACGCCGTCGGCGTCCCGCTGAACTTCGCCAACGGCTTCGCCTTCTCCGGCTTCGTCTACGTCATCTACGGCGCGCTCGTCCTGTGGGGCATGCGCGACTGGTGGCTGCGGTCCCGCGCGGCCGCGGCCCCCGCCCCTGCGCTCGAAGGAGCCCACGCATGAGCACGGCAGCCCACCTGTACGAGGTCACCGACGACACCGACCTCACGCTCGACCCGATCGAGCAGGCCCTCCGCGACATCGCCGCCGGCCGCCCCGTCGTGGTCGTCGACGACGAGGACCGGGAGAACGAGGGCGACCTCGTCGTCGCCGCCGAGATGATCACCCCCGAGATCGTCGCCTTCATGATGAGCGAGTGCCGCGGCCTGATCTGCGCCCCCATGGAGGGCGACGAGCTCGACCGGCTCGACCTCCCGCAGATGGTCGACGACAACACCGAGTCGATGAAGACGGCCTTCACCGTCTCCGTCGACGCCTCCGGCGCCCACGGCGTCACCACCGGCATCTCCGCCGCCGACCGCGCCACGACGCTCCGGCTGCTCGCCTCCGGCGATGCGCAGCCGGGTGACTTCGTCCGGCCCGGCCACATCTTCCCGCTGCGTGCCAGGCCCGGCGGCGTCCTCGTGCGCAACGGCCACACCGAGGCCGCCGTCGACCTCGCCCGGCTCGCGGGCCTGCGCCCGGCCGGCGCCATCGTCGAGATCGCCGGCGAGGACGGCGTCATGCTGCGGCTGCCCGAACTCGTCCCGTTCGCCCGCAAGCACGGCCTGACGATCATCTCCATCGAGGACCTGATCGCCTACCGCCGCTCGTCCGAGCCCACGGTCAAGCGCGAGGCCACCGTCCAGCTCCCCACCGCCTTCGGCGAGTTCACGGCCTACGGCTACCGCTCCACGGTCGACGGCGTCGAGCACGTCGCCCTCGTCCACGGCGAGATCGGCGGCGCCGACGAGGATGAGCCCGTCCTCGCCCGGATCCACTCCGAGTGCCTCACCGGCGACGTCTTCCACTCGCTGCGCTGCGACTGCGGCCCCCAGCTGGAGGAGTCCATGCGCCGCATCGTCGAGGAGGGCCGCGGCGTCGTCGTCTATCTGCGCGGCCACGAGGGCCGCGGCATCGGCCTCCTGTCCAAGCTGCGCGCCTACGAGCTCCAGGAGCAGGGCCGCGACACCCTCGACGCCAACCTGGAACTCGGGCTGCCCGCCGACGCCCGCGACTACGCGGCAGGCGCCCAGATCCTCGCCGACCTCGGCGTGCGCGGCCTGCGCCTGCTGACCAACAACCCCGACAAGGTCGACGCCCTCACCCGGCACGGCCTCAAGGTCACCGCCCGCGAGCCGATGCCGATCACGGCGGGCGAGCACAACCTCCGGTACCTGCGCACCAAGCGGGACCGGATGGGCCACGACCTGCCGTGGCTGGACGCGCCCCGCACGTCGGCCTGCAGCAACCAGTAGCCCAACCAGTAGTCCAACCAGCAGTCCAAGCAGTAGTTCCTGACTCCTGACTCCCTTAATTCATCTACGTACGTACGAGGAGAAGCGCGTGAGCGGCAAGGGTGCACCCGAACTGAGCGTGAAGAACTGCGGCGACCTGCGCGTGGCCGTCATCGCCGCCCAGTGGCACGAGAAGGTCATGGACGGGCTCGTCGACGGAGCGCTGCGCGCCCTGAACGAACTGGGCATCAGCGAGCCCACCGTCCTGCGCGTCCCCGGCAGCTTCGAGCTGCCCGTCGTCGCCAAGGTCCTCGCGGGCCGCGGATACGACGCGATCGTCGCGCTCGGCGTCGTCATCCGCGGCGGCACCCCGCACTTCGAGTACGTGTGCCAGGGCGTCACCAACGGACTGACCCAGGTCTCCGTCGACACCGGCGTCCCGATCGGTTTCGGCGTGCTGACCTGCGACACCGAGGAGCAGGCGCTCGACCGCGCGGGCATCGAGGGCTCGAACGAGGACAAGGGCCACGAAGCGGTCACCGCGGCCGTCGCCACCGCGACCACGCTGCGTACGGTCTCCGAGCCCTGGCGTTAAGGGGGGCGGGAGAGCCGCGTAAAGTAGACGCCACCATGTCCAATAAGACGTTCGAGGAGCTCTTCACCGAGCTCCAGCAGAAGGCCGCCACGGGCGACCCCGCCACTTCCCGCACCGCAGAGCTGGTCGGCAAGGGCGTCCATGCCATCGGCAAGAAGGTCGTCGAGGAGGCCGCCGAAGTCTGGATGGCCGCCGAGTACGAGGGCAAGGAAGCCGCCGCCGAGGAGATCTCGCAGCTCCTCTACCACGTCCAGGTGATGATGGTCGCCCGCGGCATCTCCCTCGACGACGTGTACGCGCACCTCTGAGCCGTACGCCGCACCTGTCAGCCAGCCCGACCCACCCGTCACGCAAAGGAATCCGACCTCATGCTGCGCATCGCCGTCCCCAACAAGGGTTCACTGTCCGGACCTGCGTCGGCGATGCTCCATGAGGCCGGATACCGGCAGCGCAAGGAGTCCAAGGAACTCGTCACGGTCGACCCCGGCAACGAGGTCGAGTTCTTCTACCTGCGCCCCAAGGACATCGCGATCTACGTGTCCTCCGGCAAGCTCGACATCGGCATCACCGGACAGGACCTGCTGATCGACTCCGGCGCGAACGCCGAGACGATCCTGCCGCTCGGCTTCGCCCGCTCCACCTTCCGCTTCGCGTCCCGCCCCGGCGCGGTCAAGGACCTCGCCGACCTCGCGGGCCGCACCATCGCCACCTCCTACGAGGGCATCGTCGGCAAGTACCTCGCCGAGCGCGGCGTGGACGCGTCCGTGGTCCACCTCGACGGCGCCGTCGAGACCGCCATCGAGCTCGGCGTCGCCGACGCGATCGCCGACGTCGTCGAGACCGGCACCTCGCTGCGCAACGCGGGCCTCGAAGTCTTCGGCGACCCGATCATGCGGTCCGAGGCGTGCGTGATCCGCCGCAAGGGCGCGGACCTCGACGAGACCGTCGAGCCCAAGGTGCAGCAGTTCCTGCGCCGCCTGCAGGGCGTCCTCGTCGCCCGGACGTACGTGATGATGGACTACGACTGCCGCGCCGAGCACCTGGAGAAGGCGGTCGCCCTCACCCCCGGCCTGGAGTCCCCCACGGTCTCCCCGCTGCACAACGAGGGCTGGGTCGCCGTCCGCGCGATGGTCCCCGCCAAGGACGCGCAGCGCATCATGGACGACCTGTACGCCCTCGGCGCGCGGGCCATCCTCACCACGGCCATCCACGCCTGCCGCCTCTGAGGACGCTCCGCATGTCTGACGTACCCGACCTTCCCGTCACGTTCCGGCCCGGGCGCACCCGCGTCATCCTGCACGCGCTCGGTGCCGCCTGCTTCGTGACGATCACCGTCATCGCGCTCATCCTCAACGGCATGAGCCCCGGGGAGCGCATCTCCTTCGTCTTCACCGCGGCCCTCTTCTGGGGCGTGCTCGGACTGCTGGCCCGCCCCAAGGTCGTCGCCGACGACCAGGGCGTCACCGTCGTCAACGTCGCGCGCAGCCGCCGGCTGTCCTGGGCGGAGATCGTCCAGGTCAACCTGCGGCCCGGCGACCCGTGGGTGTTCCTCAACCTCACCGACGGCACCAGCCTGGCCGCGATGGGCATCCAGCCCGGCATCGCCAAGCACTCCGCCATCCGCGACGCGAAGGCCCTCCGGGCCCTGACCGAGGCCGCCCACACGGGACTTCGGGGCTGACCCGTTCAGGGCTGACTGAGGGGGGCGACCCCCGGGCCCCAGCCGGTCGGCCGGTTGTGGGGGGCGTTTGAAGTTCGGGGCTCACTCAGAGGCCCACGCCCTGACGCTCTCGCCCATGTCTTGATTAATCTGGTGGTGGGGCGTGCGCCGAGAGCCGCCCCGCCCCTGAAGCGCCCCGACGGGCGTGACGCGCCCGGATGGGCGAGTCGGGGCTCCTGCTAACCGAGGAGTGACTCCCTCCAGCGATGGACGGATCGTCCGGTAGTACCTGCGCCGCCCCCTCCCGACATAGCGCGACCCGCTCGCGTACGTCCGTGGAGGCGGCGGCATGACCATCCCGTTGCTGCTCCTTGCGGCCGCTTTCCTCCTGATCCTCGCCAACGGCTTCTTCGTCGCGGCCGAGTTCGGCCTCGTCACCGTCGAGCGCCCCGACGCCGAGCAGGCCGCGGCCGCCGGCGACAAACGCGCCCGAACCGTCGTCAACTCCCTGCGGGAGCTGTCCTTCCAGCTCTCCGGGACCCAGCTCGGCATCACCATCACCTCCCTCGTCGTCGGCATGCTCGCCGAACCGGCCCTCGCCCAGCTGCTGCGCGGCCCGTTCACCGCCGTCGGCATCCCCGGCGGAGCCGTCGGCGGCGTGTCGGTCGTCGTCGGGATGCTGCTCGCCTCCGCCGTGCAGATGGTGATCGGCGAGCTCGTCCCGAAGAACTGGGCGGTGTCCAAGCCGCTCCAGGTGGCCCGTTTCGTGGCCGGCCCGCAGTCCGTCTTCGCCCGGCTCTTCCGCCCGGTCATCGCACTGCTCAACGCGGTCGCGAACCGGCTCGTGCGGATGCTCGGCGTCGAACCCGCCGACGAACTGGCCTCCGCCCGCACCCCGGGCGAACTGGTCTCCCTGGCCAGGCACTCCGCCCAGGCGGGCGCCCTGGAACAGGACACGGCCGACCTCTTCGTGCGTACCCTCTCCCTCGCGGAGCTGACCGCACAGCACGTCATGACGCCCCGCGTGAAGGTCAGCGCGCTCCAGGCGTCCGCGACCGCCGAGGACGTCGTCAACCTGACCCGCGCCACCGGCCTGTCCCGCTTCCCGGTCTACCGGGAGCGGATCGACGAAGTCATCGGCATGGTCCACCTCAAGGACGCCCTCGCGATGCCCGCGCACGAGCGGCTGCGCACCCCGGTGAGCCGGATCGCGCAGCCCCCGCTCCTGGTGCCCGAGACGCTCCCCGTCCAGCCGCTGCTGGCCAGGCTGCGCAGCGAGCAGCCCATCGCCGTCGTCGTCGACGAGTACGGCGGCACGGCCGGGGTCGTCACCCTGGAGGACATCGTCGAGGAACTCGTCGGCGAGGTCCGCGACGAGCACGACGGCCTCGACCTGCCCGAACTCGCCGTGGCCCCGCCCGAGGACGGCCGCCCCGCCTGGGACGCCGACGGCAGCTGCCGCGTCGACATCCTGCGCCGGATAGGACTCGACGTGCCCGAGGGCCCGTACGAGACCGTGGCCGGCCTCGTCGCCGATCTCCTCGGCCGCATCCCCGCCCCCGGCGACCGCGCGGAACTGCCCGGCTGGCGCCTCGCGGTCCGTCAGGTCGACCACTACCGGGCCGAGCGGGTCCGCATCGTACGCACGGCACAGACCCCGCAGGCCGCGGTCCTGGAGGCGGCCCGATGAGCGCACTGCAACTCCTCTTCGCCGCACTCCTCGTGCTCGCGAACGGATTCTTCGTCGGCGCGGAGTTCGCCCTGGTCTCGGTGCGCCGCAGCCAGATCGAGCCCCTCGACAACAAGCGGGCCCGACAGGTCCTGTACGGACTCGAGCACCTGCCCCAGATGATGGCGGCGGCCCAGTTCGGCATCACCGTCTGCTCGCTGACCCTCGGCGCGGTCGCCGAGCCGACGGTCGCCCACCTCCTCGAACCGGTCTTCGAGGCCGCCCACGTCCCGCACGGCATGATCCACCCGCTCGGGTACGTGATCGCGCTCGCGGCCGTGGTCTTCCTGCACCTCGTCATCGGCGAGATGGTCCCGAAGAACCTCGCCATGGCGGCGCCGGAGAAGACCGCGCTGTGGTTCAGCCCCGGCCTCGTCGCCTTCGCCCGGCTCTGCAAGCCGGTCACGGCCGCCCTCGGCGCCTGTGCCCGGCTGATCCTGAAGCTCTTCCGGGTGGACCCCAAGGACGAGGTGGAGGCGGCGTTCACGAGCGAGCAGCTCAACCGGCTCGTGGAGGACTCCGGGCAGGCGGGCCTGCTCGGCCCCGAGGAGCAGGAACGCCTGGAGGACGCGCTGGAGCTGGGCTCCCGCCCGGTGACGGACGTCCTGCTGACCCGCGCCTCGCTGGTGACGGTCGGCCCCTCGGTCACTCCGGCCGAGGTCATCGGCCTCACCGCCCGCACCGGCTACTCCCGCTTCCCGATCTGCGCGGAGACCGGCGACTTCATGGGCTATCTGCACGTCAAGGACGTCCTGGACCTGATCGACGGACCGGACATCGACCGCGCCGTGCCGCAGCACGTGTGGCGCCCCATGACGGTGCTGCGCGCCGAACTCCCCCTGGACGACGCCCTCACGGTGATGCGCCGTGCGGCCACGCACCTGGCCCAGGTCTCCGACGCCACGGGCCGCGTCCTCGGCCTGGTCGCCCTGGAGGACGTCCTGGAACTCCTGGTGGGCGAGGTCCGCGACCCGGCCCACCGCGAGGACCCGGCGCAGGTGCCGGTGGCGCGCAGCAGGGAGGGCGCCCTGACGTAGCCATGAGGGGAGCCGGGAACCGGGTGACCTCAGGGGCGCGGGGAACCGCGCGAGCGACCACGACGGGACGCGCACCCGCCCAGCACCGGTAACCCCCGACGGCGCACAGGCGAAAGGGCCCGCCCCCAGGGCGGGCCCCACGTCACCCGGTCACGGCCCGGAGGGCCCCCGCCCCGACAGGACCTCCCCGTACGCCTGCATGAGATCGGGCAGCCGCAACGTCGCCAGGTCGTCCCGGGACGGCTCCGCCAGATACCCGGTGAGCCTCAGGTCCCGGTAGGCGCACGACTTCTCGTACAGCGTCCGCAGGAACCGGCCGTTGCCGAGCTCGTCGATCCAGCCCTGGTCCACGACGTGCCCGGCGATCGAGCGCAGTTCCTCCAGCGCCTCCTCGTCCCACACGTCCCCGTTCTCCCCGGCCAGCACCTCGCCGATCGACGTGAGTTCGAGCGGCCGGTACGAGGGGAAGTCCACCCGCGTCGTGAACCGGGAGGACAGCCCCGGGTTGGCCGCGAGCAGCCGGTCCATGCCCTCGGGATACCCGGCGAGGATCACGACCAGGTGGTCCCGGTTGTCCTCGGCCCGCTTCAGCAGCACCTGGAGCGCCTCGTCGCCGTACGCGTCGCCCTTCCCGTAACCGGAGTTGGACAGGGCGTACGCCTCGTCCACGAAGAGCACGCCGCCGAGCGCCGAGTCGATCAGCTCGTTCGCCTTCACGGCGGTCTGGCCCAGGTACTCGCCGACCAGGTCGGCCCGCTGCGCCTCCACCAGGTGGTCGCCGCCGAGCAGCCCGAGCGCGTAGAAGACCCGCCCCAGGATCCGGGCGACGGTGGTCTTGCCCGTACCGGACGGGCCGGAGAAGACGAAGTGCCGTTTCGGCGGCTGCACCGGAAGGCCCTGGCTCGCCCGCAGACGCGCCATGTTGAGCTGTGCGGAGAGCGCCTTGACCTGGCGCTTCACGGGTTCGAGGCCCACCATCCGCTCCAGCTCGGTGAGCGCCTCCTCCAGGAGCGCGGGGTCGGCGGGGCCCGGCGGCAGCGGCGGCGGGACCGGCACCACGGCCTTCTCGCGGACCATGTCGGCGTCGTCGGGGCCGGCGCCGGAGCCGGGCGGCGGCAGATCCGGGTCGGAGACCTTCAGGCCGCGCCCGTCGGTCTCGTAGAGCGGGTCGACGGACTCGCCGCCGTCCAGGCCGTCCTGATAGCCCGTCAGCGACATGGGCGCCAGGTCGGTGCCGTCGCCGAAGTCCCCGTACCCGTCGCCCTCGGCGATGGCCGCGAGCCGCGCGGAGGTGTCCATGAACGCCGGGTCGACCCGGTGCACGGCCCGGTACAGGGGGAGCGCGGCGGCCGAGCGGCCGGTGCCCTCGTGCGCCCTCGCCAGCCAGTACCTGAGCTCCTTGCGCTGCGGCTGCTCGCTGCGGCAGCGCATCAGCGCCGCGGACAGCAGCGGCTCCGCCTGCCCGTACATCTCCAGGCGCACCCGCGCCATGCCGCCGAAGAGCCCGGCCTCGATGCCCAGCATCGGGTCGTCGATCAGCGGGTCCGTGTGGCGGACCAACTGCTCCCAGTCCTTGACCAGATACGCCCGGCACGCGTGCAGGAACCGCACCTGCGGATCCGCGTCCACCGGCGGCAGCGTCGCCAACGCCCGGTCCAGATCGGGGACATGGCGGCCGTCCAGCCAGTGCGAGGCGTGCGCGAGTAACAGGTCGCGCGGGTGCTCAAGGACCGGCTGCACCCACCAGCCAAGCCAGTACCAGGAGTTGAGCGTGCGGCGGTGCCGCGTGCGCTGCTCGCCGAACCGGTCGCGGTGCCGGAACATGCGCAGCAGCGCCGTCGTCGTGTCGATCCGCAGCGCGTGCAGCCCGAGCCAGCCGTCGGCCATGCCGGGGTCCATCCGCACGGCGGCCCGGAACTCCTCCTCCGCCTGCGGATACGCGCCCATGGTGTAGGCGTCGACGCCTCGCAGCCAGGCGAGGTCGGCCGGGCCTGTCGGCGCACCAGTGCCGAAGTCCATCACGTCCCCCACAAACCGTGCCCCCGATGAACCGCTCTGTCATGGACGGGAGTTGCCACGATGCGGACAGCGAGCCGTCCGTAGGCCGCACCGAGAGGCATCGTACCTGCGGGGGCAGCGTCGGCCGTAGGGCGCAACCGGGTCGGATCGTGGCATCGGGCGGGGATTCGGCGCAGGTGAGCGCGGTGCCGGATGGTGACCCTGGGTGAACGAAGAGCGCCTCGGAACGCCGGGGAAAGGGCATTGCGGGCAGAACGAAGCCCCCGATCACGGGGGAACAACCGGGGGCTTCGCGACTGCGGGCGGCCCCGAAAGGCCGCACATTCAGAACGTAAGTCCTGTACGGCCCCCCGGTCAAGCCGAGTTGGGGCACTCAAGGAAACTGGCGGAAGGCCGTTTCCGAAGGTTCACCGGACCGCTGGCGGTTCCTCACGGTGAGTGACGTCGGGGCGGTGCGGCGGGGTCACGGAAGGGCCCTCACGCACCTCATAACCCTCCGGGCACTCGCGTACCAATTGCTGCGAGAAGGGCCGAGAAGGGTCCCTTGCGAAGTGCTCGCGCTCCGCTGGGATCCAGCCGTCCCAGAACTCCCGCTGTACCGCCCCGTCCCGGGCCCGCCCCCGCTCCCACGACGCCTCGGCCGATCTGTCCAGCCACACCAGCTCCGCCAGGAACGGGCGCACCTCCCGGCGCCCCGCCCCCACGCCCTCGACCAGGACGACGTCCGCGGGCGGCAGCGCACGGACCCCGTCGAAGCGGCGCTCGTGCCAGTCGTACGTCTCGTAGTGCGCGGTCCTGCCGAGCGCGAGCGGATCGAGGACCTGGGCGCGCAGCCGGTCCGTCCAGCCGAAGAGGGCGTCGTGACTGGCGATGTCGTCGAGCCGCAGAACCGGTGCGCCGCCGAGCGCCTCCGCCAGCCGGGTGGCGAAGGTCGACTTCCCGGACCCCGCGTGCCCGTCGATGCCGACGAGACGCACGGGGCCGCACGAGGGCGGCAGCCGCCGCAGCCGGGCGGCGTACCGGTCGAGGATCAGGCGGTGGTAGCTCACGTCCGCCAGGGTACGGGTCGGCGCGGATCCGTTTGGAGCGCGCCGCCGCAGGTCATGCCAGTGGTGAAGACCAATATTGGTAGGGCGGGACGGCCTCGAAACGCTGGTGGAAATCCCGCTCCGGCGGCCATAGTTGGCGCACTGTTCCGGCAGGAGCAGGCGCTGCACCCGGCCCGTCAGACCCGTCAGGCCCGTCCACCCGATCCGTCGACTGGGGGATCCACCCGATGACCCGAACCGACCCGGACTCCCGTCCGTCCCGCAGAACCGTCCTCGTCGCGGCCGCAGGCGTCGCGCTCGTCACGACGGCCGCCTCGGGAACCGCACACGCCGCACCCGCTCAGGAACAGGCCCCCGCACGCCTCGTGGACAACCGCACCTGGACGACGTACACCGACTGGCGCTCCGGCACCGGCCGCGGCACCCGCCCCGTCGCGGGCTCCCGCCCCGGTCTGACGTTCGCGGCGCCGGCCGGCACGACGACGTACACCGACCCGCACCTCAACAGGACCGGTGAGTGGGAGTACGCGCAGTGGACCTCCCCGGTCCACCGGCTCGCCGTCCCCGCCACGGAGGTCATCGCCTCCTGGAACGCGCACACCCCGGCCGGCACCTGGATCCAGATCGAGCTCCAGGGCACGTACACCGACGGCACGCAGACGCCCTGGTACGTGATGGGCCGCTGGACGGCCGGCGACGACGCGGACGTGGACATCCGCCGCACCTCCGTGGACGACCAGAGCGACGGGAAGTCGAGCATCTGGACCGACACGTTCTCCATCGACGACGCCGCGTCCGGTCTGCGCCTCGTCTCGTACGCGCTGCGCCTCACGCTGCTGCGCGCGCCCGGCTCGAAGGCCGCCCCGACCGTCTGGCGGCTGGGCGCCATGGGCTCGGACGTCCCGGACCGCTTCACGGTGCCGGCCTCCACGCCCGGCCTCGCCAAGGAGCTGACGGTCCCGCGCTACTCGCAGAACATCCACGCCGGCCAGTACCCCGAGTACGACAACGGCGGTGAGGCGTGGTGCAGCCCCACGTCCTCGCAGATGATCATCGAGTACTGGGGCCGCAAGCCGTCCGCGGCCGATCTCGCCTGGGTCGACCCGGGCTACGCGGACCCGCAGGTCTGCCACGCGGCCCGCTCCACGTACGACTACCAGTACGAGGGCTGCGGCAACTGGCCGTTCAACGCGGCGTACGCGGCGACGTACAAGGACCTCCAGGGCGTGGTCACCCGGCTCTCCTCGCTCACCGACCTGGAGAAGCTGATCGCGGCGGGCATCCCGGCCATAACGTCCCAGTCGTTCCTCAAGGAGGAGCTGACGGGGGCGGGCTACGGGACCTCGGGCCACCTGATGACGGTCATCGGCTTCACCGCCGACGGCGACGTCGTCGCGAACGACCCGGCCTCGCCGAACGACCCGGCGGTCCGCCGCGTCTACAAGCGCCGCGAGTGGGAGAACATCTGGCTCCGCACCAAGCGCTACAACGCCACCGGCAAGGTCGTCTCCGGCACCGGCGGCGTCTGCTACCTGTACTTCCCGGCCCACCCGACCCCGAAGCAGCGCAAGGCGCTGGCGGCCGTGGGCGTGCGCTGACCCCCGCGTGACCCCACCGCCCGGCGGGGCGGTGGGGTCACGACCGTCATCCGGTGACGACCGGATTCACCACCCAGTCGGGGTGGCCCGGCATCGGCGGGGTCGTGGCGCCGTAGAGCCACGGGCGGAGGAATCCGGACAGGTCCTGGCCCGCGACCTTCGAGGCCAGCGCGATGTAGTCGGCCGTCGATGCGGTCCCGCCCCGGTACCGGCTGAACCAGGCCCGCTCGATCCGCTGGAACGTGTCCGCGCCGACCTGCGCGCGCAGCGCGTACAGGACGAGCGCCGAGCCGTCGTAGCGCATCCGCTTGAAGAGGTTCGGCTCGGTCGGTTCGGCGGGCGCGCCGTAGTCGTGGCGCCACTGGTCGTGGTTCTCGTACGCCGTCCTCATCGCGGCCTCGAAGCTGTCGCCGCCGTGCTCCTCGGAGTACCAGCGCTCGTAGAAGCGGGCGTGGCCCTCGCTGAGCCAGAGGTCCGACCAGGTTGCGATGCCCACGCTGTCGCCGAGCCACTGGTGGGTGAGCTCGTGCACCAGATTGCGCTCCGCGTCGACCTTGGTGCCGAGGAGGTCCGCCTTCGGGACCAGGGACAGGGTCTGCGTCTCCAGTGCCACCCCGAGGTCGGTGTCGCCGACCAGCACGCCGTACCGGTTGAACGGGTACGGTCCCAGCTTCTCCCGCAGCCACCGCAGGTGGTCGGGTGTCAGATCGCGGTACTGCTTGGTCGGGGCGACCAGCGCCGTCGGGACGACGTCGCGCACGGCGATCCCGTCGGGCCCCTTGCTGTCGATCAACTGGAAGTCCCCGATGGCCAGTTGGACCAGCTGGGTGGCGACCGGCTGCTCGGACTCGTACGTCCAGCGGACCCGGCCGCCGGGGCGCTCGGCCCTGTCGGTCAGCCTGCCGTTGGCCACGGCCGTCCGGTCGGCGGGGGTCGTGACGCGGAAGGTGAACGGGGCGCGCTGACTGGGATGGTCGTTCGACGGGAAGATCATCTTGGCGCCGTTGGGCTGCGGGTACAGGACCGTGCCGTCGGGCGTCGGTATCCAGCCGTAGTCCTCGATCGCGTCGTCGCGGTGCCGCAGCTGCGTCGGGTCGGCGGTGTAGTCGACCTTGACGGTGAACGAACTGCCCTTGTTGATCGGGGACTTGGGCGTGACGACGAGTTCGTCGCCGTCGCGCCGGGTCTGGGCCGGGCGGCCGTTCACGGTGACGCGGCCCAGCTCGTTGCCCGCGAAGTCCAGGTCGAAGCGGGACAGCGCCTGCGTCGCCGTGGCCCGGATCGTGGTCGAGGCCGCGAACGGCGTCCTCGGTGCCTGCCAGTCGAAGTCGAGCGTGTAGTGGCGGACGGTGTAGCCGCCGTTCCCGTCGAGCGGGAACATCGGGTCGCCCAGGCCCGGCGCGCCGGGCGCGGGCGCGTCCTCCGCGGCGGCCTGCGAGACGGCTGCCGGGCCGGTCAGCGCGGCGGTGACGGTGATCGCCGCGGCGAGCGCGAGACGTGCTCTGCGGTGGGACGGCCGGTACGTGCTCATCGGGAACCTTCCGGTCGGACGGATCGCGTCGCAGTGTGGGACGCCTGGCGCGGCGGCCCGGTTGTACGTGACCAAGGTCTCGGCCGCGCGGCGGCGATCCGATGGCAAGGTGGAGGGGGCGCCGGAGGGGACCAGGGCGCCGCCGGGGGGAGAGCCAGGACCAGCACCGCGACCCGAGCGAGACAGCCATGACCGCAAGCTCCGCCACCGCCTCCACCACCGCTGCCGCCGCACGGACCCGTACCGGCGGCCCCGAGGAGGACGGGCCCAAGATCCTCGAGCACGTCATGGGCTGGACCTTCGTCGTGGTCCTCGCGATGCTCGTCACGCAGCTCGGCTGGATGTGACCGGGGCGTCGCCCGGCGCGACGTGACGCGCACCACTGCCGGCCCCGGGCGCCCGGGCGAGAAGTGCCCCGGAAAGTGCCATACTGCGGCATCCGCAAGGAGCCGGAGACCGGGACCGCCATTGAACATCAGTCATCAGCGGACGCGCGGCACCGCCCGCTCGGCCGCACGCCGCGCCGAACTCATCTCCATCGGACGGAAGTTGTTCGCCGACACGTCCTACGACGCGCTGTCGATGGACGACATCGCCCGGCACGCGGGCGTCGCCAAGGGCCTGATCTACTACTACTTCACGTCCAAGCGCGGCTACTACCTCGCGATCATCGAGGACTCCGTCGGTGACCTCGTCGACCGCGCGCACAGCACCGGAGGACTGGCCCCGGTCGACCGCGTGCACCGCACCGTCGACGGCTATCTGCGCTACGCCGAGCACCACCAGGCGGCCTACCGCGCGATCGTCACCGGCGGCGTCGGCTTCGACACCGAGGTGCAGGCCATCCGGGACGGAGTGCGCGCGGAGATGATCGCCACGATCGCCCAAGGGGCCTACGGCAGAACGGAGTTGCCCGAGCTGGCCAGGACCGCCCTGCTCGGCTGGCTGTGCAGCGTCGAGGGCGTCACGCTCGACTGGATCGGCCGGCACGGGCTCGAACGGGACACCGTGCGCGCCCTGTTGGTCCGCACGCTCGTCGAGACCCTCCGGGTGATCGAGGAGTTCGAGCCGGCCTGCCCGGCGCCCGCCCACCCCTGAGCGCATAGGAAGGGCGGGGCCCGGCGCGCCGGAACCCCGCCCGATCTCCCTGCCGCGACGACGCGAGTGTGACGACAGGCCCTAGTCGATGGCCTTGATCAGCTCACCGTTCGTCGTGTCGCCGGACAGCTCCCAGAAGAAGGTGCCGCCCAGGCCCTGCTGGTTCTTGTAGTCCATCTTCCCCGCGATCGTCGCCGGGGTGTCGTAGCTCCACCAGTTGTTCCCGCAGTACGCGTACGCGGTGCCGCCGACCGTGCCCGTGGCGGGGCACTTGGTCTTGAGTTCCTTGTAGTCGTCGATGCCCTGCTCGTACTTGCCGGCCGCGGGCCCGGTCGCGGTGCCGCCGGGCGCCGCCTGCGTGACACCGGTCCAGCCGCGCCCGTAGAAGCCGATCCCGAGCAGCAGCTTCGAGGCGGGCACGCCCATCGCCTTGAGCTTGGTGACGGTGGCGTCGCTGTTGTACCCCGCCTTCGGTATCCCCTCGTACGAGGTCAGCGGCGAGTGCGGGGCGGTGGGGCCCTGCGCGTCCCAGGCGCCGAAGAAGTCGTACGTCATCGGGTTGTACCAGTCGACGTACTGGGCGGCGCCCGCGTAGTCGGCGGCGTCCAGCTTGCCGCCGTCGGAGGCGTCGGCCGGGATCGCGGACGTGACGAGCGCGCTCGACCCGAACTTCGAACGCAGCGCCCCCATCAGGTTCTTGTAGGCGTCGCGCCCGCTGGTGTCGCAGCTGAGGCCGCAGGCGTTCGGGTACTCCCAGTCGATGTCGATGCCGTCGAAGACGTCGGCCCACTTGGAGTTCTCGACCAGGTCGTAGCAGGACTGGGCGAACCCGGCCGGGTCCTTGGCGGCGTCCGAGAAGCCGCCCGACCAGGTCCAGCCGCCGAAGGACCAGAGGACCTTGAGGTCGGGGTGGAGCTTCTTCAGCTTGCGCAGCTGGTTGAAGTTGCCGCGCAGTTCCTGGTCCCAGGTGTCGGCGACACCGTCCACCGACTGGTCGGCGGTGTACGCCTTGTCGGTCGCGGCGTAGGAGTCGCCCATCGTGCACTTGCCGCCCTGGACGTTGCCGAAGGCGTAGTTGATGTGGGTGAGCTTGTCGGCCGAACCGGACGTCTCGATGTTCTTGACGTGGTAGTTCCGGTCGTAGACACCCCACTCGGTGAAGTATCCGACGACCTTCGAACCGGCCGCCGCTTCCTGGGAGTTGAGGTCGGTCTGGGCCGCCGCCGTGCCCGCGGAGGCGAGCAGTCCCGCGCCGAGGACGGCGCAACAGGCAGCGGAGACGAGCGCCTTGAAGCGCGCGCGGGGGAGGTGCGGTCTGAGCATCGTGTCTCCTCGTGGGGGGAGGGGAGCGTGGGGGAAGTGGTGCTGTGGACCTGCCGCCGCACCTTAGGAGGACTAGACCAGTGGGGTCAATGGTCCGAACCAATTTCCCCGGTTCCTTCACGGGTGACGACCGCCTCACGAAAAACTTGGAGTAAGCGGTCGTTAACTAGTGACGAGAGGCCCCGGATCGGGAATACTCAACACGCCGCAGCCGCTGGTCAGCCCCATCCGAGACCCGGAGAGGCAGCATCGGCTCGGTAGTGACCACCCGGCGGCGCAGCCCCACCCCGGCGCGCCGCCGCAGCGCCCCCAGGGAGGAGAGCGTCGCCATGCCGGAGCCAGGAGTCGAGCGTCAGCTGCCGACGGACGAAGCTCAGGACCTGATTCAGTTGGTCCGTGACATCGCGCAGCGGGAGATCGCCCCGCACGCGGCCGAGGAGGAGGACGCGGGCCGGTTCCCGCGCGAGACCTTCACCCTGCTCTCCTCGTCAGGACTGCTCGGACTTCCGTACGACGGCGAGTTCGGCGGCGACCAGCCGTACGAGGTCTACCTCCAGGTCCTGGAGGAGCTGGCGGCCGCCCGCCTCACCGTGGGCCTCGGCGTCAGCGTGCACTCGCTGTCCTGCCACGCGCTCGCCAACTTCGGCACGAAGGAGCAGCGCTCCGAGCACCTGCCCGACATGCTCGGCGGTGGACTGCTCGGCGCGTACTGCCTCTCCGAGCCCTCGTCGGGATCGGACGCCGCGTCGCTGCGCACGAAGGCGGTGCGCGACGGGGGCGACTGGGTGCTCACCGGGACCAAGGCCTGGATCACGCACGGCGGCGTCGCCGACTTCTACACGGTCCTGGCGCGCAGCGGCGGCGAGGGCGCGAAGGGCATCACGGCGTTCCTGGTGCCGGGTGACGCCGAGGGGCTGAGTGCGGCGGTGCCGGAGAAGAAGATGGGCATGAAGGGCTCGCCCACCGCCCAGGTCCACTTCGACGGGGTGCGGATCAGCGACGCGCGGCGCATCGGGGACGAGGGGCAGGGCTTCCAGATCGCCCTGTCCGCGCTCGACTCGGGCCGGCTCGGCATCGCGGCCTGCGCGATCGGCGTGGCGCAGGCGGCGCTCGACGCGGCGGTGGCGTACGCGAAGGACCGGTCCCAGTTCGGCCGCCCCATCGCCGACTTCCAGGGCCTTCGCTTCATGCTCGCGGACATGGCGACGCAGATCGAGGCGGGGCGCGCCCTGTACCTGTCGGCGGCCCGGCTGCGGGACGCGGGCCGGCCGTTCTCCAAGCAGGCGGCCATGGCGAAGCTGCTGTGCACCGATGCCGCGATGAAGGTCACCACGGACGCGGTGCAGGTCCTCGGCGGGTACGGCTACACCGCGGACTTCCCGGTCGAGCGGTTCATGCGTGAGGCCAAGGTGCTGCAGATCGTCGAGGGCACCAATCAGATCCAGCGGATGGTCATCGCCCGTCACCTCGCGGGTCCGGAGACGCGCTGAACTGACCGGTGCGCACGGTGGGCGCCACGAGCCGCGCCCACTCCGGGTCGTGCCGGCCCGGCAGGGTCTTGCCGCGGTCGGCCCAGCTCGTGACCATGGCCCGGTAGATCGGCGGGTCGTGCGGCTGGAGCAGGGGCTGCTGCGACTGGTGCGGCTGCGGATGGGCCTGGTGCTGGGAGTGCGCGGGGTGCTGTGCGTGCTGCGGGGGCTGCGGGTGCGCCTGATGTTGCTGGTGTTGCGGATGCTGCTGGTGCTGCTGATGAACCGATTCTGCGGCCACAGGTACGAGGATGCGCCTGCGCCGTCCGGTGGGCGCAGGGGCGGGTGTCTGCGTCGGGGTCATGCCAGGTCAACGGGCAGGCGACGAGGCAGGTCACCGGTCGACGGATTCGAGCGTCAGTTCACGACATAACCGTGCGTAGGGTCCGACCCGTCGAACATCTGGCCAGTGCGGACGGGCTGACGTACCGTCAACTCCGCCGCCGGGCAGGCCGCACCCCTCCGGGCGACGTCAACTGCCGTGCGCGCAGGGAGGATTGCTGTGGCCGACGACGACCGTCCCGTGGCGTTCGACGAGTATCCCGTGCACCAGGTGCCGCTGTCGATGAAGCACGTCGCGACGAGCGACCGCAACGCTTACGACCGCTGCATCTTCCACCTCTTCGACCCCGCCGGAGAGTTCCTCCTCATCCTCGGCCTGGGCGTCTACCCGAACCTCGGCGTGATCGACGCCTACGCCACCCTGCGCGTCGGCGACACCCTGCACGCCGCCCGCGCCTCGGACGCCCTGAGCGACGACAGCCGTACGCGGATGGAGGTCGGCCCGCTCCGCATCCTCGTCGAGCGCCCGCTGAAGGACTTCGTCCTGACCTGCGCCGCCGACCCGGACGACCCCGACGGGCTCGCCTACGAGATCAACTGGAGCGCCGACTTCCCCGCCCTGTGGGAACCGCACCACACCCAGCGCAGGGGCGGGCGCCTCACCTTGGAGGGCAAGCGTTTCGTGCAGGCGGGGCGGTGCGACGGATGGCTGCGGATCGGCGGCCGGGAGATCGCGCTGAGCGGCTGGACCGGGACCCGGGACCGGAGCTGGGGGGTGCGGCCGGTGCCCGGCGAGGAGGGTGGCCGCCTCGCCCAGGAACACCCGACCGAGGGCTTCCACTGGGTCTGGGCGCCGGTCCGCTTCGACGACCGCTTCCTGATGGTCGTCACCCAGGAGGACGCCGACGGCTACCGCACCCTCAACGACGCCACGCTCGTGCGCGAGGGCCACCGCGACCGCCAACTCGGCTGGCCCCGGGCCGACATCAGCTACCGCCCCGGCACCCGCCACCCCGAGAGCGCGGTCATCCACCTGACCGACCCGGCCGACGGCAAACCGCTCGAACTCGGCGTGGAGATCCTCGCCTCCTCGCCCCTCGCGGTCGGTGCCGGCTATCCGCCGGCCGACGACTGGCAGCACGGCACCTGGCAGGGCCACGGCTGGACCGACCGCCGCAGCTACGACCTCTCCGACCCCTCGGCGCATCCCCTGGCCGCCTACGGGGTCATCGACCACGCGGCCCGCTTCACCCTCGACGGGCAGGTCGGGCACGGCATCTTCGAGCACGGCAGCTTCGGCCGCCACGACCCGAGCGGCTTCACCGGCTTCGGCTCCGTGGCGCCCTGACCGCCATCACCGCCGTCTTCGCCACTCTCGCCGCCCTCGCCGCCCTCGCCCAAGGAAGGGGAGCCCCCGATGGCGACAGCACCACGCCCCCGCACCAGCACCCGCGAGCCCGAGGAGATCGCCCAGCGGCTCACCGCCTGGCTGGGACGCACGCTGCCCGGCGCGAAAGCGGTGAACGTCACCGTGCCCGAGTCCAACGGCATGTCGAGCGAGACCCTCCTCTTCGACATCGAGCACCTGCAACCACCCGTGCGCGCCTGCGCGTTGAGGCTCGCGGCCGACCCGTCCGCGTACACGGTCTTCCCCGTCTACGACATGCCGCGGCAGTACCGCACGATGCGCCTGGCCGCCGAGCGCACGGGCATCCCGGTGCCGCGCGTGCTGTGGCTGGAGGAGGATCACGGGCCGCTCGGCGCGCCCTTCTTCGTCATGGAGCGGGTGGCCGGCCGGGTGCCGCCCGACGTCATGCCGTACACGTACGAGGGCAACTGGCTGCACGCCGCCACCGACGCCGAGCGGGAGCGCCTGGAGGGCGCGAGCATCGACGTCCTCGCCCGGCTGCACGACGGCGTGCCGGCGGCCGAGGCGGACTTCCTCGCGCTGCCGGGCGACGGCAGCCCGCTGCGCCGCCACGTCGAGGCCCAACGCGCCTACTACGCCTGGGTCGTCGACGGCCGCCCCCGCTCACCGCTCATCGAGAGTGCCTTCGACCGGCTGGAGGAACTCTGGCCGCGCGACGAGGGCGACGCCGTCCTCAACTGGGGCGACGCCCGGATCGGCAACATCATCTACGACGGCTTCGCCCCGGCAGCCGTCCTCGACTGGGAGATGGCGGCGCTCGCCCCGCGCGAGGTCGACCTCGGCTGGACCGTCTATCTGCACCGCTTCTTCCAGGACTTGACCGAGAGCTTCGGCCAGAGCGGCCTGCCGGACTTCCTGCGCCGCGACCGCGTCGAGGCCCGCTACGCCGAACTCACCGGCCACACCCCGCGCGACATGGACTTCCACACGCTCTACGCGGCTCTGCGGCACGCCGTCGTCATGCTCCGGGTGGCCTACCGCCAGGCGCACTTCGGCGAGGTCGTCGTGCCGGCCGATCCGGACACACTGATCCTGCACCACGGCAGCCTGCGGGCCATGGTGCAGGGCAGCTACTGGGACGACCTGGCCTGAGCGGCCGGGTCAGGCGGCGCGGCGGGCGGGCTGCTCCGGCACCCGGAAGGGGCGCGAGGCGGGGCCGCCGACGTGCGAGAAGGGCTGGGTGCGCCAGTCGAGTCCCTGAGGGAGCGTCAACAGCAGCGAGGCGTCCTGCTCCTGAGCACCCGTCACCTCGTCGGCGGGCCGGGCGTCATCGGCCGAGCGGCCGGTGCCCGCGCACACGGTCAGCCCGAACGGGTTCCAGGGCGTGGCGCACAGCGCGTGCTCGGGCAGCACGTCCTCGTCCGCCAGGAGCGCGATCGGCTGGGCGCAGTCCGGGCAGATGACCCGGTACATCTCGAAGGTGTCGTACGCGTCGGTGTCGTCCCCGTCGAAGGCGTCGGGTTCGACGCCCTCCGGCTGGGGCTCGACGACCGTCTGCTTGCGGGTACGCGCGGCAGGGCGTCCGGGACGCTTCACACTCTGCATGGGATTCTCCCCCTCGGGTGGGCCGGCCGCGGATGTCCATGGGGTGCGGCCTCGACCACAGCAAGCACTTCCCGCCCCGTCCTCGGGGTAATCGCCGCATGCCGGTGGACACGGCCCGAAGGGTGTGGCGTTCGTCACATGCCGATTGCAGGTGCCGGGGACGCGGTAGGCGTAACGCCCGCATCCCGCCTTCTCCTGCGTCGCTCAGGTATCCGGGGGGATCAAGGGACCGGTAGGTTCGACGCCATGGAGGAGCTCGACCGACAGATTGTGCAGCTGCTCGTCAAGGACGGGCGGATGAGCTACACCGACCTGGGCAAGGCCACGGGCCTGTCCACGTCGGCCGTGCACCAGCGGGTGCGCCGCCTCGAGCAGCGCGGCGTGATCCGTGGCTACGCCGCGGTCGTCGACCCCGAGGCGGTCGGCCTGCCGCTCACGGCGTTCATCTCGGTGAAGCCGTTCGACCCGAGCGCCCCCGACGACATCGCGGAACGCCTGGCGGGCGTCCCCGAGATCGAGGCGTGCCACAGCGTGGCCGGCGACGAGAACTACATCCTGAAGGTGCGGGTCGAGACCCCGCACGAACTGGAGAACCTCCTGGCCCGGGTCCGCTCCCTGGCCGGCGTCTCGACCCGCACGACGGTGGTCCTCTCCACCCCGTACGAGTCCCGCCCGCCGCGCATCTGACCACCGGGCGGCCGCCCGCGGCCCGGGCGTCCTGATTCCGGCGTCCGGCGACAAAAGGGACCCCGGCCACGGGGCGGCGGCCGGGGCACGCGAAACTGGTCAGCATGAGCACGCCCCCCAGCACCCGTACCGTCCTCCTGCGACGCGGCGAGGTCCACAGCCCCGCCGACCCCTTCGCCACCGCCATGGTCGTGGAGGCGGGACATGTCGCCTGGGTCGGCTCGGAAGGCGCGGCGGACGCGTTCGCGGACGGCGTGGACGAAGTCGTCGACCTCGACGGGGCCCTGGTCACCCCGGCGTTCACCGACGCCCACGTGCACACCACGTCGACCGGCCTGGCCCTCACCGGACTCGACCTCACGACCGCGCGCACCCGGACCGAAGCCCTCACCCTCGTACGGAACCACGCCGCGTCCCGCCCCACCGACGGAGTCCTCCTCGGGCACGGCTGGGACGCCGCCCGCTGGCCCGACCACCAGCCCCTCACCCGCAGGGAACTCGACGAGGCCACCGGCGGCCGCCCGGTCTACCTCTCCCGGATCGACGTGCACTCCGCCGCCGTGAGCACCGCCCTCCTCGACCTCGTCCCCGGCGTCACCGCCCGCCCCGGGTACGACCCCGAGGGCCCCCTCACCCGCGACGCCCACCACGTCGTCCGCGCGGCGGCCCTCGCCGCGGTCGGCCCGCAGCAGCGCGTCGAGGCCCAGCGCGCGGCCCTCCGGCACGCCGCCTCCCTCGGCATCGGCTCCGTCCACGAGTGCGGCGGCCCCGACATCTCCTCCGAGGACGACTTCACCGGCCTCCTCGACCTCGCCCGCTCCGAACCCGGCCCCCGCGTCATCGGCTACTGGGCCGACCGCGACATCGAGCGCGCCCGCGCCCTCGGTGCGCTCGGCGCCGCGGGCGACCTGTTCGTGGACGGCTCCCTCGGCTCCCACACGGCCTGCCTGCACGCGCCGTACGCCGACGCCCCGCACACCGGCACCGGCTACCTGACCGCGGACGAGGTCGCCGCCCACGTCGCCGCGTGCACGGAGGCGGGCCTGCAGGCCGGGTTCCACGCGATCGGGGACGCCGCCGTGACCGCGGTGGTCGACGGGATGCGCGCCGCCGCCGAGAAGGTCGGCCTCGCCCGCGTCCGCGCCGCCCGGCACCGCGTCGAGCACGCCGAGATGCTCACCCCCGAAACCGTCGCCGCCTTCGCCGAGTTCGGCCTCACGGCCTCCGTGCAGCCCGCGTTCGACGCGCTCTGGGGCGGCGAGGACGGCATGTACGCCGACCGGCTCGGCGCCGACCGGGCGCGCACCCTCAACCCGTACGCCGCCCTCCTGAAGGCCGGCGTGCCGCTCGCCTTCGGCTCCGACAGCCCCGTCACCCCGCTCGACCCCTGGGGCACCGTCCGCGCCGCCGCCTTCCACCGGACCCCCGAACACCGGGTCTCCGTACGCGCCGCGTTCACCGCCCACACCCGCGGCGGCTGGCGCGCCGTCGGCCGCGACGACGCCGGCATCCTCGTCCCCGGCGCCCCCGCCGACTACGCCGTGTGGCGCACGGACGAGCTGATCGTGCAGGCGCCGGACGACCGCGTGGCCCGCTGGTCGACCGACCCGCGCTCCGGGACCCCGGGTCTGCCGGACCTCACGCCGGGCGCCCAACTCCCCGTCTGCCTACGGACGGTGGTCTTCGGACAGACGGTCTTCGTACGGCCGGACGAGTGATGTACCGGGGCGGCGCGCACCGGATCCCGGCCCCGCACCGTCCCGTACGACCTGCGAATCCTCCGCTCTGACCAGGCCAGTTCATGAAGAGCCCCAGGTCAAACGACTGTTGACAGAACGCGGCGGTCGACGGGTAGGTTCGGCCGGGTCCACCACCTCCAGGCATGACCGGGGAAGTCCACGCAGTCGTCGAACGCGGCTGGGTCAGGGGGTGGTGCGCCGCACCGGCGCACCACCACTGGGAGCCAGGCCCAGCGCCCGCGCCACGGGGCGCTGGAACGTTCCGGCCGGCCGTGCCAGGTGCGACCCGGGTGGGGCCCGGGCGTTCAGTAGACAACGGCTTTCGGTCGACCCGCAGCCAGCGGGCCCCAGGTCGGCCCGAAGGACGCCCGGCCCCGATCCGCAGTACCCCGTGCCCCCTCACCCGCCTACAGCAGGGCGCCTTATCGGCGTGAACTGCCGTGCTCGCTATGGTGGTCCCCTTGTGCACGGAAGTTATAAGGGGAAGCTGTGAGCGACGGCGGTGGGCGGAAGTTCGGCCCTCTGGGTACGGCCTTGGTGATCATTCCGACCTATGACGAGGCGGAGAACATCACGTCCATCGTGGGCCGCGTCCGGGCGGCCGTGCCCGAGGCGCACGTGCTGGTCGCCGACGACAACAGCCCCGACGGCACGGGCAAGCTCGCCGACGAGCTGGCCGCGGCCGACGAGCAGGTGCACGTCCTGCACCGCACCGGCAAGGAAGGGCTCGGCGCCGCCTATCTCGCGGGCTTCGCCTGGGGCATGGAGCACGACTACGGCGTGCTGATCGAGATGGATGCCGACGGCTCCCACCAGCCGGAGGAGCTGCCCCGGCTGCTCACCGCGCTCAAGGGCGCCGACCTGGTGCTCGGCTCGCGCTGGGTGCCGGGCGGCCGGGTCGTGAACTGGCCCAAGTCCCGCGAGTTCCTCTCCCGCGGCGGCTCCACGTACTCCCGCCTCCTCCTGGACGTCCCGATCCGCGACGTCACGGGCGGCTTCCGCGCCTTCCGCCGCGAGACCCTGGAAGGACTGGGGCTCGGCGAGGTCGCCTCCCAGGGCTACTGCTTCCAGGTCGACCTCGCCCGCCGCGCCGTCAAGGCCGGCTATCACGTGGTGGAGGTCCCCATCACCTTCGTCGAGCGCGAGCTGGGCGACTCCAAGATGAGCAAGGACATCGTCGTGGAGGCCTTGTGGCGGGTCACCACGTGGGGCGTGGGGGAGCGGGTCGGCAAGGTCCTCGGCAGACGCCCCGACGACCGCCGTGAGCGAACCTGATCCCCCGCTTACGCCACGTGGACGCGCCCCCAGGCACACTGGAGGCATGACCACAGGCACTCCGCCCCGCAAGCCTTCCGGCACCCGGCGATCCCGGGTCCGCACGTTCCTCCCGCTCGGCGTCGCCGCCTGGGTGGTCCTGGAGATCTGGCTGCTCACCATGGTGGCGGGAGCGGTCGGCGGGTTCACGCTCTTCCTGATCCTGCTGGCCGGCATCGTGCTCGGCGCCGTGGTGATCAAGGCGGCGGGCCGCCGGGCCTTCCAGAACCTCAGCGAGACGCTGCAGCGGCAGCAGACGGGCTCCCTGACGCCCGGTGAGCCGGGCCGGCAGGGCAATGGCCTGCTAATGCTCGCGGGGCTGCTCCTGATGATCCCCGGGCTGATCTCGGACGCCCTGGGCCTGCTCCTGCTCGTCCCGCCGCTGCGCACGGCCCTGAGCCGGTACACGGAGCGGGCCATCGAGCGGAAGATGAGCACGCCGTCCCGGGGCACGTTCGCCGACGCGTTCCAGCAGGCCCGGATGCACCGCCCCGACGGCACGGTGATCCAGGGCGAGGTGATCCGCGAGGACGAGCGCCCGGGCGGCCACGGGGACGATTCGGATCCGCGCCCGCCGATCATGCCGTGACGATCATGCAGTGACGGTTCAGCACAAACGGCTGGGGGCCGGACACACGGTGTGTGTCCGGCCCCCAGCCGTTTCGCTCACTGCTCTAGCCCCGCAGGGGTCATGCAGACTTGCGGCTGTCCCTCGGGTGGACCGCGATGTTCATCGCGCCCGAGCGCAGCACCGCCAGGCGCTCCTCGAGGACCTCTTCGAGCTCCTCGCGGGTGCGCCGCTCCATCAGCATGTCCCAATGCGTACGGGCGGGCTTGGCCTTCTTCTCCTCAGGGCCGTCGCCGTCCACGAGAAGTGCCTGGGCCCCGCAGACCTTGCACTCCCACTCCGGCGGAATTTCGGCCTCCACCGAGAAGGGCATCTCAAAGCGGTGCCCCTTCTCGCATGCGTACTCCACGGCCTGGCGCGGGGCCAGGTCGATGCCGCGGTCCGTCTCGTAGCTGGTCACTACGAGGCGCGTACCGCGAAGAGCTCGCTCACTCATGAATCGTGCCTCCCGGGCTTGTCGCCCACAGGACAGGTGTCGCTGTCGTCGTCATCCGGTCAACGTCCGGTCGGCGGTAAAGATTCCCGTTCCGGGTCATGCGTCGCCGTCGTAGCCGCCCCTTGTTGTACCCACCAGCGCCCGGTTTGTCACATCTGACACTAGATGTCACCTAGCGTTTCGCACCCTTGACGTGCAGTAACGGTACGCCTGGCAGGCCAACCGCGTACACTACCGGCCTTTGCCTTCAGGTGCTAAATCCGGGTGGGTACGGGATTCCCCGCGTCGCGGACCGCCTGCTGCACAGGTACCCGCGCGAGCAGGACGAAACCGATCACGAAGAAGGCCACCAGGGACACGATCGCGTCCCGGTAGCTCCCGGTCAGCTGGTACGCGAGCCCGAACACCAGGGGCCCCACCCAGCTCATGCCGCGGTCGCTCGTCTCGTACGCGGAGAAGTACTCGGCCTCCTTGCCGGACGGCACGAGATGCGAGAAGAGCGAGCGGGACAGCGCCTGCGTGCCGCCCAGGACGAGTCCGATCCCGGCCGCCAGGAGGAAGAACCACACCGGAGCGCCCGCCGGGAGGAAATAGCCGGCGCCGATCGTCACCGTCCACGCGACGAGCGAGCCCAGGATCGTGCGCTTGGCGCCGTACGCGCGCGCCAGCCGCCCCATCGCCAGGGCGCCCGCCACCGCCAGGACCTGGACGAGCAGCACCGCGACGATGAGCGTCGACTGGCCGAGGCCCAGCTCCTCCGAGCCGTACACGGACGCCTGCGAGATCACCGTCTGCACGCCGTCGTTGTAGACGAGGTAGGCCAGGAGGAAGGAGAGCGTGAGCGGATGTCTGCGCATGTCCTTCACGGTGGCCACCAACTGGCGCAGCCCCGGCGCCGTACCGCTCGGCGCGGACGACGAGCGCCGGTCGCGCAGGCGGCGTAGCGGCACCAGGGTGAACGCACCCCACCACACGCCCGCCGACGCCAGACAGATGCGCACGGCCGTCGACTCCGAGACACCGAAGGTGTCGTGGGACGAGTACAGCACCAGGTTCGCCACGAGGACGAGGGCGCCCGCCGCGTAGCCGAAGGCCCAGCCGCGCGAGGACACCGCGTCCCGCTCCTCCGGCGGCGCGATCTGCGGCAGGTACGAGTTGTAGAGCACCATCGAGACGGCGAGCGAGGCGTTCGCGATCACCAGGAGCGCTCCGCCGAGCAGATACCGCTCGCCGTCCAGGAAGAACATGCCCGCCGTGGCGCCCGCGCCTATGTAGGCGGAGAGCGCGAGGAGCGGCTTCTTGCGGCCCGTACGGTCGGCGGCCGCGCCCGCGATCGGCATCACGAAGACCGACAGCAGCACCGACAGTGAGACGGTGTACGCGAAGAAGGAACCCGCGCGGATTGGGATGCCCAACGGGTGCACGAAGCCGTCCGGGTCCGCCGCGGCCTTGGCGACCGAGGTCAGGTACGGGCCGAGGAACACCGTCAGGACGCTCGTCGAATAGACCGAGCACGCCCAGTCGTAGAAGTACCAGCCGCGCTGTTCGCGCCTGCGCTCGGCCAGGGCGGTCGCGCCCGTCGGCGTCTCCCGCGCGGTGTCGGTGCCCACCCGTGTCCCCTTGAAGTCCCCGTGGTCCGGCGCCGCGACGGCGTCAGACCCAGGTTCCCCGGTCCTTGAGGACGTCGCGCAGCGTCTCGATGTGATCGGAAACTATGCCATCGACGCCCAGGTCGAGAAGACGTCTCATCTCGACCTCGTCGTTCACCGTCCACACGTGGACCTGCAGCCCGCGCGCGTGGGCGGCCCGCACGAAGCGGTGGTCGACCACCGGGACACCGGACTGCGCCACCGGTACCTGGGCGCAGACCGCGGAGCGGCGCAGCGCCGCGGGCAGCCCCCACGACCGCAGCCGCAGGCCGAGCACGCCCTTGGTGCCGTACGACGTGGCGAGGCGCGGCCCGCCGAGTGCCTGGGCCCGGGCGACCCGCGCCTCCGAGAACGAGCCGACACAGACCCGGTCCCACGCGCGCGTGCGGCGGATCAGGTCGAGGAGGGGGAGCAGCGCGGGCTCCGCCTTGACGTCCACGTTCCACCGCACGTCGGGGAAGGTCTCCAGCAGCTCTTCCAGGAGCGGGACGGGTTCGCTGCCCGCCACGCGCGCGTGGCGCACGTCCTGCCACGGGAGGTCGGCGATCAGGCCGTGCCCGTCCGTGACCCGGTCGAGCGTCGCGTCGTGGAAGGCGACGAGCTGTCCGTCGCTCGTCGCGTGCACGTCCGTCTCGATGTAGCGGTAGCCGAGGTCCACGGCGCGGCGGAACGCGGCGACGGTGTTCTCCAGGCCGTCCGCCGCCCCGCCGCGATGGGCGAGGGCGAGCGGCCCGGGATGGTCGAGGTAGGGGTGGCGTACGCGATCGGTCACGGTCGAAGTATGGCTCCGCCCGATGACGAGCCGGCGACCACGGTGGAGCCGGCGGGCGGCGCCGGGAGGGCGAAGACGCGCAGGAAGAACTGGGCCAGCGGGCCGATCGCCAGCGCGTACAGGACCGTGCCCACGCCGATCGTGCCGCCGAGGACGAAGCCGGTCGCCACCACGGCGATCTCGATGACCGTGCGCATCAGGCGGATCGAGCGGCCGGTGCGCTGGTGCAGGCCGGTCATGAGGCCGTCGCGCGGGCCCGGCCCGAACTTCGCCGCGATGTACAGGCCGGTCGCCACGCCGTTGAGGACGATCGCGACCGCCATCAGCGGGATGCGCACCCCGTAGGCGTGCACGTCGGGCACCACGGCGAGCGCGCCGTCCATCGCCAGGCCGACCACGAAGACGTTCGAGACCGTGCCGAGGCCGGGGCGCTGGCGCAGCGGGATCCACAGCAGCAGCACGATCGCGCCGACGATGATCGAGACGACGCCGATGGAGATCCCGGTCAGCTCGGCGAGCCCTTGGTGCAGCACGCCCCACGGTTCCAGGCCGAGTCCCGCCTCCACGAGCAGCGCCGAACTGACGCCGTACAGCGCAAGGCCCGCGTAGAGCTGGACGAGCCGGCGGACGAGTGAGCCGCCGGGAGAACCGGATGCCCCGGACGGCGCGGGCGACCCGGACGGCACGGACGACGACGCGGACAAGAGATGCCCCCCTGTGGTGGTAGTGGCCTGACGCATGACACTCTGTGGCTTGTCACAAGGCGCCAACCATGGCCAATTCCGGGAAGGTGGACTGGACTGCATGGCCCAGTGGACTTCGGCGATCGGCTCGGCGCAGCTCGCCCGCCTGCTCACCTCGCAGCAGCCGCGCCCCGCGGGTCCCGGCACCCGCCGCCCGCCCGCGTACCGCGCGCTCGCCGACGGCATCCGGCTGCTCGTCCTGGAGGGCCGCGTCCCGGTGGCCACCCGGCTGCCCGCCGAGCGGGAACTCGCCCAGGCCCTCTCGGTGAGCCGCACCACCGTCGCCGCCGCCTACGAGGCGCTGCGCGGCGAGGGATTCCTGGAGTCCCGCAGGGGCGCGGGCAGTTGGACCGCCGTGCCGGCCGGGAACCCGCTGCCGGCCCGCGGCCTCGAACCGCTGCCGCCCGAGGCCCTCGGCTCGATGATCGACCTGGGCACCGCGGCCCTGCCCGCCCCCGAACCCTGGCTGACCCGTGCCGTGCAGGGCGCCCTGGAGGAACTGCCGCCGTACGCGCACACGCACGGCGACTACCCGGCGGGCCTGCCCGCGCTGCGCACGATGATCGCCGAGCGCTACACCGCCCACGGCATCCCCACCATGCCCGAGCAGATCATGGTCACCACGGGCGCGATGGGCGCCATCGACGCGATCTGTCACCTCTTCGCGGGCCGCGGCGAGCGCGTCGCCGTCGAATCGCCCAGCTACGCCAACATCCTCCAGCTGATGCGCGAGGCCGGTCTGCGGCTCGTCCCGGTCGCGATGGCCGACGGCCTGGGCGCCTGGGACCTCGACCGCTGGCGGCAGGTCCTGCGGGACGCCGCGCCCCGGCTCGCGTACGTCGTCGCCGACTTCCACAATCCGACCGGGGCGCTCGCCGACGAGGAGCAGCGCCGCTCGCTGGTGGACGCGGCGCGCTCGGCCGGCACCGTGCTCGTCGTCGACGAGACCATGACCGAGCTGCACTTCGACCGGGACCTCGCGATGCCGCGCCGTGTCTGCGCCTTCGACCCGGCGGGCTCCACGGTCATCACCGTGGGCTCGGCCAGCAAGGCGTTCTGGGCGGGGATGCGGATCGGCTGGGTGCGGGCCGCGCCCGACGTGATCCGCAGCCTCGTCGCCGCGCGCGCCTACGCGGACCTCGGCACCCCGGTCCTCGAGCAGCTCGCCGTCAACTGGCTCCTCAACTCCGGGGGTTGGGAGCAGGCCGTGGAGCTGCGCCGCGGGCAGGCGCGGGAGAACCGGGACGCCCTGGTGACGGCGGTGCGCCGGGAGCTTCCCGAGTGGGAGTTCGACGTACCCGAAGGTGGACTCACCCTGTGGGTCAAGGCCGGCGGGCTGTCCGGCTCACGGCTCGCCGAAGTGGGCGAGCGGGTCGGGGTGCGCGTCCCGTCCGGGCCCCGGTTCGGCGTCGACGGTGCCTTCGAGGGGTACGTGCGGCTGCCGTTCACGGTGGGCGGCGCCGTCGCCGACGAAGCGGCGGCCCGGCTCGCGGCGGCGGCCCGGCTGGTGCGCGACGGCCAGGGTGCGGGCGGGGACGTGCCACGCACCCTGATCGCCTGACGGTTCAGGGCCTGTCGGCACACTCCCGTCCGCCCGCGGTGTCTGGCGGGCACGCTCGGGGTGTGCCGAAAGGTCCTAGGGCCTGTCGTCAAACTCCCGTCTGCCCCGCGGCGTCTGGCACGCACGCTCGCCGCGTTGCCGAAAGGCCCGGGCAGCTCCGCTACCAGGACCTTCCGGCGCCTTGCGATCGCACGCACCAGACGCCGCGGGGCCGCCCTTCGGGCGACGACGGGAGTTTGACGACAGGCCCTAGCGCTCCGCCAGCGCCTCGGCCTCGTCGGGGACCGACTCGACGGCCGTGTCTCCGTCCGCGCCCTCGGTCCTGTCCTTGCTCTCCGTGCTGTCGGCGGGCGCCACGCGCTGCGGCAGCAGTGCGGTGACCGCCTGGCGGTGCACCTCGCTCGTCGCCTCGTCGTACGGGTCCGGGGTGGCCGGCACCTGGAGCCGGTGGACGGGGCCCGAGCCGAGCCGGGCGTAGCCGCGGCCCGGCGGGACGTCGGCGGCCGGGGTCGTCTGCGGCTGGGTGCCGAGGACGTCCATGAGCTCGTCGGGCGTCGCCGGACCGAGCACCACGCGCGCGCGGGTGTGCTGGCGCACCGGCTCGATCAGGGCGTCGAGGCTGTCGAACTGCTCCGCCACGACGACGGTCACGCCCGCCGCCCTGCCGTGCCGCAGCGGAACCTGGAGCAGCGTCTGCGGGTCCTGGCGGCCGTCCGCCGCCGCGAGGTGCCCCAGGGCGCTCGGGCGGTCCAGCAGGATCCACAGCGGGCGCTTGATGTCGTCCGGGGTCGGATGCCCGGCCTGACGTGCCCGGTTCGCCGCGATGAGGCGCCGCTCCGTCTCGTGCGCGGCCCATTCGAGACTGGCGAGCGCGCCCGCGAGGCCGCACTCCACGGCGAGGACGCCGTCGCGCCCGACCAGGCACGCGTAGTCGCCCGTGCCGCTGCCCTCGATGACCAGCACGTCGCCGTGCTGCAGCGCCTGGAGGGCGATGGAGCGCATGAGGGACGTCGTGCCGCTGCCGGGCTGGCCGACCGCGAGGAGGTGGGGCTCCGTGGAGCGGACGCCGGTGCGCCAGACGACCGGCGGCACGTCGCGCTGCTCGTCGCCGTCCATGACGGGCAGCGTGCGCTGGACGCCGGTGCCGTCGGTGAAGCCGAGCACGGTCTCACCGGGGGCGGTGACGAAGCGCTGGGCGGCGACGTCGGTGGGGAGCGGGTCGAGGACGTTCACCGTGAGGTGGTTGGCCTCCTCGTCCCACACGAACTGGTACTCGCGTCCGCGGCCGAGCTTGGCGTGCAGCAGCTGCTCGATCCGGGCGCGGGACCCGGCCTCGCCGTCGGTGAAGTAGGCGGGGTAGCGGATCGCGAGCCGGTCGAAGCGGCCGTCGCCGTCGAAGTCGTAGGTCTCGAACGCCTTCTCCCACTCGCCGCCGTGGGCATACAGGGGACTGGGGTCCTCGGCGACGGAGAAGTAGGGCACGAGCGCTTCGTAGAGCGACGACAGCCGCTGGACCTGCGACTCGTCGGGGCCGGTCTGCACCGGCTGCTTGGGGTCGCGTCCCTTCCACGCGGCCGCTGCCATCAGGGAGATGAGCGCCAGCAGCGGCCCGTACGGGATGAACACCACGACCAGGACCACGGCGGCCACCAGGAACAGCAGCGGTCCGCGCCGGTCCTTGGGGGTGTCCGCCCACTTGCGCCGCCCGGCGGATGCCAGCCGGCGCAGTCCACGAGTGATCGTGATGAGGGGATGGAGGACGTCGGTGGCGCCGTCGGCTGCCGTCCGTGCCATTTCCCGGCTCCGGGCGATCGAGGCGCTGCCGTTGCTCAGAATGCGGGGGAGAGGGCGCCTGGCCACGTCGGTCTCCTGAAGGTGTGTGCGGGTGGGTGGGCCGTCAGAACTTGATCCCGCCGAGCAGGCTGGCGAGGCTCGCGCCGCCTGCCTTGATGCTCGGGGCGATGGCCGTGCCCGCCAGGTAGAAGCCGAAGAGGGCGCAGACCAGTGCGTGCGAAGCCTTCAGGCCGTCCTTGCGGAAGAACAGGAAGACGATGATGCCGAGCAGCACGACGCCCGAGATGGACAGGATCATGAGGGTTCTCCTGGTTGATGGGGACAGTCACCATGAGTTCTTCCAGGCTCACAGCATGTATCTATACGACAAAAGGTGCAAATGGGTGGATTTTTGAGTAATTCACCCGATCGGCAGGTAGCTGGTGAGCCACCCGAGCGTGCTGCCGGACGGTCGTCCGCACTGTTGGTGATCTTTGCCTCGTCGGGGGCGCGTCATGTGCTCGGGCGGGCAGTACTCTGTCGATTCACTCGTACGGCTGCACCGCCGTACCAGCACGGATGTGAAAGGCGGTTCGGCCGATGAGCGAAGCCCCCGACCCGGAGGTCGTGGAGCTGGCCACGAAGATCTTCGATCTGGCCCGGCGCGGCGAGACGGAGGCGCTCGCGGGCTACGTGGACGCGGGCGTTCCGGCCGACCTCACGAACGACCGGGGCGACACGCTCGTCATGCTCGCCGCCTATCACGGGCACGCGGAGACCGTGGGCGCCCTGCTGGCCCGTGGCGCCGACGTGAACCGTGCCAACGACCGGGGCCAGACCCCGCTCGCCGGGGCCGTCTTCAAGGGCGAGGACACGGTGATCCGGACCTTGCTGGACGGCGGTGCCGATCCGGCCGGGGGGACGCCTTCCGCGGTCGACACGGCCCGGATGTTCGGCAAGGCAGAGCTGCTGGAGCTCTTCGGCGCCTCCTGAGGCACCGGGTCTGACCAGGCAAAACGGGGGTGCAGGAAATGTGGTCGCGGCGGGCAGAACCGCTGGGTCATGATGACGGCGTGATTTACGGACGCGATGGCGGGGCAGGTGGTGCCCACGTGCCGCGCGGGCCGTGAACGGCCCGGATTCGGGCCTTGGACGAGAGGCAGAGAGATGGTCTACAGCAAGCAAGAGACGGCGGGCGCTCCGACGTGTTGTCGCGTGGCCAGGTAGTTGCAGGTTCCCGGTTGCGTCGACGCTTGATGTGAGGCTGTTTCCCATGTTCGAACCGGTCATAGCGCCCAGCGGTACGCTGCTCGGCCTGCTGCAGAGGGGCCGCGGCGACGGCACGCTGCACGCGCTGACGGCACCGCGGGACGAGGCGCTCGCGGCTCTCAATCACTGTGTGCTGAGCGACCCCCGCCACGACTGGCAGGTGGAGAACCGCTCCCTTTACTACGCCCGCCTCTACCTCGACCTCCACGGAGAGCTCGAGGAGATCGAGCGGCACCTCTTCGATCCCGACGACCTCGTCGACACCGACGAGTGCCGGACGGGTCTCGCGCTCTCGGTGCTCGGCCACCTCGCCTCGTACGGCAGGCGGGACGCCCTGGAGCTGCTGCGCAGGTACGCGGCCTTCGGCGGGTCCTGGGCCTGGGCCCTGGACGAGCTGGCGCTGCGCGACGACGACGCCGGCCTGCGCGCCCTCGCCGAGCCGATCCTCGCCAGATTCCCGGCGGACGCCGAGGGCACCGCCGAGCTCGCCGCCGTCGTGCGCGACGCCTTCGAGCCACGGCCCTGGCGGCTGTGGGCCGAGGATCCGCGCCCCCATGTCGGCGCACGCGTGCGTGCCGCCCGGGAGACCGGCTCGTTCGACCGCTGGCAGCGGCAGATGCGACCGTCGGGCCCGCGGCCCGAATGGAGCGTCCAGGCGGTCTTCGACTGGGCACAGGAGGGCTTCGACCGCGGAGCCGTCCTGTATGTGCCGGCCGCCCGCTGTCTGACCGCCGTTGCCGGTCCCGAGGACCGCGCCGAGATCGTCCGGGCCGCCCGCGAGGGCACGGACGGCGCGCGCTGCACCGCGCTGCGCTATCTCGCCGACGCCCACGACCCCGACGTACTGGATCTCATCGAGGCCGCCGTGGAGGCCCCGTCCCGCACCGTCGCGGACGCCGCCGTCGACTGCTTCGAGCGGATGCGCAGCGTCGCCACCGTGACCCGCGCCCGCCGTTGGGCGCACCGGCCCGACGCGCTCGGCGCCGCGGCAGGACGCATGCTCGCCTGCCGGGGCGGCGCCCAGGACGGCGAACTCGTGCTCTGGGCCCTCAGGGAAGCCGTCCGCGGCGACGGCCCCGACGCCGCCACCCTCTGGCCCCTCGTCGACGGGGCGGGACGGCTCGGCATCGCCTCAGCCGCCCCCGTGCTGCGGCACGTCTACCGCGAGACCGCGTCGTCGCACCTGCGCGGGCACGCCGCCCGCGCCCTCGCCGCCACGGACCCCTCCTTCGCCGCCGGATTCGCCGTCGAGTGCCTGTGGGACTGCGAGGAGTCCACCCGCGAGATCGCCGCCCGGCACGCCGAGACCGGCGACGCGCGCGTCGTGGACCAGCTGCGGCGGCTCGCCGCCGACCCGGCCGAGGAGGCCGAGGTGCAGACCGCCGTACGCAGCCGGATCGGTCCTGACGCCCCCGCCTTGTGACCGGCTGATGTACGGGAGGCGGCCCCTACACGGAGGGGCCGCCTCCCGCCGTTTCCCGCAGTTCTCCGGGCTTTTGCGGGGTGGCTGAAACTCACGGGACGTTCCTCGACAGGAAAGATCGACGTTGACGTGGGCACGTCCGGCGCGGCGAGAACACCCCTATGCGAGTCGTCATCGTGACCGAGTCCTTCCCGCCCGACATCAACGGTGTGGCGCACTGCGCCCTGCAGACCGCACGGCACCTCGCCGCCCGCGGTCACGACCCCCTCGTCGTCGCCCCGGCCACCGCCGCCGGGCCCGAGGCGGACGCCGGAGCCCCGTGCCCGGTGGTCCGCGTCCCGTCCCTGCCGCTGCCCGGCTACCCGCAGGTGCGGGTGGCGCTGCCCAGCCGCCGCGTCGCCCAGGCCGTGGCCGCGCACCGCGCCGAACTCGTCCACCTGGCCAGCCCGTTCGTGCTCGGTGTGCGCGGGATGGCCGCCGCGGCCCGGCACCAGGTCCCCGCCGTGGCCGTCTACCAGACCGACCTCGCCGGATACGCCCGCACGTACGTGGGCGCGGGCGAGGCGGCGGCCTGGCGGCGGATCCGGAGCGTGCACACCGCCGCCGACCGGACCCTCGCGCCGTCCACCGTGGCCCAGCGGGACCTGGAGGCGCACGGGGTGCCCCGGGTCCGGCTGTGGCCGCGCGGTGTGGACGCCGTCCGGTTCCGGCCGGAGCGGCGGGACGGCCTGCTCCGGACCGAGCTCGCGCCCGGCGGGGAACTGCTCGTCGGATACGTGGGGCGGCTCGCGCCCGAGAAGCAGGTCGAACTGCTGGCCAGGGCCGGCGGCCTCCAGGGCGTGCGGCTCGTCGTCGTCGGCGACGGCCCGAGCGAGACGTCCCTGCGGGGCGCGCTGCCCGGCGCCCGCTTCCTCGGCCGGCGCACCGGCGACGAACTGGCCCGGATCTTCGCCTCGTTGGACGTGTTCGTGCACACCGGGCCCTTCGAGACCTTCTGCCAGACCGTGCAGGAGGCCATGGCCAGCGGGGTGCCGGTGATCGCCCCGGCGGCCGGCGGGCCGCTCGACCTCGTCGACCACGGCAGGACCGGGCTGCTCGTGCCGCCCGGCGACGCGGACGCGGTGCGGGACGCCGTGTGGGCGCTGGCCGCCGATCCCGGGCTGCGGGCCGCCTACGGTGCCGCGGGGCGTGCCGCCGTGGCGGGACGCACCTGGGAGGCCGTGGGGGACCAGCTCGTCGAGCACTACGCCGAGGTGCTGTACGCGCGGACGGCGGTGGCGGCATGAGCGGGGCGCTGCGGATCGTACGGCTCGCCAACTTCGTCGCGCCGGCCTCCGGCGGGCTGCGCACCGCGCTGCGGGAGCTGGGGGCGGGCTACCGGGCGGCCGGGCACGAGCCCGTGCTGATCGTGCCGGGGGAGCGCTTCTCCGACGAGTGGCGGGCGCAGGGGCGGGTCATCACCCTGCCGGGCGCGCCGCTGCCCGCGACCGGCGGCTACCGGGTGCTGACCGAACGGCGGCGCGTGGCCCGCTTGTTGGAGGAGCTGAGGCCCGACCGGCTCGAGGTGTCCGACCGCACGACCCTGCGCTGGACCGGCGAGTGGGCGCGGCGCGCGCGGGTGCCCGCCGTGATGGTGTCGCACGAGACGGCGCACGGCGTGCTGCGCACCTGGGGCATGCCCGAGCGGGCCGCGCGCCGGGCCGCCGACGTGCTCAACGCCCGCACCGCGCACGCCTACGCGCGCGTGGTGTGCACCACCGAGTGGGCGGAGCGGGAGTTCGTGCGGATCGGCGCCCGCAACGTGGTGCGCGCTCCGCTCGGCGTCGACCTGGAGCGCTGCCGTCCCGAGCTCGCCGACGAGCGGGTCCGCGCACGGCACGCGCGCGTGGACGAGGTCCTGCTGGCCATGTGCACCCGGCTCTCCGTGGAGAAGCGGCCGGGCACGGGCCTCGACGCGGTGGCGGAGCTGCGCCGGCAGGGCGTGCCGGCCCGGCTCGTCGTGGCGGGGGACGGACCCCTGCGGGCGCGGCTCGAACAGCGGGCGCGGGCCCGGCGGCTGCCGGTCACCTTCCTCGGGCACGTCGCCGACCGGGACGCCCTCGCCGCGCTGCAGGCCACGGCCGACGTGTGTCTGGCGCCCGGACCCGCCGAGACGTTCGGACTCGCCGCGCTGGAGGCCCTCGCCTGCGGGACGCCGGCCGTCGTCAGCGCGTCGTCGGCGCTGCCGGAGGTGGTCGGTGCGGCCGGGGCCGTGGCCGGGGACAACGGCGCGGCGTTCGCTGCCGCCGTGCGCGAGGTGCTCGCGCGGCCCGTGCGACAACGGCGGGAAGCGGCACGCGCGCGTGCCGAGTGCTTCGGATGGGACGCCGCGGTGCGCGCGTTCCTGGCGGCGCACGACGCTCCGGTGCGCGTGCACGAGAGGGACGCGACATGAAGGCGCTCAGGTTCGCCGCGCTCGGGGACTCGCTCACCGAAGGGATCGGCGATCCGGTGGACGGGGGTGCGTGGCGCGGCTGGGCGGCGCTCCTCGCCACCGGGCTCGCGCCCGCCGACGCGCCCGTGGAGTTCCGGAACTTCGCCGCCAGCGGGGCCCAGACCGCCGACGTCCTCGGACGCCAGCTGCCCGCCGCGCTGGCCTTCGCGCCCGACGTCGCGTCCGTCGTCGTCGGCGTGAACGACACCCTGCGCTGCACCTTCGACATCCAGGCCGTGGCCGCCCGACTCGACCGGGTCTACGGGGCGTTCGGCGAGCGGGGCACCCTGCTGCTCACCGCGTGCCTGCCCGACCCCGGCGTCCTGCTCGGGCTGCCCGGCGCCCTGGCCCGCCCGCTCGCGCGCCGCCAGCACGCGGTCAACTCCGTGGTCCACGCCCTGTCCGAGCGCCACGGAGCCGTCCATCTGCACGCCGCGGAGGGCGACTGGGTGGCCGACCGGTCCCTGTGGAGCGCCGATCGCCTCCACCCGGGCGAGCGGGGCCACCGGCTCCTCGCCGCCCGGTTCCACGCCGTGCTGGCCGCGACCGGCACGGCCCGGGGCGCGGCGCCCGGCACCGCGGCGGAGCGGCCCGCGCCGACCAGATCGGCCGGCTTCTGGTGGCTCGCCACGGCGGGCACCGGCTGGGTCGCCCGGCGCTGCACCGACCTGCTGCCGCAACTGCTCGCGCTGGCCGCGGACGAGGTGCGGCACGGGCTGCGCGGCACCAGCGCACGGCTCGACCTGCGGGCCTCGACCGGGGTCGCCGCCGCACTGTCGGCGCTGTCGGCCCCCGGGGTGCCGATGCCGATGCCGATGCCGGTGGCGCCGGAGCGGGCCGCGGCCTCCTAGGCCGGCGCAGGCAGGGCGCGGCCGGACGGACGGGCAGGCACAGGCAGGCACAGGCAGGCGCAGACTGGCCCGGCCTAGGTCACCCGGTGCTGGGCGTCGCGGGTGTCCGTGATGAACATGTGGCCCGGCGCGTGGGTGATCGCGAACGGCGGCCGGGACGCCATCACGGCCGCCTGGGGCGTCACCCCGCAGGCCCAGAAGACCGGGATGTCGTCCGGCGCGCGGTCCACCCGGTCCCCGAAGTCGGGGGAGTCCAGGTCCGCGATGCCGAGCGCCCCCGGGTCGCCCAGGTACACCGGGCTGCCGTGGACCGCGGGCATCAGGGCGCTCTCCCGGATCGCGGCTCCCACGGCGTCCGGCGGCACCGGGCGCATGGACACCACCAGGGGGCCGTGCAGCCGGCCCGCGGGGCGGCACGCGCGCGTGGTGACGTACATCGGCACGTTCTTGTTCTGGTCGATGTGCCGCAGCGGGACCCCGGCCCCGGCCAGCGCCCACTCGAAGGTGAAGCTGCAGCCGATCAGGAAGGAGACCAGGTCGCCGCGCCAGTGGCCGAGCACGTCGGTCGGCTCGTCGGTCAACTCGCCGTGCTCCCACACCCGGTAGCGCGGCAGGTCCGTGCGCAGATCGGCGCCGGGCGCGAGGACCGTGGTCCAGGAACCGGCGTCCGTGACGTCCAGGACGGGGCACGGTTTCGGGTTGCGCTGGCAGAACAGCAGCGTCTCGTAGGCCCAGTCGGCCGGTACCGCGATCAGGTTGGCCTGGGTGTGGCCGCGCGACCAGCCGGCCGTGGGCGCGCTCGCGCCCGCCCGGAAGTGGGCGCGGGCCCGGCGCGGGGACCAGGTGGCGGTGCGTTCTTGCGTACGGGTCACAGGAGTTCCTTCCCGCGGGTCTCCGGCAGTCCGACGAGGGCCACGACGGCCAGGCCGTAACCGATGGCCCCGAAGACCAGGGCGCCGCCCACGCCCCAGCTGTCCGCGAGGAATCCGACGAGCGTGGGGAAGACGGCGCCGATCGCCCGTCCCGTGTTGTACGTAAAACCCTGCCCCGTGCCGCGTACCGCGGTCGGGTAGAGCTCGCTCAGGAAGGAGCCGAAGCCGCTGAAGATGGCCGACATGCAGAAGCCGAGCGGGAAACCGAGCACCAGGAGGAGGCCGTTGGCGCCGTCCGGGATGTTCGTGTACGCCAGGATGCTCGCCGCGGAGAGGATCGCGAACAGCACGATGTTGCGCTTCCGGCCGAGCCGGTCGGTGAGGTAGCCGCCGGTCAGGTAGCCGAGGAACGCACCGGAGATGAGGAACGTCAGATAGCCGCCGGTGCCGACCACGGTGAGGCCCCGCTCGGACTTCAGGTAGGTGGGCACCCACGTGGCCAGCGTGTAGTAGCCGCCCTGCACGCCGGTCGACAGGAGGACCGCGAAGAGCGTCGTGCGCAGCAGGCCGGGCCGGAAGATCTCCGTGAAGGAGCCGGTGCGGGGGCTCGCGCCGAGCTGCTCGGACGCCTTGGGCGCGTCCTGCACGCGGCGGCGCAGCCACACGACCAGAAGGGCGGGCAGGGCGCCCGTCCAGAACATGACCCGCCAGGCCAGGTCCTCGTCGACGAACTGGAACACCAGCGTGTAGACGATCGCGGCCAGCCCCCAGCCCACCGCCCACGAGCTCTGGACGGCGCCGAGGGTGCGGCCCCGGTGCTTGGCGGAGGCGTACTCGGCGACGAGGATCGCGCCGACCGCCCACTCGCCGCCGAAGCCGAGCCCCTGGAGGGCGCGGAAGACGAGGAGCGTCTCGTAGGTGGGGGCGAAGCCGCAGGCGACGGTGAAGACGGCGTACGTGATCACCGTGATCATCAGGGCCTTGACCCGGCCGATCCGGTCGGCGACCACGCCCGCGACGGCGCCGCCGATCGCCGAGACGACCAGGGTGACCGTGGTGAACAGACCGGTCTGGCCGCTGTCCAGGCCGAAGTAGGCGGCCAGCGCCACCATGCTCAGCGGCAGTGTGAAGTAGTCGTAGGAGTCGAGGGCGTAGCCGCCGAAGGCGCCCGCGAAGGCGCGGCGGCCGCGCGGGCCGAGATCCCGCAGCCAGCCGAGCGCGCCCTCGGCGGAGGGCTGCGGACCGGGCGCGTCGACCGGGTCGGAGAGGGCTGTGCCGGGCGTCGGTGGAGTCGTGCTCATGGGGCACCTCGCAGTCGGATGAGTGTGCGTGGTGGTGCGTTCTGCCGAGCCGTGAGCGGACGGGAACGGGGAGCGTCCGATCGCCAAGGTAGAGGATCGTTGAACGATCCCTCAATACCCACGTTGTTTCGTTCTTGTATCTGCGCTTGAATTCGGCCGTGGCCACGGAAGAACTGAACGCACTCGCGGACGACCGCGCGCTGTTGGGACGCACCAGCACCGCGGAACGCGTCTCGGACATCCTCAGGAGCCGGATCGCGGAGGGCTTCTTCCCGCCCGGCACACGCCTGTCGGAGGACAGCATCGGCGGCGCGCTCGGCGTCTCGCGCAACACCCTGCGCGAGGCGTTCCGGCTGCTCACGCACGAGCGGCTGCTGGAGCACCGGCTCAACCGCGGCGTCTTCGTCCGCGTTTTGAGCGTCGACGACGTCGAGGACATCTACCGGACCCGGCGCATGGTCGAGTGCGCCGTCGTGCGCTCCCTCGGTGAACCGCCCTACGCGCTGGACCGGGTCGCCGCGGCCGTCGCCGACGGGCGCCGCGCGGCCAAGGCCCGCGAGTGGAAGGGCGTCTCCACCGCCAACATCCACTTCCACCGCGAACTCGTCGCCCTCGCGGGCAGCGAGCGCACCGACGAACTGATGCGCAGTGTCCTGGCCGAACTCCGCCTCGCCTTCCACGTGGTGGACGACCCCCGCCGGCTCCACGAGCCCTACCTCGCCCGCAACCAGAAGATCGTCGAGACGCTCGCGGACGGACGCCGCGACGAGGCCGAGGCGCTGCTCGCCGCCTACCTCGACGACTCCCGCGACGGACTCGTCGAGGTGTACGGGCAGCGGGTGGCGGCCGAGGCGTGACGGCCCGCGCGGGCGGCGGCATCTGCGTCGTTTCGACCGTTGTCAGACCCAGCGCCTAGTCTGTGCTCCGTGACTTCGCCTGCCACCACGGACTCCGCTCCGCCCCAGCTCAGCGCGGGGCCGCGCCCCGCACCGGGCCCGGCCGCCGACGAGGGGCTCGCGCGGCGGCTCCGCGCGCTCGCCTGCACCGCGCCGCTGCACGACCTGGACGTGCGCAAGGCCAACCTCGCGGGCGAGTACTCGACGTACGGCATGGCGGAGGTGGCGCTGTCGGCGATCGACCTCGTCACCCTGAACATGGACTTCGACACGGGCGCCGACCACGAGCAGATAGTGGCTCGCCTGCTGCCCCGCATCGCCGCCCAGGCCCCGCAGCGGCCCGCCGCCGAGCACGAGCGCGTCGCCCGCTGGGTCCTGGAGAACCTGATCAACGTGGGCAGTGTCGACCGCGGATTCCGCGCCGTGTACGGCACGTTCGCGACGGACGGCTCGTACGTACGCCGTGACTACGACTTCAAGCTGATCGAGGAGGTCCCCGGCTACGGCGGCAGCGTCTACCTCCGCACGACCGACGAGGCCGTCAACGTGCTCGTCGGCGCCCTGGACACCGACGTCACCAGCGCACAGATCGCCGCCGAGGTGAAGCTCGAGGTGCTGATCAGCCGCGGCCGCCTCGCGGACGCCCAGCTCGCCGCCGAGCAGGCCAGGTACCGGACGGTGCAGTACTCGGAGACGCTGCGCAAGGCCCTCGACGCGACGCGGCGCAATGTGCGCGCCGTCGACTGGCTGGAGGCCGTCCCCGACATGATCGCGGAGGCCCTCGACCACGTCGCCGACCGCTACCGCCACGAGAACGCGATCCTGACGAACATCCGCAAGGCACGCGACGAGTCCGAGGACCCCGAGCAGAAGCGGCGCGCCGCCGAGCTGGTCGACATCGTGAAGGACTGCATCCGGCGCCACACCCAGCTCCAGTCGCGCCTGCTGGAAGCGGGCCCGCTGTTCCGCGCCGAGCAGGACCGGCAGGCCTTCGCCACGCCCTCCGCGCGCACGGGCCTCGACCTGTACGGACAGCTGGTGGCGCCGCTCCTGCCGCTGCCGGTGGAGAGCGCGATCAAGGTGACGGACGCGTTCTTCGCGCGCGGCACGGGACTGCGGACACCGGTCTCCGTCCGCGTCGGCGACCTCGTCGACATACTGCTGACGCCGCCCCAGGAGCGGGAGCACCTCGGCATCGAGATGCCCGAGCCCGACCTGATCGCCACGCCGGACGACAGCCGTTTCAGCGAGGAGCAGCTCGCCGGCGCCAAGGAACTGCTCGACCTGCCGCCCGACGCGCCGCGCCGGCTCTCCGGACTGCTCGCGGAGGCCCGCGGCCGCGACGCCGAACTGCCGTACCTGGTCGCCCTGCTGGCGGTCCACGCGGCGAGCCCGGCGGTCGGCACGGCGTACCGGCAGGGCGAGGAGAAGCTGCTGTTCGCCGTCGACGACGGCACCGAGCTCGACGACCCGGAGTTCGGCGGCGCCGACCTCATCGTGGGCACTGCACTGCTCGACGCGGCCGGGATGGCCGCCGACCGGACGGAGGCGGCCTGATGCCCGCCCGCCACCGGATGTACGTAGGAACGACCAAGGAGCACCGCCCGTGACCGAGCACCCCGAAGAGCACGCCGAGTGGGGCGAGCCCGAGGCGTCGGGCCAGGCCAGGGTCGCTGCCCCCGTCACCCCGGCCGACGCCGCCGACGCCGCGCGGCTCGTCGCCTTCGGTCTGCAGCCCAAGCTCCAGCCCTCCCGCGACCAGGAGTACGCCGAGCTGCTGCGCCGCTACCGCGAGGACCCGCCCTTCGCCCGCCTCGCCGACGCCGTCGCCACCGGACTCGGCCTCGTCGTCCTGGAGGTGTCCCCGCGCGCGGGGATGGCCGTGACCGCCGCCGAGGACTCCGTGTTCGCGGTCCGCATGGGCGACTACGCGCGCCGGACGGCCGCCGACTCCACCGACCGCTTCCTGCACGGCCTCGCGCACCTGTCCGTCGCCGCGCTCGCCTTCCCCCGCCCCGAGGACCTCGCCGACGACGGCTACATCGGCCGCGTCAGTGTGAACGGGGTGGACGCGTTCGTCCGCCAGGCCTGCCGGAAGCTGGAGGAGCAGGCCGAGGTGCACGGCGAGAACACCGACCCGGCGACAGACGCACCGGGCCTGGAGGCGGCCTGGCGCATCTGGGCGCGCCGCAGCTCCACGGGAGCCACCAAGGACACCCGCAGGCTGGCCAGTTCGACGACCGGCATCGTCGGCAAGGCCGTCGCGTTCCTCACCGACTCCGGCTTCCTGCAGAGAACCGGCGACGACGGCGGCGGCACGTACCGCACCACCGCCCGCTACCAGTTGCAGGTGCGCGACATGGCCGGCACCGCGGCCATGGCCGAGCTGCTCGACCTGGGCGTCGTGCCCGTCACCGACGGCACCGCGACCCTGGCACCGCCGATGGACGAGGACGCGGGCGAGCTCGTCGCCGACGCGGGCCTGCCGTTCCACTCGTAGCGCCCGCCGCCCGCAGAAGCCTCATCTTCCGTACCTACCACGAGAGTCCGCCATGTACGAGCTGTCCCGGGTTCGCCTCTTCTCGATCGGTCCCGCCGGTGCGCGCTACGCCGACACCGTGCTCGACCTGCGGGGCGTCGGCGCGCCCGTGCCCGACCCCGCGCCGACCCAGGCGGAGTTCTTCGAGGACGAGCCGGTCGGCCCGCCGCGCCGCCCGGCACCGGCCGGCGTGCTCTTCCTGGAGAACGGCGGCGGCAAGTCGGTCCTGCTCAAGCTGATCTTCTCGGTGATGCTGCCCGGCCACCGGAACACGCTGGGCGGAGCCAGCTCCGGCGTGCTGCGCAAGTTCCTGCTCGCCGACGACTGCGGACACGTCGCCCTGGAGTGGCAGCACACCCTCACCGGCGAGTGCGTCGTCGTCGGCAAGGTCAGCGAGTGGCGGGGACGGCAGGTCTCGAACGACCCGAAGAAGTTCGCGGAGGCCTGGTACTCCTTCCGGCCGGGCCCCGGCATGAGCCTCGACTCGCTGCCGGTCGCCGAGTCGACGGCCGTGCGGGCCGCCGTCGAGGGCGCCTCCGGTGCGCAGGGGCGGCGGCGCACCATGAAGGGCTTCCGCGACGCGCTGACCGAGGCGGGCAAGGCGTACCCGCACCTGGAGGTGAACTGGGAGGAGATCCACGACCGGTGGAACGAGCACCTCGGTGACCTGGGCCTCGACCCCGAACTCTTCCGCTACCAGCGGGAGATGAACGCGGACGAGGGCGAGGCCGCCGGCCTCTTCGCCGTGAAGAAGGACTCCGACTTCACCGACCTGCTGCTGCGGGCCGTCACCGACACCCGGGACACGGACGGCCTCGCCGACCTGGTCAGCGGGTTCGGGAACAAGCTGGGACGGCGCGCCGAGCTGATCGCCGAGCGCGACTTCACCGCCGGCTCCGTCGATCTGCTCACCCGCATCGTCGAGGCCGCCGACACCCGCTCCCGCGCGCGCGACATCCACACCGCCGCCGAGCGCCGCACCCGCACCCTGGCCCGGCGCCTGTCCGCGCGGGCCGGCGTCGAGCGCGGCCGCGCCGGGGACCTCGCCCAGCAGGTCACCGCCGCCGCCCACACCGTCACCGAGGCCGAGTCCGCGCGCGAGCGCAGCTCCCTCATCGCCGCCGAACTCGCCTACCGGCACGCCTCGTTGGCGCTCGCCGGAGCCGAGAAGGCCGCCGCCGCGCAGAAGCGCGAGCTGGCCGACGCCCGCACCCTGCACTCCGCCTGGCAGGCCGCCGAGGCCGTGCTGCGCCACCGTGCCGCCGCCGACCGCTCCGCGCGCGTGGCCGTCGCCATCCGCGAGGCCGAGCGCGACGCCGCCCCCGCCCTCGCCGCCCGCGCCAAGGCCGCCTCCGACCTCGTCCGCGCCCTGCACAGCGCCGCCGAGAAGGCCGAGGCCCACGCGAACGAGGAGGAGGAGCGCTCCGCCGTCCTCCAGGAAGCCGGCGAGACCGCCCACCGCGACGCGACGGCCGCCGCCACCGAGACGCAGCGCGCCCGCAGCGAGCTCGGCCACCTGCGCCAGCGCCTCACCGAGGTCGAGCAGGAGACCGCCGAGGCCGTCCGCGCGGGCTGGCTCGACGACAGTGCGCCCG
>NZ_JASERH010000151.1:0-54181 GCF_030766975.1 Streptomyces sp. KL116D | reverse complement strand
AGGCCCGCATCCTCGCTGGGCTCGGCGACGCCGAGACGGGCCTCGTCCTCGACCGCGTCCACGTCGCGATCGACGAGCGCTCCAAGCAGTGGACCGACACCGAGCGTCTCGCCGAGCACTGGCCCGACGCGTACGCGGCCTGCGTCGAGGACCGCCCCTACCGCCAGATCAACATTCCGCGCGCTGTCCGTGAGGAGCACAACGCATGACCACGATCGCTGAGCGGGCCGCCGCCGCGGCCGGCCGCACCGAACCCGCGACGGCCTCGGCCGAAGACGCGGCGCCCGCCGAGGAGTTCACCCCGGCGCCGGACCCGATGGCCGACTACGAGCCCGGCGACGACGACCCCGAGATGGTGCCCGTCCACCTCGCGTGGCTTCGCGTGCGGCGAGAGATCCGCGCCATCGGCAAGGGCGAGGAGTACAACGAGCGCGGCACCCGCTACAACTTCCGCGGCACGGACACCGTCGTCCAGTACTTCGGGCCGGTCACCCTCAGGCACGGCGTGAACGTCCTGCCCGTCAGGACCGAGACGTCCTACGGCACGAAGCAGACCAAGTCCGGCGGCACGATGCGCGAGTGCTCGGTCACCGTGACCTGGCACATCATGGGCCCGACCGGTGACGTGCTGGAACTCCAGACGGCGGGCGAGGCGCTCGACACCTCGGACAAGTCGACGACGAAAGCGCAGACGGTCGCGCTGCGGAACCTCCTGCTGAACGGCGGGCTCATCCCGACCGGTGACCGGGATCCGGATGCGGATCGGATCGAGCGGGGTATCGAGGCGCCCGCCCGGTCGGCGGAGTCGTACCGCGACGAGATCCTCGACAAGAAGACGTCGGCCGCGCGGATCCAGCAGATCGGGTACGAGGTCTCCAACGCCCGGATGCTCCAGTCCAAGGTGCAGAACGAGACCGGCGAATGGGAGACCCTGGCCAGCCTCGGCCCGCGGATCTACAACGAGCGCACCGGCGGTGGCCAGTGAGCACCTTCGCTGAGATCCGCAAGGCCGCATGGGACACCGAGACCACCGGCCCGAACCCGACCGAGGACCGCATCGTCACCGCCGCGTTCATCGTCCGCGGCGGCGGCCGGGACGACCGCACCTTCTCCTGGCTCATCAACCCCGGCGTCCCGATCCCCGCCGAGGCGGCCGAGGTGCACGGCATCGACGACGCCAAGGTCCAGGCTGAAGGGGCCGACCCGAAGGTCGCGCTCGACGACCTCGCCGCCTGTCTCGCCAAGGCGATCACGTGGGGCATGCCGCTCATCGCGTTCAACCAGTCGTTCGACTGGTCGATCCTCCACTACGACCTGCTCCGCAACGGCCTCGCCACCGTCTACGACCGGGTCGGCCTGTGCGACCTCCCGCTCGTCGACCCGCACGTCATCGACAAGCAGAAGGACCGCTACGTCAAGGGCACCGGCATGCGGAAGCTGAAGCCGACGGCCGAACGCTACGGCGTCGAGCTGAAGGACTGGCACACGGCCGAGGCCGATGCGCTCGCTGCGCTGCTCATCGCCGAGGCCCAACTCGTGAAGTGGCCAGGCATCGGCGCGGCCGGGCCGGCCGAGTTGTTCGCCGATCAGCAGCGGTGGCGCGCGGAGCAGCAAGCCGGGTTGCAGAAGTGGTTCCGCACGAAGGCCACGCCGGAGCAGGGCGGCGACCCGAACAAGGTGATCGACGGCTCGTGGCCGCTGATCCCGGCCCCGCGCACGGGCGGTGCGGCATGAAGCTCACCACCCGCGGGCTCTTCCGCGGCACCGGCCAGCACCGCGCCACCGCCCCGGCCGCCGCTCCCGCCATCGACCTCGACGAGACCCCGCGCGACACGCTCCTCGACGAGGGCGAGTTCGAGCAGCTCCTCGCCGACGGCGACATCGAAGCCAACGAGTGCGCGCCCTGCCCGACCGAGCAGCGCACGACCTTCCACGCCATGCACACCGATGGGTCCCGCACGTGCTGGACCTGTGGCACGACCACGGCAGGTGACCAGTGACCGCACCCACCCTAGCTCTGAACCCGAGGCGCGCACCCGCCTCCACATCCCCAACCAGAACCACAACGACATCCCCAAGGTCATCGGCCTCGACGTCGCCATGGGCATCACAGGCATCGCAGGCGACGGCTGGACCGACTACGTCAAGGCCAAGGGAGCCAGCCAGCACAGCCGCTTCGAGCAGCAGCTCGCAGGTATCGCCGACCACATCCGGCACGCCCGGTTCGTCGTCATCGAGGGCGCCGCGTTCTCGAAGAACAACAACGGAGCAGACGCACTCAGCGCCATGCGCTGGATGGTCCGCCACGAACTGTGGAAGCGGCGCATCCCGTACGCCGTGGTGAACCCGGACCAGCGGATCATCTACGCCGTCGGCACTGCGGCCCCGAAGGACCCGGACACGGGCCTGCGTCTGAAGGGCGTCCCGCTGAAAGCCGTCGTGCGGCAGGCCGTCGCCGACACGTACGGGATCGTCACCGAGGGCGAAGCAAAGTACGACGAGGCGGACGCGCACATCCTCTACGCGATGGGCCTGCACTGGCTCGGCCATCCGCTCGCCGTCGTGCCGGACACGCACCGCCGCGCGCTCGACGCGGTGCGGTGGCCGGACCGCGAGGCGGTGACCGCCCGATGAACCAGAACGCCACCCGCACCGACATCGTCGCCATGCTCCGCGACGGCCACAGCAACAGCCGCATCGTCCGCGAACTCCACTGCGACAAGGGCCGCGTCGCCCGCATCCGCCGCGAACTCGACCTCCCCGCCTACGTGAAGACCGAGCAGACCCGCACCATCGAGGAGAAGTGGCACAGCCTCACCCGGCCGACCGACGACGGACACGTCGAGTGGCTCGGCGAGCGCGCCACCATGTCCGGCACCCCCGTCATGCGCCACAAGGAGCAGTCCTACAGCCCCGCCGCAATCGCCTTCCGCATCCGGCACGGCCGGGACGCCGAGGGCTACGCCATCGCCGACTGCGGCCGACAGCACTGCGTCGCCCCCGACCACGTCGAGGACGAGGCCGGCCGCCGCCGCAACCGCGAGCAGCTCCGCTATCTGACCGGCGGACGCGAGCGGAAACCGGAGTGCGTCCACGGCCACGACCAGGCCGAGCACGGCCGGTACGAGCCGGACGGCACGGCCTACTGCGGACGGTGCAACGCCCTCCGCAAGTGCGAGGACCGGAAGGCGGCCGCCGCATGATCCGCCGCATCACCTACCGCGCCGCCACCCCCGAGACTCCCACGGCCGTCAACTGGCGCCTGCGCGGCGCCTGCACCGAGGTCGACCCGGAGTTGATGTTCCCCAGCACCAAGCAGGTCGAGATCGACGCAGCCAAGGACGTCTGCCGCCGCTGCCCCGTCCTGGCCCAGTGCCTGAAGGACATCCTCGCCGCCGAGGGCGGCAAGGACCCCGCCGCCCGTCACGGCATCGTCGCCGGCCTCACCCCGACCGAACGCCGGAAGATCTGGCGCCAATCGAAGAAGGACACGGCGTGACCGGCCAGCACGGGCTCATCGTCACCGGGGTCCTCACCATCGACGCCGGCCAGGGCTACGAGGACAAGGAAACCGGCCAGATCCACTACCGCACGCCGCCCCGGGCCAAGTACGAGTGCGGCCTCTGCCTCACCCGCGAAGGCCCCGTCTACGGCGTCGCGCCCGTCCGGGACTTCGTCCGCGAGATCCGCACAGGCCACCGGGCGCGCTGCCGCCCGGCCACCACCACCGCAACCCAGCACCAGCAAGGAGCACAAGCCGCATGACCACCCACACCAACCCCGAGACCGGCGAGGTCACCGAGATCACCGAGTTCTCGGCCTTCCTCGTCCAGCACATCGGCGGCCGAGCTCACGACGAGATCAGCACCGAGATGCACCAGCTCCTCGCCGCCGTCAACGAGCACGGCAAGAAGGGCTCCCTCAACATCACCGTCACCGTCGAACCGCCGAAGGGCCACATCGACGGCGCGCCCGTCGCCATCTCCATCGACAGCGTCCTCAAGGCCCCGAAGGCCAGCGCCCCGCCGTCCATCTACTTCGTCGACGACGACGGCAACGCCACCCGCAACGACCCCCGCCAGACGCAGGCGTTCGACGTCCGCGACCTGTCCACCACCACCGAGATCAAGGACATCTGACCGTGACCAACGACAACACCACCGCCGTCGCCGCCCTCGCACAACAGGCCCTCGCCCCACAGCAGGTCGAGCCCGGCCACATCTACCTCGTCGCCACCGCCAGCGGCCTCGTCGAGCGCGCGTCGACCTCACCGGCCCCCAGTACACCGGCCAGCTGGAGCGGAAGACCGGCACCACCACCGTCCGCGACAGCGGCAGCTTCCTCACCTACTACGGCAAGCACCACGACGCGAACACCGAGGTGTACGCCGACGTCGAGAAGCTGTCTGTCACCGCCGTCCTCGACGCGCACACCGACAACACCCCGCGGTTCGGCGGCCACCGCCTCGTCCTCGCGCTGCGCCAGACGAAGGCGTGGGGTGACTGGCTGCGCCACGACGGCAAGCTTCTCGACCAGGACACCTTCGCGAACTTCCTGGAGGACCAGCTCCCCTACCTGGAGACCCCGGACGCGGCGACCATGCTGGAGATCGCCCAGTCGATCAAGGCCACGACGAAGGCCGAGTTCCAGAGCAGCAGCCGACTCACCTCCGGCGAGCGGAAGTTCGTGTTCACCGAGGACACCAAGGCGTCTGCGGGCAGCAAGGGCGACCTCGGCATCCCCGAGGTGTTCACCATCGCCATCCCGCCCTTCGAGAACGCCAACGCCTACCGGATGACGGCCCGGTTCAAGTACCGCATCGACCGCGGCACGCTGCTCCTTGGCTACAAGCTGGAGCAGCCGGAGGAGCGCGCCCGCGCGGCGTTCACCGACGTACTGAAGTCGATCGGCGAGGGCATCACCACGCCGATCCTGAACGGGACGCCGGCCTGATGACCGGGGCCCGGCCGCGGGGCGGTACTTCCCCCGACGCTGCCCCGCGTGCCGGGCCCCCATCCACCGCCAACTCGTCGGCACTCGAGCAGCACTCCAGATAACCGCCGACCTCGAGCCCTCTCCCTCGAGGAACAGGCCGCCGCTCGAGAACCCAACCGGCTCATCTGGTGCCTGCACTCCTCGAGGACCGGCGAGCGCGAACTCCGGTGGATCCACCCATGGCATCCCCCCGACTGCCCCCACCCCCACGTCACAGAACACCGCTGCACCGCCCGCACGGCCCCACCCGTCCGGCCCGCACCACCCGAGCCCGACACCCTGTTCTGAGGAGACCGCCCGTGGACAACGTCCGCCCCTTCCAGCGCGACACGGCGGACCGCGACGGCCTCAACCGCACCTCACCCCACGATGCGGACGCCGAGAACTACGTCGCCGGCATCGTCATGCACGACCGCGTCGCCTACCTGGAGTGCGCCGAAGTCCTCGACCGGGAGGACATCTACCAACCCGCGGTCCGCCTGATCTGGGACACGGTCGGCGGCATGGTCGCCGAGGGCAAGCAGCTTCACCCGGTCACCGTGAAGGCGGAGATCGAACGACAGAAGCGACTGCATGAAGTCGACGGCGGCCGCCTCATCGACCGGCTCGGCGCCGAAACCATCACGGCCGGGATGGCGCAGTCGTTCGCCGAGCGGATCGCCGAGCGCGCACAGCTGCGCCGCTGGGACGAACACGCCAACGACCTCAAGGCCCGCATCCTCGGCGGCGCCACCACCGAGGAACTCGACAAGCTCGCCGACAAGCACCGCGAAAGCGAGCAGCGCCGCCACTCCGCCCACGGGCCGAGCCACCTGACCGGCTCGCTCCTCGACTGGGACCCCTTCTTCGCCACCGACTTCGGGAACGTCGAGCTCCTCCTCGGCGGGCTCATGGCCCCCGGCCAGCAGATCACCATCGTTGGCGACGGCAAGGCCGGCAAGTCCCTGTTCACGCAGGAGTGGCTGTGGCGCATGGCCACCGGCCAGGCGTTCCTCGACGACCGCGCCCTGCACCCCGTCCCCCTCCTGTACGTCGACGCCGAGAACGGCCACCAGGACATCCAGGAACGGTTCCTCTCCTACGGCGGCGGGCCCGGCCGCATGGGCCTCATGTCGTACGCCTCGTTCCCGCCCATCCGCCCCCTCGACACCGCCGGCGGCGGCGCCGACCTCCTCGCCATGGTCGCCGAGTGCGAGGCCCAACTCGTCTGCCTCGACACCGTCTCTCGGTTCATCTCCGGCCCGGAGAACGACGCCGACACCTGGCTCTCCCTCTACCGCCACACCCTCCTCCCTCTCAAGCGGGCGGGCATCGCCTCTGTCCGCCTCGACCACCTCGGCAAGGACAGCGAGCGCGGCGCCCGCGGCTCGTCCGCGAAGAACCAGGACGTCGACCACGTATGGGAGTTGCGGGCCCAGGGCGGCGGCACCGTCGTCCTCAAGCGCACCCACACCCGCACCGGAATCGGACCCGACTCGTTCGTCATGCTCCGCCAGTACCGCAAGCACGGCGACACCTACGTGCCCGGTGCCACCCGCCACGTCCTGATGACCTACGACGCGCCCATCGAGAACCTCATCGAGGGCTCCGTCGCGTGGCTCGTGAAGAAGCTCGACGCGATGGGCGTGCCCAACGATGCGGGCAACCCGAAGACCATCTGCTGCTCTCGCCACGGCCGGGATCAAGGCGTCCAAAGACAAGATCGCCGCCGCCGTCCGGGAACGGAAAAACCGGGACAACTTGGGTTCCCGGAATACCTTCCCCGAGACCTTCCCGGAAGACCTTCCGGGGAACGTTCCCCAGGGAACTTCAAAGGGAACGCAAAAACCCCAGGTCAAACATTCCCCGGGAACCTCGCGGGAACCTTCCCCGACCCAGGTTCTTCTCTAAGAGAGGGGAAGGGGGAGGGAACGCCCGCCACAGACACCACAGACACCCCCCTCTGCACCGTCTGCGAGCACCCCCTCACCGGCTACCGACTCGACCGCGGCTACACCACACACCTCGCCTGCGACCCCGAAACCGGCAGCCACCCACCAGACCAGGACGACGCACCCCACGACGCCGCCTGACCCGCGCACGCACCCGGTTAGCCCGGCCCCGCGCACACAACCCCACCCCAACGAAACGCCAGACCACCGGAGATCACCGTGTACCCGACCCTGTTCACCACCCCCGGCGTCCGCCAGTTCGCCGAGGACATCGACGCCGAACGCCAGCGCCAGCTCCAGAAGTTCGGCGACCAGCACCACCCCGACGGAACCGGCGGCTCGGGAGCGCGGTACGTCGCCGACCGATACCGCTCGATCGTCGACCACGCCCTTCAGGCCGACGGACCCACGTGGCGCGACGTACTGCTGGAGGAGGTGTACGAGGCGCTCGCCGAGTCGGACCCCGCCAAGCTGCGCGCCGAGCTGGTCCAGGTCGCCGCCGTGTGCGCCGCATGGGTTGCCGACGTCGACAGCCGCACGCCGGCCCCCGAGCCGCCCGCGGCGTGCGCGAAGTGCCGCACCCCGTTCGACCCCGCCGACACCTCGGTTCGACGGCCACGCCCGGCACTACGACACTGTACTGCCGCGGCTGCGTCGACGCCTGCCACGACAACGAGATCGCCGACCACCGCTGCGTCATCTGCGCCCCGAAGAACAGCCGATGACCGCCACCCCGGCCGACGCCGCCCGCCTCCTCGCCGAGTACGGCCACACCGACTCGGACACCCCGACCACCGCGGACCTCGTCGCCGCCGCCGAGCTGGCCGGCCTCGGCCATCCGGACCGGGCGCAGCAGGCCGCGATCCGTACCGCCCTCGACCACCTCGTCCGCTGACACCACGAAGGAGCACCACGATGCCCGACCGCCCGTACACCGACGCCGACCTCCGCGCCGAAGCCGGCCGCCAGCACGCCGTGTTGGCCGAGGACCCCGACTTCATGGGCGTCGGCGAGATGATGGCCGACGCCGAGGTCGAGAGCCTCGCCCCGCAGCACGTCGGTGAGGACATCGACGGCCAGCCGAACGACGCAGGCGGCGTCACCTGGGACGGTCTCCTCTGCCCGGAGACCGACGACAGCGAGGCGTTCGGCGAGGCGCAGCGGAAGATCCACGACCTGATCCAGGGCGCGGCCGACACGTCCCGCTGGGCCGTCCACCTCGGCGCCGACGGCCTCGTCCCGTCCACCGAGCACGAGATCACCCTCAACGCCGGGCGCCCGATCGCACGCATCCACTTCGCCTTCGAGCCCGACATGCCCGAGGACATGCGTACCGACCTCGTCGAGGGCATAGGCGACGCCATCAACGAGGCCGGAGCCGAGCGCGAGGACGACAACGGGCCGGTCGACTCGGACACCGAAGTCTTCGACCTGATCAGCGACATCGCGCTGAAACTCCGCGACGCCACCGACAGCGGCGAGTACCACGCCGTCGGCCTCATCTACGACCTCGCGATGAACCGGACCACGTGCGCTGAAGCGCGCGCCGAGCTGGCCGACATCGAGTTCGGCCACGTCTCGACGAGAGCGCCGGCCGCCGCGGTCCCGAACCTGCGGCGGCCGGCACCCCAGAGTCCACCACACGACACCCCGGAGCCACCATGACCACCACCCCGCTCGACCTCGACGCGATCGAGGCCCGCGCCACCGCCGCCACCCCCGGCCCCTGGTGCACCGACAGCTGGGAGATCTACAAGGGCGCCGAGTACGAGGCCGGCGCCGAGTGGCTCGGCGAGACCTGCCGCGCAGGCGAGATGGACGACAGCCGAGCCGACGCCGAGTTCGTCGCCCACGCCCGCACCGACGTGCCCGCGCTGATCGCAGAGGTACGTCGACTGCGCGCCGCCGATGACCGGGCGTCCTCGGCCTACGCGTACTTCGAGTCCTTGCGCAGCAGCCCGACACCGACGAGCAGCACGCCGACCGCGAGGAGACGGAGCGCGACCACGCCGCGGGCAGTCACGAGTACTGCGGCGCCGACTGCGAGGTCCAGTTCCCGGCCGAGATGCTTCGCAACTTCGTGATCGTCAAGGGCTACCCGGGCACCGCCGGGATGCTGCACGAGCTGCTCCGCCGCGCCCGCGAGGAACGCCCCCTCTCGCCGTTCTACGAGCACCCCGCGTGCGGGTTCCGCTGGCACGGCCGCGACGGCATGGACATCCCCATGCGCGACGGACAGCCGGTCTGCCCACGCTGCGAACTGCGCCGCCTGGCAGACGCAATCGAGCGCGTGCGAGCCTTCGCGGCTCACCTCGACGACATCGCCCGCAGCATGGCCGGCCCCGAAGCCGTACACCCGGTGGCCGCGCACATCCGCCACCAGCTCAACGCGACGGCCGACGAGGCGCAGCAGACCGAACAGAGCAACTGCCCCACACCCTGAGACCCACAACTGGGGCTGCGGCTGCCCCACCGACCAGACACCGCAGACCGAACCAGCCCCGGCGACCGTCGCGTACAGCGGCAAGGGCCGCTCCTACTGCCTCCGCTGCCCCCACCCCGCCGACGAGAACGTCCCTGCTCACCGCCAACGACATCGACCCGCACGAGCAGTGCACCACCTGCGGGCGCCACCTCCTCGACGCCGCAAGGAAGCAGCCGTGATCGTCCACGACCTCGCAGACCTCTGGCTCACCCTCATCTGAGCCATCCTCACCCTCGCAGCCACCGCCGGCCTCTGCGCCGTACTCGTCGTCGGCTGCGTACTCGTAGCCACCAGCGCCCTCACCGGCAACTGGCCCCGCCGCCGTACGAAGACCGCCGTCGAGTACGACGAGGCCGCCTGACATGGCCGGCCCCCTCGGCGTCGCGCTGCTCGTCTGGCCGCTCGCCTCCGCGCTCCTGCTCACCATCCGGTGGGCAGGGCGCACCCTCCTCAACCGCACCCACCGAAAGGCCCACTGATCATGGGATGGTCCAGCGCCAACAGCATCTTCGACCCCGTCGCCAAGGCCCTCGTCGAGACCGGCGCCGACGACGACACCAAGCGCAAGGTCCTCGGCGACCTCATCCATGAACTCCAGGACGGCGACTGGGACACCGAAGACGAGTCGCTGGAGGACTTCCTCGACGATCCGGCCATCGTCAGCGCGTTCGCCGACCGCAACGTCCACCTCAGCGACCGGCGTTGCTGCCCCCGCGAGCTGAACGTCACCCCTCGCGATGCGCTCATACTCATGCGCCGCGAGGACACCAGCGAAGGGCAGATGGGCGTAGCGGTCGACGCGTACGGCCACCACCTCGCTGACATGATCCGGGCCCACCGCGACGAGGTGAAGGGCTCCACGCTCGGCGCCGTCGCCATCGCCGACTGGGCAGCCAACCTCATCGACCCTCACCCCCACGCCTCGCGCAGTTGGTGACCACCGCGCCGCCGCCCCGCGCCCGGGGCGGCGGCTCCCACCGGAAGGCCCGCCATGCAGTTCCTCCTCATCACCGACGAACCCGTCCAAGTCCTCGCCGCCGAGCCCCGCACCCTCGCCGCCCTCACCGAGACGCTGCTCGCCACCCTCCCGCCCGTCCAACACCGCAACCAGCTCGGACTCTTCGAGGGCATCGACCTCATCGACGACCCGAACCTCCCGCCGGGCACCATCCACCTCCGCCCACGCCGAGACGTCTCGGCGCTCACCGCCGCGGAACTGGCCGATCTCGCCGACTGGTGCACCAGCCACACCGACCCGAAGACCGAACCGTGACCGTCGAACAGCTCGCCCTCGACTGCGAACCCGACTGGGACGACGAGGACGACCCCGACGAACTCGCCCTCCCCAACGACCTCCGCGGACAACGCATCCCCTACGGCGCCCACATCACCGACATCCCCCTGACAGGAGACCTCCTGTGACACCCGCCCTCCGCACCGCCCGCACCTGCACCACCGCCGCCCTCACCCTCACCGCCGGCGGCATCTACCTCGCGATCACCCTCGCCTGGTGGGCCGTCCTCCCCGCCCTGTACGTTGCCGCCTTCCTCGCCTGGGTCGCCGCCCGCGAGTACGGCTACCACCGGCTGATCCTCGCCGAGCATGAGCGGGCCCGCCGCGCCGCCCGCCTGGAGGTGCGGGTGTTCACGCCGTGCTGCCGCCTGCACGAGATCTCGTACGGCTACGCCCACGGCCGCGACTGCCGGCGCCCGCCCGACCCGACCCGACCGAGGAGCTTGCCGCCGCGTGCTGCACGGACGGCTTCGTGACGAGCGGCAAGGTCCACGCCTCGACGTGCCACATCAACCCGCAGAGGAGCAGCGCCGCATGAGCCAGCCCACCCCCGAAGAACTCGCCCAACAGCGACACGAGTTGTCGAACGCACTGCTCACGATGGCCGAGCAGACAGCGCCGATCTTCGACTCCGCCGACGGCATGCGCGCCGACCTGGAGCAGCGCGGCTGGTCGCCCACCGCCGCCGAACAGGTCGCCCTCGCCTGGCTGCTCGGCGCTATCCGTCTCACGATGGGAGGCGCCTCGTGACGTGCGCCCGGTTCCCTGACGCCTGCCCCAACCTGCGCACCGTGGCGCCCGACCTGCCGCATCACGAGGGCGGTCTCCGGTGCGGCTGCGACGACCTCGGGCCCGGCGCGCGGATCCCGCTGGACGAGATGACCAGCGACCAACTCGACGCCCTGTACGAGCGCGTCGACACCTACCGTGCCGCGTGGCACAGCGCCCGCGGCCGGGCCGCGCACCAGCGGTGCATCAACGCGGACCTGCGTACCGAGCTGGTCGCGAAGACCGCGCGCACCGAGCAGGCTGAGGCCGCCATCGAGCGGGCCCGGGGGCTCGCCTCGCAGTGGGCCGTGCTGCGCGCGTACGGCGGCGCCGCGACCGAACTCCGGGCCGCGCTCGCCAGCCTGGCGGCGGGCGTACAGCGCGCGGCCAGAGCGGAGCAGGACGACTTCGCCCTCACCGGCGAGCAGCCCGGACCGGCAGCGACCGAAGCGACCAAGGAGACCCCGTGAAGCTGATTGCCAAGGGCGCCTGCAACGGCGAAACCCTCTGCCCCGCCGTCACCCAGCTCGACAACGGCGACTACCTCATCGTCGGAAAGCTCCCCACACGGGAGCACCTCGACGGCCTGTCCGGAATCGAAGTGGGCATCGGCCCGGACGAGGCTGTGGTCATCCTCCCCCGCGCCGTCATGCAGGACGTCATGCCCTCGGCCGGCCCCCGCGTGCACTGCGGCCAGCTCATCTCCAACCTCTTCAGCACCCGCGCCGAGGAGTGCGTCCTCCCGCCCGGGCACACCGGCAGCCACGCCACCGACGACGGCGCGCGCTGGCTGCCCGCCGCCGACCCCGCGCAAGGAGCAGCCGTGATCCGCCTCATCTCGAACAAGGCTCTGTGGAACCTCCACGTCGCCGAAGGTCGCGCCGAGGAGATACAGGAGTGGGTGCGCGCCAACAACATCGACCCCAGCGACGTGCCCGTCGACGCCGACATGACGATCGAGGACACCCCCGACGGGCGCGTCATCCGGTACGCGGCCAACCTCCGCGATGCCGAGGGCGGCAGGCTCCTTGCCGACCCGGCCGGTGGGGTGCAGCAGGAGGAGCGGACCGTGCCGCTCGTCGTCGAGCCGCCGGCCGGGTGGCCCGTGTACGCCGCGCCCGACACGAAAGGAATGCAGCCGTGACGTGGCTCGACGCCGTCTTGTACGGACCGGGCTGGCTGGCCTGCGCCCTCACCCCAGTCCGTTGGTACGCGGAACGACGCCTCCACCGCCGCATCTCCAGTGGCAGCAAACCGAGTTCATGATCTGGAACCGCGGGGGCGAATCCTGCGTTACCCACATCACCACGCACAACTCACCACGCACGGAGCACACATGACACAGCAAGTCCAGGTCGGGAAGGCCAGCAACTACACGGACGCCAGGCGCGCTGCGGGATCCGCGCTGCTCAACTCGATCACAGACGCCGTGAAGGAGGTCGAGGAGGAGGGCAGCCTCGACGGGAAGATCTCGCGACTCCACTCGCTGGCCGAGGCCTACGCGCTCGTTGCCCACGGCAAGGAGTAACAGCAGCGAGCAACGCGGCCGGGAGTGGGACCGACAGGGGCCTGCCCCGGCCGAGCCGTGTCCGGCTTCGACCGGCCCGTTGTCCAGGCATGGACCTCGACGACGACACAACCGCCGAAGACCCGCCGGCCAAGCTGCTCCCCGTGCTCACCCTCGACGACGTGCACCAGCTCATGGAACTCCTCGCGGACGTACGCGACAGCCGCGAGGCGGACCCGGAGGTGGCGCGGTACCTCCTCGGGAACCTCGCGGCGCGCGTGTCCTCTCGCGAATGACCTACTACGGGCGGCCCGCGCCCGGCGGCATGCCCGGCATCACGCCGGTGTGGCTCGGCGCGATCCACTGTGCGGGCCTGCGCGTGTACCAGCGTGGTGGTCTTGGGCGACCTGCACCTTCACGCCGTCGGAGAACTTGATCGACACGTCCTGCCGCCGGATCGTAAGCCGCTTGATCCGGAACCACTGGTCGTCCCGCAGCACCTCGTCCGACGAGACGAGAAACAACGCGGGCTTCCACGCGTACACGTAGCCAGCGGGCGGCGTGCCCATCACGCGGCCTCGTAGTGGTGCGCCCGGCCGCCCCGCCACTTCACCCATGACGGGTCATCGAGCAGCCCTCAGCGTCCGGGAGACCGGCCCGGCGCAGGAACTCGACGACGTCCGCGTCCGAGTGCGCGAGGCCGAGGATCTGCCCGCGCGCCGTGACTCGCCGGCCGCCGGTTCCGAGCGGCGGGTGGACGACTATCGGCGCGGGGGGCACTACGTCCAGGGTGACTCTGTTCGGAACAGCCTGCATCCGTGAGGCGTGCTGAGACGGAAGAGCAGGGAGAGCCACCGTTGCCGTGACCCCGCGCGGTGGCTCGCTTTCGTTCAGTCCTCTATGCCGAGGGCTACGTCCGGCTGGCAGAACGGGCACGCCTCGATGCCCTCCGCGAGAGTGCGCACCGCGTCGTCGCGTGTGGCAGCGGTGGTGTTCTTGCCCGTCATGTTGCAGTCGCCGACGTGCACGGACAGGACGAGATCGCTGTGGACGACGCGCTCGATGAGCCATTCCGGGGGCGGTGGCTTGCTGGCGGCGGCGGTGCGGGCCTGCGCGGCGTGGCGCTGTTCCTCGTCCGCGATCCACTTGCGCGTGCGCGCGAGGTCCTGTTCCTGTACGCGTTCCAGGAAGCGCAGCAGGTCGAGGCGGGTAGAGTCGTTCACATGTTCGAGTCTAGATCGGTGCGCGCCCCGCGAGCCACGGTCCGATCGGGCGTACGATTCCGTTGAATCCCGAACAGAACAGGACCCCGCCATGACCGCGCCCGCCGCCGATGAGGTCACGTACATGCCGCCGACCAGCGGAGCCGGGCCGTGCGCCGGGAACTGCGGCAACCAGGCACAGAAGTACGGGCCCTCGAACGGCGGCCGCCCCTCCTCGCCGCTGTGCAACGTGTGCCTCGCGAAGGCCGAAGCCCGCCGACGCAAGGCGAGCGCGTAGCGCGCAGGCGGGCCGCTCGCAGCTGGCGCCCGCCTGCGCTACCCGCGAACGTAGGGCCGCCAAGGTTCGAACAGGAACCGAAAGTCGTGGCGTAACCACGCCAGGCACGAAGACGCCAGCACGAAGCCCCCGCCCATCCGGGTCGGGGGCTCGTTCGCGTGCGGCTACTCGGATCCCTTCTGCGCCGACTCGCCCGCCTTTCGGCGCTGCGCCCCGCTCACGCCCGCGCCGATCTGCTGAGCACGCGCCGCACTGATCCCGCCGAGTAGCTGGCCGATCTGCGCCCACGTCTTCCCGTCAGCCTTCAACGCCAGCACGCGACGCTTCCGCAGCTCACGCAACTGCACCTGATGGTCGGGCAGATCCTGCAACGCCTGCGATACGGCGACGGCGCACGCCTCGTCGTCCGCGATGGCCTCGAACGCCTTGATGGCTTCCATCAGGCGGGTCACCTCCTCGGGCTGGTCTGCCACTCCCGCGCTCCTTCCTGCGGTGCGGCCACCCATGACCCTAAACCCCGGGGTTGCGCTACATCAACCCCGGGGTTTAACTTGGTCGGGCGAGGCCGCCTACACCGGTCCCGTGCCAACAAGTACGGCCCCGGCCGGAGTTCGCACCTCCCGCCGGGGCCAGCCATCCACCTGCATCACCAGGAGGAATGACCGTGTCCAACGGTACAGAGCAGTCCACCCCGCAGCCCAGCCCCCAGCCCGGTACGCCGCCGAGCGGCAACCCGATCATCGACACGCCCGCCACCGTGGAGCTCTGCGCCAAGGACTACGCAGGCGGCGCCTTCGAACGGGTCACCAGCGAGAACCGCGACGCCGCCACGACCATGCGACACCGCGGATGAGCCTCCTCAGCCGACTCCTCGGCAACGACAAGCAGCGCGCAGCCACCCAGTACGCCGGCCGCGAGTCCGCCACCGAGACCGCCGCCCGCAAGCGCCGCGAGGGCCACCGCGCCCGCGTCATCCGCGACGGCGACGCAGCCGGTCAGCCGTTCCGCGGCCGCCGCGACTGGACCTGACCGCCACATGCCGGCCGGGCTCGGCGAACATCCCCCCGCCGGGCCCGGCCTCCTCGCTCCCTGGAGTAGCTCCGTGAAGACCCGCCGCATCACCCGCGAGCGTCTCGTCCCGCACACCGTCGACGGCAAGACCCTGCATGGTCCCCGACGACGACGTCATCGAGGTGCCCCTCCCGCCGCGCGACTGGGACCAGATCGCGCTCAACACGGTCACGGTCATCGTCACCGCGCTCGTCCTGGCATGCGTGGTGTGGTCGACCGTGTCCATCGGCGACCTCCTCTCCCGCGTCGTCATCGCGCCAGCCGCGTACGGCGCAGCCACGGTCTTCGATCTCGCCTGGATCGCCCTCATGATCATTGAGTGGCTGGCCCGCTACACCCCCGCCCGCGCCCGCGCGGCACGCAACGAGGGGCATCGCCGCACTCCTCATCGCCATGGGAGCAGTCGGCGCGCACGGCTGGCTGGCCGGTGACGCGGCCACCGGCATCGTCGGCGCTGTCGTCTCCGGCCTGGCCAAGGGCACATGGACGATCCTCCTCGCCTACCAGTCCGTACCGCTCGACAAGCGCACGGCCGCGTTCCTGGAGCAGGAGCTCGGCGAGGCCGGCGCCGAACTGGCCCGCATTCCGGTGGACCGTCGCGTCCAGCGAGCCCGCGCGCTGCGTGACGCCGAGCGCCGCGCCCTCACGGCCGACACTGTCGCGGCCCCCACCGAAGCCGAGAACGTCATCGAGCCGCCCGCGCCCACCAGCGGCGCACACGGGACCCCGGTCTCAGACCTGCGTTCCCTTTGGGGAGCACACGGCCCGATCGTCTACTTCCTCGGCAACGGCAGCCGCGTGAAGATCGGCACCACGAAGAACCTGCCCGGCCGCCTCTCCGCCCTGTGCCTCCCACCCGAGTCGCTCCTGTGCGCGTTCCACGGCGGGCACGACATCGAGCGGCGGTTCCACTCGATGTTCGCCGAGCACCGCGTGCCCAAGAGCGAGTGGTTCGATCGCACCGGCGCCCTCGCCGAGTTCATCGCCGCGCAGACCGGTGATGCGCCCCATGATGCGGGCGGCGCATCAGGTGATGCGGATGCCGCAGACGACGATGCGCGCGACGTGAGGCAGGCGCTTCCACCCCTGCCGCCGCTCCCTGCGGGCGCGTCGAAGACCGCGCTCATCCTGGCCGCATCGTCCACGCTTCAGCCCGGCGCAGCACCCGCAGCAATCGCGCATCTTCTCGCGCAGCACGGCCACGCCGTCGACACCGCGTACATCCGCACCGTGCTGTCCCGCGCCGCCGCGAAGGACGACGAGGTCGGCAAGGGCGGAGGTGGCTACGCATGACCCGCCCCGGCCCCGACGAGCTGCGCGTGCGCGCCCTCCTCCGCAAGCACGGCGTAGGCCCGGACGCCGTCGACCGGCCACTCCCTGCCCGCCCCCGCGACCCTGCCACCCGGCTACAAGACGAGGCCTCGGGACTGGCTCGACGACGTCCTCGACGGCAACACCGACCAGCCCACTCCCGCGGCCGGCCCCCGCGCCCACCGCCGGGCCCGCGGCGCCCGTGGCCGAGCCACGCGAGCGCCGTGACTGGTCGTGGGTGTGGCAGTGGATCCGCCCGTGGCAGACCGTCACGGCCGGCGCCGTGGCCGTGCTGCCGCTCTTCAACGGCTGGTCGCTGGCCACCGGTTGGGCCCGCGCGCTGCACGCCATGCGCGACGACACCATCGGCGGCGCCTACACCACCGCCGTCATGGCGCTCGCCCTCACCTACGCGCTTGACCTGCGCCGCCGCCGCTGGCTGCTCCGCCTCGCCCTCATCACCACCGCCATCGGGTCGCTCGGCGTCCTCGACTGGTTCGACCCGATCACCTTCGTCACTGGAGTCCACCGATGACCGGCACCGGCCTCACGTTCGCGGGCGTCGCGATCGTCCTCGTCGTCCTGTGGGCGAACCTGCGCCCCTGGTGGAAGGGCGACCGCAACCCGGCCAAGCTCAAGTCGTTCGGGAACGGGCGTTGCTCGGCGCCGTGTCGACGATGTGCGCGGGCGGGATGCTCGGCTGGCTCGCCGGATGCTCCGCGCGCGCCGCGAACACGGGCGGCAGCAGGGCGTTCAGGCCACCACCGGCCAGACTGCGGAGGCCGCGATCACCCACGGCGACCTCGGCCAGCTCACCCCCGAGGGCGCAGTGATCGTGTTCCTCCTGACGTGCGCCACGATCTTCGCGTACCGGGCCGCAGGCAGGACGAGCGCAAGCGCATGGTCGGCGGGATCTTCTGCGGCGTCTGCCTGTGCCTCACCGCCGGAGTCGCCTCCGCCCTGAACTGGCTGCCCGACCTGATCAACTCGGCCGGGTCCGTGCTGAAGGACAGCGTCGAGGGGGCCGGCCTCCTGTGAAGAACCGCCTCGCCCGCACCGTGCGCGCCCACGCCGCGGACCGTCTCATCCGGGGCAGCGCCATCGTGTGGGAGCGCCGCACCGCGGGCCTCGCCGCGTGGATCCGCAGGAGCCGCCGCGACGACCTCACCGGATGGAAGGCCGCCCTCGGCCCCGTGCTGTGCCTCGTCCTCGTCGGCATCCTGGCGTGGATCCTCTACAGCGTGCTGCGCGCGCTGCCGTGGCTGCTCGGTCTCCTCGTCGCCCTGTGGTGCCGGGCCGCATGGAAGGCTGGCCGCGCCCCCGCCGAGGAGGCGCCGGCCGAGACCCCGAGGAGGCCCCGGCGCCGCCCGATGTGGAGGCCGTTCGCACCCTCCTGTTGACCCTTATGGGGAGTGGCTCCGGGGTGCACCTCAGCACCGTCCTCGCCCACCTCCAGGAACACGGCCAGTGGGAGGGCCGCACGGTCACCGATCTGCGCCGCCATCTGGCCCGCCTGGAGGTGCCCCACGACGTTCGCGTGAAGGTGCGCGGTGTGCCGACGTGGGGGGTGCGCCGGAGGATCTGGAGGCCCCTTCCCCGGACAGGCCGCAGGAGCCGTCTACCGCCCCGTCTCCCACTGTCTGACCTGCGCGTCTACCGGCGTATCTACCGCCGTCTACCGGTCATCTACCCGGTCATCTACCCCGGGGCGGCCGTCCGCCTGGCAGCTAGCCGGCCGCCCCGGTTCACCCATCCCGATCACACGAGACAGGACCGTCATCATGGCATTTTGGAAGAAGGACGAGGCCCCGCGGACGCCGTCGGAGTCGACCCTGGACACGACGCTGAGCGGCCTGTCCGGCAACCCGGCGGACTGGACGGCGGAGCAGCGGCAGGCGTACGCCGCCGCGTCCAACCAGGTGGCTGGCGAGAACGCCACGCGGCCGGGTGACGAACGGCTGACACACTGGAGTCTGCGAGCCGGGTCGCGCCCGGCAGGCCCCTGCCACGTTTCCCCCGTCGTGGCGGGGCTCTCCCATGTCACAACCCGGACAAGCCCACTGCACACCAGGCGCAGCGCGTCGCATCATGCCCCTCAACACCAACCTGAGGGGGCGAGCGTCGTGGGGACCGAGCCGACGTACAACGAAGTGCAGTCAGCAGTACGGGTCGAGAAGCTGAAGATCTGGCTCGCGTGGATCGCAGGCAACGTGATCATGTTCCTGATTGCGAGCGCCACACGGAACGTGGCCGTCGTCAGCGTGATCACTCAAGTGCTGGTCGTCGTCGTGTTCCTGACGCTCACCGTGGCCCTGTTCCGGATGACGGGCGCACTGAACCGGAAGGCCGACGCGAGGCGGCGCGAGGTGCTCGGCGAGTAGCGCCGGCGCGAATGGAGCGGCCCCGCTGGAGTTCGGGCGGGGCCGTCGTCATGCCGGGGTGTCGTCGCTCTCGCCCTGCGGCGGTTGGTAGTCGAGACAGTCCTTCGTGTGCTTGATCGCCACGGGCACCCCGTCCGGGCCGGGGGCGACGATACGCACGTCGAGGTTGTCGAACGTGGCCCGGCAGTGCGGGCACTCGACGTCACTCATGCGGCCGGCTCCTCGCTGCTCGTCGGTCGCTCGACTTCCGGCCGGCGGATGCGGCGGCGCTCGCGCACGTTGGCGGCGTGGCGTGCGTGCAGCACACGGACGAACCACGCGTTCGCAAGGTAGCCAATCGCATCGGGGGTCCTGCTTCTCGCCTCGATCGACGTACCCCATGAGGGAGTTGCACTTCGAGCACAGCAGGCCGCGCACGGCGAAGAAGCCGTACGGCCCGGCGTGGTCGATGAACAGCTTCCCGTCAGGTGTCTGCGCTGCGCCCGTGCCGCAGAGCTCGCAGCAGCCCCCAGCGTGCCGCCACAGCTCGTCGTAGTCCTCGCACGTGAGGCGGTAGCGCTCGTGCTGGCAGGTTGCGTGGTGCGTCACCCGGCTTGCCGCCCCTCTGCAATCAGGCGCCTGACGGTCTCTCGGCTGTAGCCAGTCGCCTCGATGATGTCCTTCTGCGGCATGTGGTCTGCGGCTTCGGCGAGGCCGCGTGCGCGCACTCGTTCAGCCTCGGCGATGGTCGCGTCGTAGGTCTCGCGGATCTTCTTCACGTCGTCTCGGGTTGCCATGACTCCAGTATGCCTAATCGAGTAGGCCTAATCCAGTTGACATGCCTCATCGGTTAGGCCTAACCTATTAGGCATAGCCAGTCGCACCGAGGGGGACCACATGAACGCCGCAGCCACCACCACCCAGCACGCCACCTGCCTCGGCTGCGGCCGCAAGCTCACCTCCGCCAAGTCCATCGCCGCCGGCCGTGGCCGCGTCTGCGCCGCCAAGGTCCGCGCCGCTGAGCAGACGGTCGACACCAGCGACTACAAGGCCCACCAGATCGCGAGCGCCCGCGAGTTGATCGCCGACGCCGCGATCATCCCCCTCCGCTCGACCGTCTTCCTCGCCGTGTCCACCGACGGCACCGAGACCTACCGCAGCGCCCCGACCGCCTGCACCTGCCCGGCCGGCATCAAGGGCTCCCGCTGCTACCACCAGCTCGCCGCCCGCCTCCTGCTCGCCGCCTGAACCCCGAGGAGATCCGCCATGCAGACCACCGCACTCGACTGGGCCGTCCGCACCACCGACGGTTACACCGTCTCCTGCGACAGCCGCGACACCGCAACCGAACTCGCTGCCGACAAGCCGCACTTGACCGTCATCTACCGCCGCCCCGGTGGCAGGTGGTTCACCTTTACCGCGGAGACTCCCATGCGCAAGCTCGACGCCGCCGCGCTTGCCGAGTGCGGTGACGTCGAACTGAACGAGCGGCCCGAGGTGCAGCACGTCAGCGAGGACATGGTCCGCGAACACGTCATCGACGCCGGCGAGCTGCCGCGCTACAGCGCCGCACCATTCGCCGCGTGGCTGCACGGGGCGTGGACCGAGTACACCGCGGACGGCGCGCACACGAACGGCGACGTCATCGCCAGAGCCCTCGCGGACTGGCGCGGCCAGTAGGTCACCGGTAGCGCCAGAGGCCCGCCCCCACCGACGGGGGCGGGCCTCTCTTCGCGCGCCACACGCAACCCTGCACTTCGCAGTTACCATCAGACCATGTCAACCGGTAACACGCCACCCAAGCCGGAAGACCCCAACGCCCGGCAGCGCAACGGACGCGGGTCCTTCGAGCGCAGCATGGACACCGTCCGCCGCGACGCGCGCGCCGCCGAACTCCGCGCCGACGGGCTCACGTACGCGCAGATCGGCGAGCAGCTCGGCATGAACAAGGGCGACGCATACCGCGCCGTGCAGAACGCGAAGGCCGACGTCGCCCGGCCGGCCGTCACCAAGTTGATCGCCGCCGAGTCGGGTCAGCTCGATGACCTGTACGTGATGGCCCTGGAGATCATCGAGCGGAATCACGTGACCGTGTCGCACGGCAAGGTGGTCACGATGGCCGACGAGTCGGGCGCGGAGGTTCCGCTCCTCGATGACGGGCCCCGGCTCCAGGCGATCCAAGTCGCCCTGCGGGTGCGGGAGTCGTACCGGAAGCTGCACGGCCTGGACGCCGAGCAGAAGGTGAACGTCAGCGGTGCCGTGCGGTACGAGGTTGTCGGAGTCGACCCCGCGGACCTCACGTGAGACGGCCGGGCGCGTGCGCGTTCTTCTGCCCACACGCCGTGGCATGGGTGCGCCTGCTCGACGGCACCCACAACCGGCTGTGCCGGACCTGCCTCGACGACTGGTTCGACATGGCCGACGACTCGCCCGCCTGGGAGCCTGAGGCGTGGGGCTGGCTCACGGGCGGCGAGCCGCTCACGGCCGCGGACATCACCGCTGCGCTCAGGGATCCGAGTAACCGCGGCATGGTCACCGGTGTCCTGCGGCGAGAAGCGCGCGTGAACCCTGGCTGGCTGCGCTCCCTCATGCCCTCCGGGTACCGCGCCTTTCGTACGGCGGCGTGGTGACGACCGCGCTCGACCGTGACGCGGTCGTCCGCTACGAACCCCGCGGCGCCGCCCGCGACCTGTTCAAGAACCGGGACGCCGAGGTCGTCATCGCGGGCCCGGCGGGCACCGGCAAGAGCCTCGCAGCCCTGTTCCGCGTGCACCTCGCCGCGCTCAACAACCCGGGGATCAGGGCGCTGATCGTCCGCAAGACCGCGGTGTCTCTCGGCTCGACGACGCTGGTGACGTACGAGAAGAAGGTCGCCGCCGACACGCTCGCGCGGGGCGTGGTCCGCTGGTTCGGTGGCAGCCCGCGCGAGGCGCCGTGCTACCGGTACTCGAACGGCTCCGTGATCGTCGTCGGCGGGATGGACAAGCCCGAGAAGATCATGTCGGCGGAGTACGACCTCGTGTTCGCGGACGAGGCGACTGAACTCACCGAGACGGACTGGGAATCGATCGCGACCCGCCTCCGCAACGGCGCCCTGTCGTGGCAGCAGCAGATCGCCGCCTGCAACCCGGCGCAACCAACGCACTGGATCAAGCGCAGGTGCGACCAGGGCCGGGCCAAGATGCTCGTCTCCCGGCACGCCGACAACCCCGCCTACGTGAACGCGGACGGCAGCCTCACCGAGCAGGGCCGCGACTACTTCAACAAGCTCGACGCCCTCACCGGAGTGCGCAGGCTCCGGCTGAAGGACGGCGTATGGGCTGCGGCCGAGGGCCTGATCTACGAGGAGTGGGACGACGCCGTCCACCTCATCGACCCGTTCAAGATCCCGCCCCAGTGGTCGCGTTGGATCGCGGTCGACTTCGGGTTCACGAACCCGATGGTCATGCAGTGGTGGGCCGAGGACGGCGACGGCCGCCTCTTCCTGTACCGGGAGCTGTACCACTCTCGGCGCCTGGTCGAGGAGATGGCGCGGCAGGCCCGGGAGTTGATGGTGTACCCGTCCGGTCAGTGGCGCGAGCCTCAGCCCCGTGCGGTCATCTGTGACCACGACGCCGAGGACCGGGCGACGCTGGAGAAGTACCTCCAGATGGGCACGCAGCCTGCGGAGAAGGCGGTGTCGACGGGCATTCAGGCGGTGAAGTCGCGGCTGAAGGTGGCGGGTGACGGTCGCCCGCGGCTGTACGTCGTGCGCGGTGCGCTGGTCGAGCGGGATCCGGTGATGGACGAGGTGAAGAAGCCGGCCAGCACGGAGGAAGAGCTGAGCGGTTACGTGTGGGCGGTGAAGCCCGGCGGGACTGCGCCCGAGGCGCCGTTGAAGGAGAACGATCACGGCGCGGATGCGCTCAGGTACATGGTCGCCGAGCGGGATCTCGGTGGGCGGCCCCGGATGAGGTGGGTGTGATGAGGAAACTGGACCCCTCGAAGCTGAAAGATTTGCGGCCGAGCGCCATGTTGACAGGAGGATTTACACTCATCACAGCAGGAACTTGGAATATCTTCGGTACAGGGATTGGTCTGATCACTGCCGGAGTGTCCGTGATGGTCATGCAGTGGTGGGTCGACGGCGACGACTGATGTGAGGGAGGTGACCGATGGGCAGAACGCTCCTCGGATCCCTGGCCTCCGCCGCAACAGGCATCGTCAACCGCACCCCCGTCCCCTTCGCCTCCGCCACCAGCCGCGCCGGATTCGGCTCCGGCTTCGTCCGCCCTGCCGGACAGCTCGCCCAGATGCGGGCTATGAGCAGCTCGTCGACCCTGTTCGCGATCGTCGACCGCATCACCACCACCTACGCCGGCGCCGAGTGGAAGCTCTACCGCTCCGCCAAGAGCGGCCGCGACGAGGACCGCGTCGAGGTCACATCACACGCTGCACTCGACCTGTGGACCCGGCCGAACGCCCACATGACCGGCCCGAGTTTCCGCGAGAGCGCGCAGCAGCACGAGGAGCTGACCGGCGAGCAGTGGTGGGTGATCGGCCGCCACGAGAACAGCAGCCTGCCCCTGGAACTGTGGCCCGTGCGCCCGGACCGGATGGAGCCGATACCGGACGCGAACGACTTCCTCCTCGGCTACGTCTACCGCGGCCCGTCCGGTGAGCGTGTGCCGCTGGCCGTCGACGACGTCATCGGTCTGCGCCGTCCGAATCCCGAGGACCCCTACCGGGGATGAGCGTCGTCCAGACGATCCTCATGGACATCGACGCCACCCGCGCCTCGGCTGAGTGGAACGCGAACTTCTTCCGCAACAGCGCCGAGCCGGGCGGCCTCGTCGAGGTCGACCGGCGCCTGAGCGACGACGAGTTCAACGAGTTCCGCACCCGCTGGCGCGAGCAGCACCAGGGCGTGAGCAACTCGCACCGAGTCGGCGTGCTGGAGAACGGCCTCAAGCGGGTCGACCGTAAGTACTCGATGCGGGACATGCAGTTCACCGAACTGCGAGGCGTGAACCGCGAGGTGATCCGCGAGGCGTTCGGGTTCCCGAAGCCGCTGCTCGGCGCGGTCGACGACGTGAACCGGGCGAACGCGGAAGCGGCGGAGCTGGTGTTCGCGCGGTGGCTGATCAAGCCGCGCCTGGAGCGCGTGCGGGAGATGCTCAACACCCGCCTGCTCCCCATGTATGGGACCACGGGCAGGGGCCTGGAGTTCGACTTCGTCAGCCCCGTCCCGGAGGACATCGAGGCCGAGGCCGACGTCCTGCACAAGCGCAGCCTCGCCGCGGCCACCCTCCAGAGCGCCGGCTACTCGGCGGTCGACGTCCTCAAGGCCACTGACCTACCGGAGATGGGCGCGCGGACGCCGGAGGAGCAGCTGCTCGTTGACATCGTCCGCGGCGCCCCGTCGACGGCCCCCGTGATCCTGCCTCTCCTCGGCTTCGATCTGCCGGAGGGGTTCGGCGAGCAGCCGGCCGCGCAGCCCTCCAACGTGTGGCGGCCGCCGGCGTGGGCCGCCGAGGAGATCGAGAACGCGGCGCGGTGGGTCGTCGTCGCCGAGGACGACGACAACACCTGCCAGCCCTGCCGCGACAACGACGGCCACGTCTACCGCACTCGGCGCGACGCGTACGCCGACTACCCCGAGGGCTCCGGCTACAAGAAGTGCGTCGGTGCGCAGCACGGCAACGCGTGCCGCTGCCGTGTCGAGAAGAGGCGAGGTAAATGACCGGAATCCCTGGCCTCGTGCTGCCCGCCGCCGCGGCCGGCTTCGTGGCCCGTCAGCGGGAGCAGGCCGAGAAGCTCCGCGCGCAGCATGGCGTCGAGGCGCAGTCCTGGTACCGCATCACGAACGCGGCCGACCCGGACGAGGCCGAGCTCCTCTTGTACGACGAGGTCGGCGGCTGGTTCGGCGCGACGGCCGATGAGTTCATTGCGGACCTGCGCGGGATCACCTCCCCGAACCTCCGCGTCCGCATCAACAGCCCCGGCGGCTCAGTGTTCGAGGGCATCGCCATCGCCAACGCACTGCGCTCCCACCCGGCGAACGTCGTGATCCAGGTCGACAGCATTGCCGCGTCGATCGCATCCGTGATCGCGATGGCCGGGGACCGGGTCGAGATGGCCCCGAACTCGATGCTGATGATCCACGACGCGGCCGGGGTGTGTCTCGGCAACGCGAGCGACATGGAGGAGATGGCCGAACTCCTCGGCCTGATCAGCGACAACATCGCCGACGCGTACGCCGCACGCGCCGGAGGCACCCGCGAGCAGTGGCGCGCGGCCATGCAGCAGGAGACTTGGTACCTGCCCGACGACGCGATTGCGGCCGGGCTGGCGGACGAGGCCCTCGCGAAGCCGCGCACGGGCGAACCCGTCGCGCCGGACGAGGACGACGAGCCGGACATGGCGCGCGCGTGGGACCTCGCCGCGTACGGGTACACCGGGCTGGCGCCAGAGCGGCCGAAGCCCGGCCCGCCGCCCGCCGCCCACGAGGACGAGCCGCAGACCCTGACGATCAACTTCGGCGAGAGCCTCGGTGAGGAGTTCGTCGCCGCCCTCCGCGCTGCGGTGGCACCCCCGGTCAGCAAGCCTGCCGAGCCGGAGCAGCAGCCCAGGGCCGAGGCGGAGCAGCCGGACGAGCCCGAGGCGCCGGCCGAACCGGAGCCCGCGACCGCACCCGTCAACGAATGGGCGGCCGACGTCGCGCACCTCACCACAGACCCAGCGGACGAATGGGCCGCGGATCTCGCTCATCTCACCGGCCCCGACTCGTCGTCCAGCACGGCGACGGTATCTGCCTGAAGGAGGCACCAGTGGCTACACCTACGACGACCGTCCCGCGCAACAGCGATGAGCTGGCGGAGATGCTCGCCGACCCGGCGAAGCGCAAGGAGATCTTCGCGACGCAGGACTCCACGCAGGAGTTCATCGTCGCCTACGCCGAGGAGCAGCAGGGCGACGGCACCGAGCTGAACAAGCTCGTCGCCGAGGAGACCCAGCGGCAGTTCGCCGCGATGCTCCGCGACAACGGGTTCGACGCGAAGGACAAGGACGCCCGCGCGGCGATCAAGCGCCTCGACCTCGACCCGCAGGCGCGGCGCGGCGGCGCGATCATGCTGACGTCGCACCGGCAGGGCACGGCGCACAACGCCGCAGCGCCGGGCGCGGTCCTCGACCAGCACTTCTCGAACGCCATCGAGTACGTACAGAACATCTGGCACAAGAACCCGCGCGCGGACGCCGAGAAGCTCGGGGCGCTCCGTAACGCGGCGTCGTCGATCTCTCCGGCCGACGGCGGGTTCCTCGTCCCGGAGACGCTCCGCGCGCAGCTGCTCCAGCTCGCCCTGGAGAAGGCGGTCGTGCGGCCGCTGGCGACGGTCGTGCCGATGGAGTCGGCCCGCGTCCCGTTCCCGATGATCGACACCACGACGAACGCCGGGTCGGTGTTCGGCGGCATGGTCGCCTACTGGGGCGAGGAGGGCGCCGCCCTCCAGGACTCGAACCCGAAGTTCGGCCGGGTCGAGCTGGACGCGAAGAAGCTCACGGGCCTCTCCGCCGTCCCGAACGAGCTGCTTCAGGACTCCATCGTCTCCTTCTCCGCGCTGATCGAGACGCTGTGGCCGCAGGCCCTCGCCTTCAGCGAGGACAACGCGTTCCAGTCCGGCACCGGCACCGGTGAGCCCCTCGGCTTCCGCGGCGCGGGCAACCCGGCCGCGGTCACCGTGACCCGCGCGAACGCCAACAAGATCCAGTACGTGGACGTCATCGGCATGTACGCCCGCATGCTGCCGTCGTCGCTGTCCAACGCCGTGTGGATGTGCGCCCCCGACGCGCTGCCGCAGCTCCTCCAGCTGTCCCTCACCGTCGGCACCGGCGGCAACTCGGTGTTCGTCGTCAACGCCGCAGCCGGAATGCCGATGAGCATCTTCGGCCGCCCCCTGATCATCACCGAGAAGGGTTCGGCGCTCGGCTCCCGCGGCGACCTCGCGTTCGTCGACCTGTCGTACTACCTCGTCGGCGACCGACAGGTGATGACCGCCGACTCGTCCACGGACTACGCGTTCGGCAACGACAAGACCACGTTCCGGATCATCCAGCGCGTCGACGGCCGCCCGTGGATCCAGTCCGCCATCACCCCCGCCAACGGCAGCACCGCGACGCTCTCCCCGTTCGTCGAGCTCAACTAACCCCCACCGGCCGCCGCTGGCATTCACACCCCGGCGGCGGCCACGACCGGGCCGGCAGTGTCGCCCCGGACCGGACTCAGACGGAAGGAACACCCCATGTCTCAGCGAGCACTCGGCCGACTGTTCAACGTCACCCCCGCCGCCGACGGCGTATGGATCGCTCTGAAGGGTGCCGCGGCTGGCGTCACCTTCTCGTGCTTCCTGACCGGCGCGGCCGGGGACACCTACACGCTCCAGGAGGCGAAGGACAGCTCCGGTACCGGCGCGCAGAACCTCGCCAACATCGCCGAGTACCACACGAACACCGGCAACGCGTCGGACGCGTGGACCCGCCGCACGCAGGCCGCCGCGGCGACGGTCGTCACGGCCGCTGCGGCGACGCAGAACGCGATGGTCGTCGAGGTCGAGGGGACGAGCCTCAGCGACGGCTACCGGTACGTGAAGCTCACGTCGACCGGCGCCGGAACGGTGACCGCGATCCAGCGGGACCTCGGCGTGATGCGCGCCCCTGCGTCGCTGCCGGCCACGGGCGCCTGACATGGCGGTGTGGGAGTGCGCCGAGTGCACGGCCAAGTACAGCGTGGGCGCCCCGAAGTGCCCGCAGTGCCGGTCGACGGTGCGCATGAACGAGGCCACGCAGCCCGACGAGCAGGAGGAGACCAGCATGCCGAAGATCACCGTGCACGGCGGTCCGTCGATCGAGGGCGCCGACGTCGACCCGGACAGCGGCGACGTGACACCGGCCGACGAGACGGCGAAGGACGAGGACACCACGGCTGAGAGCGAGACGGCCGAGCAGCCGCAGCGCTCCCGCCGCGGACGCAAGAACACCACCGCGGAGTAGGACATGGCCGAAGGATTCTCAACCGCCGCAGCGAATGCGGTGCTCGACGCGCAGGTCACGGCGTACCCCTGGTTCAAGCTCCACGTGGGGGCGCCCGGCTCGGCCGGGACCGCGAACCCGGCTGTCGAGACGACCCGGAAGAGCGTCGCTTTCGCCGCGGCGACCGGGGCGACGAAGACGTCGAACGCGGACGCCGTGTGGTCGAGCGTGGCCGGCACCGAGGACTACACGCACTGGTCGCAGTGGTCCGCGTCGAGCGGTGGATCCTTCGGCGGCTCCGGCACCGTCACCGCGAACCCGATGGTGACCGGCGACTCCTTCACGTTCCCGGCCGGGAGTTTCGTGCTCTCCGTGCCGACCGCATCCTGACCGACCGTCCACCACACCCCGAGGGAGGTGATCGACCATGACGACCTTTACCGACGACTTCGCCCGGCCCGACGGCACTGACCTCGGCGCCGGCTGGGTCGAGGTGTCCGGCGACTGGGCGATCGTCTCCGGCCAGCTGTCCCCGGGCGCGGACACTGGCACGATTGTCCTGCGGGCCGCTGCCACGGTGGCCACCAGCGACAACTACGCGCAGGTGACGATCTCCGTTCCCGCGGTGGCGAGTCAGGGTGTGTGGTGCCGAGGCGATGCCACCATTGCCAACGGCTACCTGTTCCGCAACAACGGCACGAGCTGGGATCTCTTCAGCGTCGTCAGCGGCTCGTTCACCGCCATCGGCACCTACGCCGCCGCGGCCGCGCCCGGCGACGTCGCACGAGTGCAGGCCGTCGGCTCGGCGATCAAGGGAATCGTCAACGGCGTCGAGCGGATCAGCGTCAGCAACACCGCTGTCACCACCGGCACGTTCGTCGGGCTCCGCTCGGACTCCGTCAGCTCGATCCGCTACGACCAGTTCATCGGCGGCGACGTCACCGCCGGCGTGGAGGGCAGTGCGGCCGGCGTGTTCGGCGGCCTGTCCGGGGTCGCGTCCGGCGTCCGTACGGTGCTCGGCACCGCGGCTGGTGCGCTCGGTGCGCTCGCCGGTGCGGCCGTCGGCACACGGCGGGTGAACGGCGCTGCGGCCACCGTGCTCGGCGGCCTGAGCGGTACGGCGTCCGGGGCCCGCGGCGTGCGCGGCACGGCCGCCATGTCGGCGGGGCCACTGGCCGGCATCGCGGTCGGAGTGCGCGCCGTGTCCGGGGCTGCGGTCGGCGAGTTCGGGCCGCTCGGCACGGTCACGGCGACGACCGAGGAGACACCGGCCGCCGGGCCCGGGTCTTGGTACGGGCTCCTCGACATCGTCCAGGAGGCCGGGCAGCTGTACCGCGAGGACCGGGAGCGTATCCCGAGCGCGTGCGAGGACTGTGGTGAACCGCTGCGCACCGGCCCGCGGGGTGAGCTGTACTGCTCGTTCGACGGCTCGATCTGGGGGCCCGGCGGCCGGCGCCTCGGCCACGTCGGCGCCGCCTCGGGGCGGTGGTGACGGTGATCTGGTACGCGACTCGCGAGCAGGTGAAGGATGCGCTCGACGCGAAGGAGACCGCCCGCGCGAACGCCCGGATCGACCGGGCGCTCGGTGCCGCGACGACGGCGGTCGAGGGGCTGTGTCACAGGCGGTTCTACCCGGAGGTGGCGTCCCGGTCGTGGGACTGGCCGTCGGGGCAGGGCGCGCCGTCGTGGCGGTTGTGGCTCGACGACAACGAACTGATCGCCGTGTCCACGTTGACGTCAGGCGGCCGGGACATCGCCGACACCGACTACCTCCTCCGCCGCTCCGACGGCCGTGACGAACCGCCGTTCACGCACGTCGAGTTGAACCTCGCGACGTCGGCCTCGTTCGGCGGCGGCGCGACCACACAGCGGGACATCACGGTGACCGGCCTGTTCGGCTACCGCAACGACGAGACGGTCCTCGGCGCCCACACCGGCATCACGGGTGGTGCGACCACGCTGGACGTCGACGCGGCTACGTCGGCCGAGGTGGGCGTCGGCTCGCTGCTGCGGCTGGACGACGAGCGTGTCACCGTCACGGCCCGGTCGATGGCGAGCACGGGGCAGACGCTCACGGCTGCGGTCGACGGGCAGATGAAGACCACCGTCATCCCGGTCGGCGACGGGACGGCGTTCGCCGAGGGCGAGCTGATCCTCATCGACGGCGAACGCTGCCGGATCGACGAGATTGCGGGCAACAACCTCATCGTCCGCCGCGCCGCCGACGGGTCCACGCTCGCCGCACACGACGCGGCCACCCCGGTCTACGCCCCGCGCTCCCTGCGCCTGCGACGCGGTGTCCTCGGCACCATGGCGACCGCGCACACCGGCGGCGGCACCGTCGTGCGCTGGGACCCGCCGTCGCTCGTCGCCGAGCTGTGCATCGCGCAGGCCGTCACCAACCTGCTCCAGGAGTCCGCCGGGTACGCCCGCACCGTGGGCGCTGGCGAGGGCACCCGCGAGGCGGCCGGCCGGGGGCTCGCCGCGATCCGCGATGACGCGTACACCGCCCATGGCCGCAAGGCCCGATCGAGGGCGGTGTGACATGGCAGTGACGATCGATGTTTCCAGCCGTGGCCCGATCTTCGACGGGCGTGCGCGTGCTGCTGCGAATGCGTACGTCGACCGGCTGGACACGGAGCTTGCGGAGACGGGCGTCCAGTACGTGCGCGAGGAGCTGCACAAGGTACTCAAGCACCCCACCGGCTATTACGAGTCCCGGATCACCGTGGAACGGGACCACATCGTCACGGACCAGGGCGTCATCTACGGGCCGTGGCTCGCAGGGCTGGGCAGCCGGAACTTCCCGGTCACGCGGTTCAAGGGCTACGAGCACTGGCGGCGCGCGGTCGAGCGCCTCCGTGCCCGGAAGCAGGGCATCGCCGAGCGGCTGCTCCGCCGCTACGTGGGGAGGATGTGATGGACGTCCTCGGCATCCTCGACGGCGTCGAGTCGCACGCTGCCGCGTCCGGCTTCTTCGAGCGGGTCAACGGCCACGAACCGCAAGAGCGCGCCGACGACGGGCGGTCTGACGGCTGCGGTGTGGATCGACTCGATCACGCCGGTGCTGTCGTCCGGTCTCGCCTCGACGACTGGCCGTCTCCTCGTGATGGTGCGCCTGTACTCGCCGCTGTCCGAGCCGGAGGACGCGGTCGACCGCGACCTCACGGCCGCGACGGTGAACCTCGTCGGCGCGTACTGCGGCGACTTCACCCTTGGCGGCCTGATCAAGAACATCGACGTTCGCGGCGCGCACGGCGTCGCCCTGTCTGCGCGGGCGGGCTACCTCGAACAGGACTCGGCCGTGTTCCGGGTCTTCACGATCTCCGTGCCTCTGATCGTCAACGACCTGTGGGAGGAGGCCCCGTAATGGCCAAGCAGTCTGGTCTCGGCGACAACCTGTACATCGCGGGCTATGACCTGTCCGGCGACATCTCCGCCCTCGGCAACGTCGGCGGCGGGCCGGCCGCCCTGGAGACGACCGGCATCGACAAGAGCGCCCCGGAGCGCATCGGCGGCATCCGCGACGGACGCCTCAGATGACCTCGTTCTTCAACCCGGGCACCTTGCCCGACCGATCGCATGCCCGGCTCAAGACCTTGCCCACGACGGACGTCATCGCCGCCTACTTCCGCGGCACAGCGCTCGGCGGCCCGTCGGCGAACATCGTCGCCAAGCAACTCAACTACGACGGACAGCGCGGCGACAGCGGCGAGTTCAAGTTCGCCGTCGAGGCCGCCGCCAACGCGTACGGCCTGGAGTGGGGCCGCTCGCTGACCGCGAGCGCAAGCGCACCGACGCCACGGCAACGAACGGTACGGGCGTGGACTTCGGGGTCGGCTCGCCGCCTCTGTTCAACGGCGCCGCGAACTTCGGTCTCCAGGCGTACCTCCACGTGTTCGCGTTCACCGGGACCTCGGTGACCGTGAAGCTCCAGGAGTCCAGCGACAACGGCGTGGGCGACCCGTGGGCGGACGTGACCGGCGGCGCGTTCACCGCCGCGACGGCGATCGGCGCGCAGCGCATCGAGACAGCGCGCGGCCTGACCGTCAAGCGGTACCTGCGCGCTGTGAGCACTGGGACTTTCACCTCGGCCACGTTCGCCGTGTCCGTGAACCGCAACGACGTGGCGACGATCTTCTAGGAGGGCTGGCCATGCAGCAGATGAACCGAGTCGACCGGCTGCTCCTCGCGCCCGGCGCGTACCAGACGTACAGCATCACCAGCCCGCGGGACACCTCGCTCGTCGCGGCCTGCCAGCAGGTGGGCTGTGCGGCGTGGCTGCGCGGAGTGGGAGTCGACGGTCGACGAGCGGACCGAACTCGGCGCCCGGCAGGCGGCGTACATCCGCACGCAGTCGCGGCGCACGTTCCGTGAGCAGCGCACCGAGGCCAGGGCTGACCGTGTTCCGGTTCGAGTCCGGGCAGCGCTGCTTCGCCGAGCACAAGACCCGGCCGGAGGTCTACGTCGTCCGTGACGGCGACTGGCGCGGCAACCCCACCGGCAGGACCCGGCAGCACACCCGTCCGCAGGACTGGGTCGAAGACTTCGGCGAGCACCAACTCCGCCTCGTCGACCAGCAGAAGGAGGGCTAAGCCATGGCCAAAAGAGAGCGGCCTCGGGTGGACGACCTGCTCCGTCGATGACGCAGCAGGTACCGCACGGGCGATCAAGAACGACGTGACGAACCTCCAGTTCGCGACGCCGCGCGCGGTGCAGGACGTCACAGGCATCGACAAGTCGGCCATGGAGCGGCTGCTCCTCCTCGCGGACTTCTCGATCACGCTGAACGGCGTCTTCAACGACGCGACGAACCAGGCGCACGACGTGTTCAAGACGATCCCGTCGACGAGCGTCCTGCGCACCGTGAGCCTCGCCGTGTCCGGCCAGACCCTCAACAACGAGTGCCTGCTGACGGACTACCCCCTCTCGCGCAGCGACAGCGGCGAGCTGACGTGGGCCGTGCCGGGCGTGCTCGCCGACGGCACTGTCCCGACCTGGACCTGAGAGGCGCACGTCATGGGGTTCCGACCCAAGAGCAAGCTCTACGAGTTGAAGTTCGAGGAGACCCGGACTTCGACGGCCTCGTCATCAAGCTGCGCGGCCTGAACACCGGGCAGACCCTCGGTATCGAGACGGACCGGGCCGACGGCAGCGAGAGCGCCGTGCACCGGATGCTGAAGACGTACGCGGACCGGCTCGTCGAGTGGAACATCGAGGGCGACGGCGGGGAGATCCTGCCGACCACCTTCGAGTCTGTCCTCAGCCTCGACATCGACCTCAACAACAAGGTCATCGAAGCGTGGGTGCAGGCCATCAACGGAGTGTCTGCCCGCTTTGGACGGCGCCTCGCCCGATGGCGCGCCGTCGCTGGAGGCGTCGATTCCGATGGACGTCCCCTCCGAGAGCCTGGCGAGCTGATCCACGCTCGCACAGTGCTGGCGCTGTGCGAGCGGTTCCACTGCCTTCCCTCACAGCTGTACGCCGAGGACCCCGAGCTGTTGCGGATGCTCCGCATCGTCGACCTCGGCACCCCTGATGAACCGGACCCGGAGGTGAGCCATGTCTGATGACGTAACGATCACAGTGCGCGTCAACAACCAGACCGGGCCCGGGATGCGGGACATCAACGGTCAGATGCGGGACCTGCGCGGCCGGTTCGCTGCAGACGCCGGCGCGATGACGAGGGCTTCGGCCGAGTTCCAGAAGGCGAACATCGGCCTCAAGTCGACGCTCATCTCGCTGGCCCCGGCGCTGATCCCTGTGGCGGCGCAGGCTGCACCGATCGCGGCCGGGCTCGGCGCTGCAGGTGTGGCCGCGACCGCGTTCACGGCTGCGGTGGTTCCGCAGATCAGCAAGATCGGTGAGGCAGCGAAGGCGCACGCCGCCTATGAGGACGAGGTCAAGAAGAGCGGCGCCGCGTCCGAGGCCGCGGTCAAGAAGCAGCAGGAGTACGCGCGGCAGTTGGACGCCATGCCGCCGGCCACGCAGCGCGCGGCCGGGTCGTACATGGTGCTGAGTAGCGCCTTCAAGAGCTGGTCGGATCAGACTGCATCGTTCACGATGCGGCCCGTCGAGCAGGGCCTGCAGGTCACGACCGCGCTCCTGCCTCGACTGACGCCGCTGGCCCGCAGCTTCTCGACAGAGCTGACGCGGGTCACGACGATCGCGGGCGGCGCCATCGCGACCCCCGGATTCGACCATCTCGCCGACACCTTCAGCGCGTTCACCGACCGCACGCTGAAGAACGCCACCGATGAGTTGGTCCACTTCATGCGGGTGCTGTCCTCCGGCAACGCGTCCGGCCCGTTCACCGAGGTCATGGCGTACGCCCGCGAGAACGGGCCCGCCGTCCGCGAGACGATGCAGGCTCTCGGCGAGGCGCTGCTCCACGTCCTCGACGCCGCGTCGCAGGCCGGGCCCGGCATGCTCGCGGTGGTCAACGCTTTCGCGCAGCTCGTGTCGGCCGTGCCCGCCGGGTTGCTGGCGAACTTGATGCAGGTCTACACGGCTTTCAAGCTGATCAAGTTGGCCGGTGTCGGCATGGCCGCAGTGTCCGGCGGCGTGACCGGACTGGCCACGTCCCTCGGCGCGCTGCGCGCCGCGTCCCTCGCCGCCGGCGGCGGCATCGCTGGACTGCGGGCCGCGTTCCTCACCCTCGGCACGGCGGCCAAGGCGACCGTCGTGGTCGCCGGGATCACGGCCGCCGTGCTCGTCCTGTCCAAGCTCGCGTCCATCGGCAAGAGCGCACCGCCGGATGTCGACCGGCTGACGACGTCGCTCGGCAAGCTCGGCGAGTCCGGCAAGGTCAGCGGCGAGGCAGCGCGCGCGTACGGCAAGGACTTCGACGGGCTCGCCGAGTCGCTGCGCACGCTGGCTCGGCCTTCGACGATGGAGGGGATTCAGCAGGGCATCGTGGGCCTGTTCGGCATGGACTCGACGCCGATCAAGAACGCGAAGGAAGACCTCGACGGCGTCGACAAGGCGCTCGCGAACATGGTCAAGGGCGGCAAGGCGGATCTCGCTTCGGCTGCAGTTCGACCGCATCGCTGCGGCGATGAAGAAGCAGGGGCTGTCGTCGGGCGAGTTGAAGGGGAAGCTCGACGACTACAAGTCGGCTCTCGCCGACCAAGCCTTCGAGCAGCAGCTCGCGGCCGAGAGCATGGGCATCTTCGGTGCGCAGGCTCAGGCGACGGGCGAGAAGCTGGCCGCACAGAAGGCCAGCGCGGATGGGCTGCGGCAGAGCATCGAGGCCCTCAATGACGTGAACCGCGCGGCGCTCGGCGGAATGATCGGGTTCGAGGCGAGCATCGACGCGGCGCAGAAGGCGGCACAGAAGAACGCTGGCGCCCTGCGCATGGTCGGCGGCCAGCTCGATCTCAACTCGCCGAAGGCCCAGGCCGCCGCGATGGCGCTCCAGGATCTGGGCACTAAGACGAAGGACGCGGCGACCAGCGCGCGGGAGTCGGGCGCGTCGTGGGAGCGGGTGAACGGGATCTATGCGCGGGGCCGCGAGCAGTTCATCGCGAGCGCCCGTGCGATGGGTCTGTCGCGGTCTGAGGCGGCGCAACTTGCTACCGAGATCATGAACATTCCGTCGTCCCACAAGACGAAGATCCAGATGCAGACTGAGGACGCGATCGCGGGTCTGTCCTCGGTGATCTCGGCGATCAAGAGGGCGCCGAATGCCAAGAGCGTGACGGTCAAGGCGTTGACCAAGGACGCGATCTCGACGCTGGAGAGTCTCGGCTACAAGGTCAAGCGTCTGCCGAACGGGAAGTTCTCCGTCACGGCTGCGACCGGGTCGGCAATGTCCAACATCCGCGCACTCCAGCGGGCACGCGACGCACTGAAGAGCAAGAACATCACGCTCACCACCACCAAGCTCACCGTGTTCAAGACGGTTCAGGCCAGCGGCGGCGGCAACCAGGCGGCGAAGAACTACGCGGAGACGTTCAGAGCGTTCGGTGGCCCGGTCCGCGGGTACGCCGACGGCGGCAACGTGCAGGCGATCCCGAACGGCGGGTACGTCCAGGGGCCCGGGTCGGGCACTTCGGATTCCATCCTCGCCATGTTCGGCTCGGGTGCGGCCGCCGCGGTGTCGAACACCGAGTACGTCATGCAGGCGGCTTCGGTCCGCAAGTACAGGGGTGCCGTTCTTCGACGCGCTGAACGCGGGCCGTCTGAAGCTGGCCAGCTTCGCGAAGGGTGGCTCTGTCACGAAGGCGGAGCGCGATGCCCGCAACGCGGCTCAGGGCGACCTGTCCATCACGCACTTCGGGACGATGGCGGGCTACAAGAACACGGAGATCCGCAACGCCTTGGCGAGGCCGGAGTCGATCGGCCCTCTCGTGTCTGCGCTGAACCAGTGGCGCTCCACGATCATGAAGAGCACGCACGGCAGCCAGGAGCGCGGTCTCCTGCGGATGCTCGACTCCTACGGCCGCTCCCTCATCAAGAACGAGCGCTCGTTGGCCAAGGTCAACGAGGCTCTCGACAAGGCGAAGACGAAACTCGCGGACCTGAAGAACGCGGCGACGCAGCTCTCCGACTCCGTCAAGGGTGGCGTGCTGTCCTCGGCGAACATCACCAAGGGCGCGAGCGGCGACGGCCCGGTCACCGTGCGCAGCATCATGGGCGGCCTCACCGCGTCCCGTGACAAGGCGTCCGCGTTCTCCAACGCGCTCGCCAGCCTGAAGAAGCAGGGGCTGTCATCGGCGCTGATCCAGCAGATCGGCGAGGCCGGAATCGACGGCGGCGGCCTGGAGACCGCGGGCGCGCTCTTGGGCGCCTCGAAGTCGGAGATCGCCAGCCTGAACAAGCTGCAAGGCCAGATCGGGACGAGCGCGAAGGCGGCCGGGGCAACGACCTCGGACGCGGTGTACGGGGCGCAGCTCAAGCTTGCGCAGTCGTCCGTGACCATGCTGACGAAGCAGCAGGACAAGCTTGAGAAGGCCATGGACAAGCTGGCCGCTGCGATCGAGCGGTCCATCAAGCGGGCGATCGGCGGCAAGGCCAGCGGCGGAATCATCGGCGCGGCGACCGGCGGTGCGCGCGGCGGGCTGACGTGGGTGGGCGAGCACGGCCCGGAGCTGGCCCGGCTGCCGTACGGGTCGCGGGTGTATCCGGCGCACACGTCGCGCCGTATGGCGGCCGATGCGGGCGGAGGATCGGGCTCGCCGATCATGGCCGTGATTCAGCTCGACGGGCGGACTCTCGCGCGGGTGCTCATCGACCCGTTGCGCGGTGAGATCCGCGGTCTCGGCGGCGACGTGCAGCGCGCATTGGGGGTGGGTTGATCATGGCGTTCCCGCAGACACCGCTACCGATCAAGGTCGAGCTGAAGACCGGAGCGACGTGGACGGACGTCACCTCCGACGTGCGCGGCGAGTCCCAGATCCGTATCACCCGCGGCCGGTCGAACGAGGGGCAGCAGGTCGACACGTCCCTGCTGCGCGCTCACCCTGAAGAACCCGGCGGGCAAGTACTCGCCGCGCCTGCCGACGAGTCCCCTGTACGGGCAGATCGGCCGCAACACCCCGCTGCGCGTCAGCGTGATGACGGGCACCCCGTACCTCGACCTGCCCGGCACGTTCTCCGACTACGCCGAGACGCCGGACACGGCGGCCCTCGACATCACGGGCGACCTCGACGTCCGCGCGGATGTCACCCTGTCCAACTGGCTGCCGGCCACGTCGAGCGGTGCCACCCCCACCGTGCAGATCATCGGCAAGCACGGGGCGGCACCTCAGCGAGCGTGGTTCCTCGGCACGCAGATCGGGCGCCTGTACCTGGAGTGGTCGCCGGACGGGACGACGACTCTGTCCGCGTCGTCGACGATCCCGCCCGTCATCCCCGGCTCGGGCCGCCTCACGATCCGGGCGACCCTCGACGTCAACAATGGCTCCGGCGGCTGGACTGCGAGGTTCTACACGGCGGACTCCCTCGACTCACCGTTCACGCAGCTCGGCGACCCTGTGACCGGGACCGGTGTCACCAGCATCTCGAACTCGTCGGCCCCGCTGCGGGTCGGCCGCGCGACCAGCTTCAACCTGATGTGGCCGCTCGGCCGGTTCCATGCCGCCGAGGTGCGTAGCGGCCTGTGGGGCACGGTCGTCGCGCAGCCGCGGTTCAACCAACAGGCCGTGGGTGCCGGGTCGTTCGCCGACTCGGCGGGCCGGACGTGGACGATGTTCGGCGGCTCGCAGATCACCAACCGGCAGACGCGGTTCGCGGGCGAGGTGTCGGCGTGGCCGGGGCGGTGGGCCAACCGGTTCGATCCCGTCGTGCAGCTGGAGGCGTCGGGGGTGATGCGGCGCCTGTCGCAGGGCGCGAGCCCAGTCCGGTCGCCGATGTTCCGCGAGTTCACCAACCCCATGCGCACGGGCATCGTCGCGTACTGGCCGATGGAGGACGAGGCATCGGCGACCGCGTTCGCGTCGGGGCTCGACGGGCAGCCGGCCATGTCGGTGCCGTCGTCGGGGGTGACGCCGGCCGCGTACTCGGACTGGGTGGCCAGTGCTCCGCTGCCGACGTACTCGTCGGGGATGACGACGGTCCGGCCGGCGCCGTATCCGGCGACGGGCGCCCTGTTCGCCCGGTTCTTCGCGGCCGCGCCGGCGGGCGGCGTCAGCTTCACGGACCGGCTGTTCTGCTTCACGACGACGGGCACGGCCCGCACTTGGAGCCTGTTCCTCAACTCCGCAGGCAACCTGGATCTCCGCGCGTATGACGCGGACGGTGCACAAATCCTGACCACCACCTTCGTCAACTTCCAGATCAATGGCAGCCGGCGGTCGATCGGTATCGAGCTCACGCAGGTCGGCGCCGACATCTCCTACAAGCTGATCGTGATCAAGCTCGACTCGTCCACGCTGACCGTCGCCGACTCGGCCTCCGTCAGTGGCACCCTCGCCGGGTACACGGCAGGCTCCGCGAGCGAGGTCCGCATCGGGCAGGACGGCGCGCTGAACGGTACGGCCGTGGGCCATGTGGCCATCGCGAACACGGCGACGGCCTACGCCTCGACTCTCGGCGCCCTCGTCGGCTGGCAGGGGGAATCCACCACCTCCCGCGTGTACCGGCTCGGCGTCGAGGAGGGCATCGTCTCGCACACCGCGTCCATCTCTGATGAGCGCATGGGGATACAGGGCACCTCCACGCTCCTCGACCTCCTGCACGACGCGGAGGCTGCCGACGAGGGCATCCTGTGCGAGGAGCGCGGCTACCTCGGCCTGCGCCTCCGCGACCACGTCAGCCTCTACAACCAGGCGCCCGTGCTGACGCTGAACTACACCGGCGGCACAGGACTCGTCGCCCCGCTCGACCCCACCGACGACGACCAGTCCGTCCGCAACGACATCACCGTCCAGCGCGCGAACGGCTCGTCCACGCGCCGCACCCTCGACACCGGCACCCTGTCGACGCAGGCCCCGCCGTCCGGCGTGGGCCGCTACTCGGACAGCGTCACCCGCAACCTCGCCACCGACCCGCAGACCAGCGAGCACGCGGGATGGCTGCTGCACCTCGGCACGTGGGACGAGACCCGCTACCCGGTCGTGCGCGTCAATTTGGCGGCAGCCCCGCAGATGATCGACGCGGCGGCGGTCGTCGACACCGGCTCCCGCATGCAGATCCTCAACCCGCCGTCGTGGCTGCCGCCGGACACCATCGACCTGATGTGCCAGGGCTACAGCGAGGTGCTCGATCAGTTCACGTGGTCGATCGATTTCAACTGCACGCCGGCCGGGCCGTGGGACGCAGCGTGGGCGGGTGATGGGACGACGGCGTCGGCGGCACGCGAGTTCGCGTGGATCGACACCGACGGCTCGGTCCTTGCTGAGGATCTGACGACGACGGAGGCGGACGTCGATGTCCTCACGACGGCGGGCCCGCTGTGGACGCCGAACGCCAGGGACACGCCGTTCGACTGGCGGATCGGCGGCGAGGTCATGACCGTCATCAACACCGGCAGCATGATCAACGACAATGCGTTCTTCGACACCGACGCCGGCGCGTGGACGCTGCAGAACTCGACGATCAGCCGCTCCCAGACGTACGTGTGTCCGCACCCGCGGGCATATCGCCTCGCTGCGGATCGTGCCCAACGGGGTGGCATCGTCCGGCGGCGCGACCTGCGCCACCACTGCGGTCGGCACGGTCACGCCGGGTGCCACGTACACGGCGGGCATGTGGGCGTTCTCCGCCAACGGCTGGAGCGACGTGCAACCGTGCGTCGACTGGTTCGACGCTGCGGGCAGCTACCTGTCCACCGGGTTCGCAGGCTCCGGGTTCCCGGTGGCAGCGTCGGTGTGGACGTGGATCGAGCAGGATCTCGTCGCGCCGGCGAACGCGTCGCGCTACTCGATGCGGGCCCGTCACGGCGGTACACCGTCGGCCTCCGACATCTGGTACGCGTGGGCGATCCGCCTGTCCCGGAAGACCTCGTCGTGGTTGCGGGACACGTTCTCCCGCACGTCGTCGAACACGTGGGGCACCTCGGACACCGGCAACGCCTGGTCGAACGTGGGCGGCGGCGTCGCCACCGACTACACCCTGTCCGGCTCGTACGCCTCGCACGTCCTGTCGACCCTCAACGACACGAGACGGACGGGGATCAGCGCACCGTCGGCGGACATCGACATGTACTGCGACATGACCGCGTCCGCTGCAGCTACGGGCGACTCCCTGTACGGGGCGATCTGCGCGCGGATGCTCGACGCGTCCAACATGTACATGTGCCGGGCCGAGTTCACGACCGGCGGCTCTCTCCTCATGACCATCCGCAAGATGGTCGCCGGAGTACAGACACAGATCGGCTCCACGTTCACCGCGCCGGTGGGCTACACGCCCGGCACGTTCGTGAGGTTCCGATTCCAGGTGATCGGCAGCGCGCTGCGCGCCAAGGTCTGGCGGATCACCGACCCGGAGCCCAGCTCGTGGCACATCGACACCACGGACACGGCGATCACCGCCGCGAACCAGATCGGAACGCGGTCCGTGCGGATCACCGGCAACACCAACGCCGCGTCCGTCGAGGTCCGCTACGACAACTACGAGATCACCAACCCGCAGACGTACATGGTGACCCGCAGCGCAAACCGCGTGATCAAAGCACAGACGGCCGGAACGCCGGTTGCCCTCGCCCACCCCGCCTACCTGGCCCTCTGAGGAGACCGCATGTCCAAGTACCCCTCGACGTACGCCGGTCAGCGGATCACCGGCCTCCTCCTCCAGTCGATGCTCCCCGAAGTCATCCGCAAGACGACAGCGACCGACCGCGCCGCGACCACCACGCTCGCGGACGACCCGGACCTCACCACCACCCTCGAAGCGAACGCCGTCTACTACGTCGAGATGGAGCTCTGGTACGCGGCGACCACCCTGTCCTCCGGCATCAAAACGGCGTGGACGGTGCCGGCCGGGGTGACCGGCAACCGGTCCGCGCTCGGCATGGCGTCGAATCAGTCCGACAGCACGCCGGCGGGCACCGGCCGGTGGGGCGTGCACAACTACAGCACGGCCGTGTTCTACGGCGACCGCCAGTCCGCAACGAACCTGATCCTCGCCCGCGAAACGTCGGTCGTCACGACCGGCAGCAGCGCCGGAACCCTGGCCCTCCAGTGGGCGCAGGACACCTCTGACGCAGGGAGTTGCCGGATGGGCGTCGGCTCCCTGATGCGCATCACCCGACTCGGCTAGGAGGCCACCAGTGGACATGCCGTACCCGTACCACCAGCTCGTCGCGAACGGTCCGCGCGAGACCGGTCTCGTCGTGACCCTTCACGTTCAGGAGGGCGCGGGCGGGCCGCTCGACGGGCAGAGCGTCGACACGGTCCTTGATGGCCTGCGTGCCCAACTCGGGGCGGGCGAGGGCGTCTCGATAGCGATCACCCGCTCCGAGATCAAGACCACCTACAACCTGTAGAGGGGGATCAGATGACGACCAGCCGCGGCATCGACGTATCCGCGTACCAGGGCCCGCAGGACTGGGCCAAGCACAAGCGCGACGGTGTCGCGTTCGCCTTCGTCAAGGCCAGCGAAGGCCAGCACTCGCGTGACTCCCGGTACGCCACGCACATCACCGGTGCCAAGGCCGCGGGTCTGATCGTCGGCAGCTACCACTTCGCGTGGCCGAACCAGAGCGCAGCGTCCGAGGCGGAGAACTACATCGCCGCCGTCCGGTCGCACGCCGGGCCCGGCTACGTGCACTGGCTGGACCTGGAGCGCTACAGCGACGGCCGGAACTACAAGGGGCGCAGCGCCTCACAGATCAAGGCGTGGGTCGCCGCGTGGATCGCCGCCGTCGAGCGCGCGTTTCCGGGGCAGCGCGTCGGCGTCTACACCTCCGCCTCCGACCTCGCGTCGGGCCACGTCCCGAGCGGCGTCCCGCTCTGGTACCCGGCATACCCGGGCTCGGCGGTGGACTCGTACCCCGAGGCAGAGAAGCGCGCCCGGCCGCGGCCGTCGGGCCGCGCCCCGGAGTTCTGGCAGTTCGTCGGCTCGCCGCTCGACCGCTCCGTCTGCTACATGTCCGCGGCCGAGCTGCGCACATGGGCGGGCGGGGGCACGCCGACCAGGCCGAAGTACGAGCCGTTCCCCGGGGCGAGCTGGTTCACCATGGGCCGCAAGTCTCCGATCGTCGCCGCCATGCACGACCGTCTCGTCGCGGTCGGCTGCAACCGCTACCAGTCCTCGAAGAACAAGGACGTCATCGGCTCCGGCGACAAGGCCTCGTACGAGGCATGGCAGCGCGAGTGCGGCTACAGCGGCGCCGCCGCGAAGTGGCCGCCCGGCCCGACCACCTGGACAAAACTCCAGGTCCCCAACGTCTGATCGGAGAACAACCATGACCGAGACCAACCTCCCCAGCATCGGCGGCATCGCCAAGACCGGCGCCGACTTCGCCCGCGACCTCGCCGAGCGCACCCTCGCCACGTTCGTCGTCGCGGCCGGTGGCGTCGCCGTCGCCGCGGGGCCGGCCGACATGTTCCACGCCAGCTTCTGGCAGACCATGGGCGCGGCCGGAGTCGCCGCCGCGGGCTCCCTCGTGAAGGGCATCCTCGCCAGAGCCTTCGGCGCCCCCAACTCGGCGTCGCTCGTCAAGGGCGTCTGACCTGCCTCATGTTCACGCCCGGGAGGTGGTATGGACGCCGCCATGGTCACGGCGATCGCCGCGCTGATCGCGGGGCCCGTGGCCGCGGCGGCAGCCATGTACGGCACCCGCGGCGCCAACAGGGCAGCCCGGGAGGGCACAGCATTGAGCGGCTACGACAGCCTGACGCAACGCCTGACGGCCGAGCGCGACAAGGCCGAGGCCGACGAGAAGACGGCCCACGCAATGGCGGCCGCCGCCGAGGCGAAGGTCGCCGGACTGGAGGCCGAGATCTCGCGGCTCCGGCTCCTCGTCACGCAGCTCGGAGGGACACCGTGACCCGCACCGAGCAAGTCCTCTACCAGTCACGCCACTTGCTGTGGATGACGGCGGCGCTCCTCATCCTCGGCGGCGGCGTCAGCCTGTCGCTGATCCTCATCCACCGTGAGGCGACGGCGCGGGAGCAGGTCGCGCACGAGGCGGACCTCCGCGGCGCCGCCGTGTCCACCCTCGCCGGGAATGTACGGGAGCTGCGCGCGCAGATCCAGGCCGCAGGGAAGAAACCAGTCGCCCCGGATCCCGCGAAGGCGGTCGAGGACTTGCCGGACCGGGCGGCGGTGCCGGTGCCGCGGCCGGGGCCGTCGGGCCCGCCCGGGAAGGAGGGCCGACCGGGGAAACCGGGCCCGACGATCACGCCGTCGCCGGGCCCGCAGGGGTCGCCGGGCGCTCGGGCGCTGACTCGACCGTGCCGGGGCCTGCCTCGACGGTGCCGGGTCCGTCCGGTCCGCCGGGCCCTGCGGGGCAGGACGGCAAGGACGGGACCGACGGAGCGAACGGGACGACGCAGTGCCCGGACGGGTACTCGTGGCAGGCGCCGGCCGATGACCCGGACGCGCTGATCTGCCGGAAGACGGGCGCGGCGCCGCCGCCGGAGCAGCCGGACCCGTCGGATAGTGCGCCGCCGGTGGCGGCCGGCCTGGATCCGACCCGACGCCAGTACGTATGAGCTTGGCCCTCATCGCCTTCGGGCGGTGGGGGCCGTTTCGTCATGCCCGATTGCGCGCAATCACACGCCGCCGGACGCGATCTGCAATCCTGCGCAATGCCGCCATCCCAGCGTGCACACGCGGCGCATGCTGGACGCCCAACACCCGCTGACGGAGGACGACATGACCCTCAGGTTCATCGGCACCACCAGCGACGACGGAGACTGCCCCACCCTCTACGAGATCCCGGAGACCGAAGAGATCCTCGTTCAGGGGGACATCGAGACCGACCCCGGCCACCTCGCTGAGCTGCGCGACGTGAAGCCGTCCGAGTCGTTCGTCCGCGTCCCCCGCTCGCTCCTCACCCGCTACGCGCCCCGCACGCCGGCCCCGGAACTGGTGCCCTTCAAGGAGATCAGTCACCTGTTCTCGGAGTTCCGGCACACCGCGTGGCGCTTGGAGACCCGCACCGGTTACGCCTCCGACCGCAACAGTCCGAAGTGGGCGCGGTGGGTGGCGGGCGAGGACATCTCGACGGAGCCGGACAACGCGTGGCGGGACAACGTCCGCGCGCAGGTGGCGCAGGGCAAGCGGTTCGAGAGGGTTCGGCTTGTCGACGAGCCGGCCACGCAGGGCAGGAGTTCCTCCTTGCGTCGGGCCTGGGGAACGTGGCCGCGGGCGAGGACATCCGCAACCTCACCCGCAGGCGGGCCGCCGAACTTCGCCTGCCCGACTACGACTTCTGGCTTTTCGATTCCAAGATCCTCGCCCGCTTCGCGTTCGATGACGAGGACACCACTCTCGGCGTGTACGTCACGGAGGACCCGGCCGACGTTCTCGCCGCCTGCCAAGCCCGCGACGCGGCATGGCACCACGCTCTGCCTACCAGGCAGTTTCAGCGCGGGGTACGTTCCAGTGTGTGAGTGACTTCCAAGAAGCCCGGCAGATCCTCGGCGCGCGACTCGCAGAGCTGCGCGCCGAGGCGGGTATGGAAGGGAAGGACCTTGCCGCGAAGCTGGAGTGGCAGCCCTCGAAGGTAAGCCGACTCCAGAATGGCAAGCAGACGGCGAGCGCGCAGGACATCACGGTGTGGGCCGCGGCCGTAGGCCGGCCCGACGTCGAACCGGAGCTGCAGGGGCTTCGCGCTGGCGTGGAGCTGAAGCACCGGACGTGGCGGCGACAGCTCGCGGGCGGACATGCCGAGCGGCAGAAGCTCGCGATCCGTGAGACCGAGGCGACTCGGCTGATCCGCGCGTTCGAGGTGGCCCGCATCCCTGGCCTCTTGCAGACACGCGAGTACGCGCGCGTCATCTTCGACTCGAACCCCTCCTTCCGCGAGATTCCGGCCACGACCGACAAGGCGGTAGAGAACCGCATGCGCCGGCAAGAGGCCCTGTATGAGCCGGGCCGCGAGTTCCGGTTCCTGCTGTGTGAGGCCGCGCTGTATCACCGTTCGTGCCCAACGGGCGTGATGGCCGCGCAGCTCGACCGTCTGTACAACGTGGTTGGACAACCTCAAGTTGATCTGGCTGTGCTGCCGTTCGGGTCGCAGCTGCGACGCACGGCCGCGCATTCGTTCTGGATCTACGACCGGCGGCAGGTCATCGTCGAGACGATCACCGAGGAACTGTGGCTCACGGCCGAGGAAGACATCCGGCTGTACGAGCGAGCGTGGGACTGGCTCTGATTCGTCGGCCGAGCGGGGGCAGATCGCCCGTCGCCTGATTGGCCGAGCGCGGGCGTCTCTGGATCTCTCCTGAGCAACCCACGCAACTGACGAACCGTTAGATGCAATCGCGCGCAATCGATCACCATCCTCGCCGACCGCACGCCTACGGTCCTGGTCATGGCCGCAAAGACAACACCCGCACGACGCGCGCCGGGAGACACCTGGCTCGCCCGATGCACTCGCCACGCGCGCCTCGTCCACGAAGTGTGGAGCGTGGGCGGCGTCGCACCGATCCGCTCCACCCACTGGCTCGCCGCCGAGGCCCAGATGATCGAGGCCCTCCACGCCCGCAAACGCATCCCCGCACGGGCCCGCGGCCCGCTCCTCATCGACCCCGGCCTCGACGCCGCATGGTGGCTGGTCCCGCTGGACGCCGCCGAAGAGCTCGCCGACATCGCCCACCTCACCGTCCACCCCTTCGACTGGCCCCTGCACTGCCCGTCGACCCAGCAACCCGCGTGCGGCCGCTTCTGGGTCGACGCACCGGACGGCTCGGGGACCCTGACCGACCCTGTGTACCTCGCCGCGGCATTCGGTCCCGCCGCCGGCCGACTTCCCGCGGAGGCCGTTTGATGACCATCTCAAGAGATTCCACCTACCTCCTCCGCGACATCGACACCCCACCCCGCCCACGTGAAGCGGCGCCTGAGACGCCCACAGATCTGGCGTACCGGGCGCTGCTCGACCACATCGCCGAATGCGAGCGGTGCGAGGCGGACTGGCGGAAGTGCCCCACCCGCAGGGCCCTGACCGAGACGCTGCGCGGGGTGCGCGGGTGAGCGCCGGCGGCCGCTTGTGCTGGCTCTGCCAGACGCCCATCAAGAACGGCGAACTCGTCGAGCGCGACGTGGTGCATGTCGGGTCGGGTCTTGGCCCTACGGTCGAGCGGCATCAGGGGGCGTGCCCCAGTAAGCCGCCCCTGTCGCAGACGGCTCCGGTCGGACGCCGTTAGACCCCCCATCGTCGGGACCCCCGCGACCGATGGTGGGAAGGGTGGACGCCCGGGCACAGGAAGTCCGGGCGGCCACCGCCCATCACACGAGGTCGCGGAGTGGGACGTCGAGCGCGATGGCGATGCTGATCAACGTGTCGACGTACGGCGACGCGTGGCCCTGCTCGATGCGGTTGACGGCCTGCCGGTCGAGGCCGGCGCGCTCGGCGAGTCCCTCTTGGGTGAGGTTCGCGTGGAGGCGTGCGGCGCGGATGCGGTCGCCGATGGCTCGCCGGGCGGCGAGGACTCGGGGCGACGGCGGAGCGGGCGGCACCCTGCTCAACGCTGGCCGCCACATGATCGACTGTCTGTATCGTCGAGCGTACATTTTTCGATCACGAATCGGCCACGTGTGCAAGACCCGTGCGAATACAACGCACGTTCGAGTGATTCCGGGCGGTGCCTACGGCGCCTGAGGCAACCATCCGACACCGTGCATATGACAACTGCACCACCCGTGGACGGCCCCCACCTGATGGGGGCCCGCGCCTCTCCCGATGTACGCGCGTCCGCCGGAGGGAGGCGCACCCGCTCTGATCCAGTCAGAGCACGACGCCCCACCCCATGAACCCGGGTGCGAGGGCGTCTACGATTGTCGCGCGGCCCCCGCCGATCTATGCGACGGGGGCCGCGGCTGTAGGCCGGGCCTCCCCGCCCGGACACCACAGGAGGAAGACGAGCGCGCGTCTGGCGCGAGCGGGGAGGCACGCCAGCCCTCGTCACTGGCGACTCTACGGCCTGTCGTGAGCTGATCAATCCCTCGAACCGGTGATAGTCGAGCATGATCACCGGGGGTTGTGGACTCTATGTGGACTCTGATCACAGGAGAGGCCCCCGGTGATCACACCGAGGGGCCTCTGACCTGCTACTTCACACGGTGGGCGCGGACGGTTTCGAACCGCCGACATCCTGCTTGTAAGGCAGGTCTTCGACCTGACCAGCGTTTCCGAGATCCTCCGAGGCGCTCCGAGAGTGATCGACAACCCCTGAGACTTCCCGATCGAGGATCTTCCGAGAGTCTCCGAGAACCCCCGAGGGGGGCATGTGGACTCTTCGTGGATTCCACCCCCGGCCGGTCACTCAACGGCCCGGAGTCCACTACCCTCGCCGCCCTCCCCGGCCAGCGCCGCACGCACCCGCTCCTGCGAACCCTCCGACTCATGGGTGTAGATCCACGTGACCTTGCCGCCGCGCTTCTGCCCCAAGAAAGCTTGCGTGTCCCGCTCCGGCACACCCAGCCTGTGCAGCTTGGTCGTGACGTCGTGCCGGTACTCGTAGATCCGAGGCCACCACTCCGTCCGCCCGGTCTCCGGGTCGACGACCTTGCGTGCCACGCCGGACTGATCGAGCGCCTTCTTCCACGGCCGCTGAAGGTTGTTCGGGTTCAGCGCCGCGCCCTTGGGGCCGCGGAACACGAGCTCGTCCACGTGCAGGTCGTACGGGTCGGTGAGCGCCGACCGCGTGCGCTTCGGCTTCCACTTCTCCCGCATGAAGCACACAGCGCTCCATGCCCGCGGCGTCAGCGCCACCGCGCGGAACCCTGCGTCCGTCTTGGGCACGGCTTGTCGGCACAGCCGCCCCCCGTCGAGGACGAGAATCTCCTTGATGTAGACGACCCTCTTCTCGTCGTCGATGCAGTGATCCCGCAGCCCGGCGTACTCACCCGGCCGCATCCCGGTTTCGTTCGCGAAGTCCCGGAAAATCACCTGGTAGTACGGCGGCAGCGCCGCATGGATGAGGGCGTATTGAGCCTCGGTCGGTGGCTTCAGATCATCCGGGTGCTTGGCCGGCTTGGGGGCCGTGACTTCCAGATGGGCCGCCGGGTTGACGGTGATCCGTTCGCCGTCCTTGATCGCCGCGTCGAGGATGCCGATGAGGAGCCGCCTGGTCTGGCACTGAGTGCGGTAGCCCTTCACCTCTTGCGTGAGCCACTTCTGAAGCTCCATGAACTCCAGGTCGATCAGCTTGTAGGCGGACCACTTGGGTTGGATGTGAGCTGTCCAGATGCTCCGCTTTCGGTTGCGGGTCTTGACCCTCCCCTTGTGCTGCTGCACCTCCCAGTACTGATCCCACCACGCGCCGAGGAGGATCTTGCCCCGCTCCGGGTCCCGATAGGTGCGATCGCGTACGGCCGTGCGGGTCCTGTCGAGGAAGTCCTCCGCAGCCTTCTTCCCGCCGTCCTTGATCGAATAGTTCTTGGCCTTCTGCTTGCCGGTCGGGTCGCGGTAGCGGGCCTGCCACGCACCGACGCAGTCGCGGCGCGGCTTGCGCTCACCGTGGACGGCCGGCGGGTAGGCCTCCATGCACAGTGGGCACCCGCACGTCTTGACCCTGATCTGCCGGGGGTTGTTGCTCGCCCTACGCGGCACGACAGCCCTCCTCCCGTGCGCCGTAGCTCTTCAGTGGAAGATCGGCAGGGAATTCCGCACCGCCTCTGCGGTGGGGCTCGTGGTTACGCACCACTGTTGATCACCTCGCCACTCCTTCGCTGCTGGGGAACCTGCGCGCGGAGCCGGATCGGCTCCCCGCACCAGCAGCGTGCACCGAGCTCCCCTTGCGGGATGGCGAGTTCAGCGAGAACCGCCCGGACGGCGCGGAGCGCGAACTCAGGGATGCGCAACTCCGAGGGGATGGTGATCAGTTGACGGTCCGCGTCCCACGGTTCGAGCGTGGCGAGCGGCGCGTACTGCGCGCGAATGCACATAGGCGGTCCCCCAGAGACACGAGCTACCAGAGAGAGCCGTGGGGGAGGACATCGGCCGTGCGGTCGAAACTACATCCTGTTGGGGGAATATGCGACCACTCAGAGCCATCTTTGTGCGCACGGATTCACCCTGAGTGAGGGGGTCCGTTTAGCGGAGACCTTGTCGATCAAGGAAGGGTTGTACGCAACTACTTGACAGATCGTCAGGACCGGTCAGCGGTTGCTGTCCCGCAGCGCCTTCGCCTGGATCTCCATGACCTCCTGCTGCTGCTCCGTGAGGCCCTGGAACAGCTCAAGCAGGCGCTCTGCACGGTCGGGAGAGATCGGCCCAGGAGCCTTCCGGCCGGCGGCATCCGACAGTCGCTTGACGCTGTACTTCGGGTACCGGCTCGACAGCCTGACGATCGCGTCGTGGCGCGGGGTGCGCTTCCGGTGCAGCCAGGTGTTCACCGTGGAGACGGAGACGTCGATCGCCTCCGCGACCCTGCTGCCATTGACCTTGTACTCGGTCATCAACTCGGCCAGCACTTGCGCGAAGTCCTCAGCGAGGGCTCGGCTCTGGTTCTCCACGCGCCAAGATTGCCCCGCCGCTTCTACTTTTCGCAAGTGAAAGTAGAAGCGTGGCGCGATTGCGCGCAGCGCGTGACCTCCCGTCGCGCGCCGTCAGTATGTGGATATGCCACCAGACTAGAACACGTGTTCCATTCCTGCACGGGTTCGGAGGATTCTCGGAGCACCTCGGAGGATCCCATTGACAGCACTTCGACTTCGACTGTAGAAATGTCGCATCACCTCGACAGCGAGGTGAGCAACACCACCACCAGGCACGGGGTCCATATGCCGAAAGTCAGCCGCAAGGGCGAAGGCAAGCCACTCAGAGACGCCATGCAGGCGGCCGGCCTCTCCGGGCCGGAACTCTCGAGGCCACCAAGGAGATCGACCCGACGGGCCGAGGCGTCAGCCCCGCCACCGTCGGCCGGATCGCCGGACGCGGCAAGACCGCCCGCAACACCTGCGAGCTGAGCACCGCCTGGTTCGTCGCCGAAGCCCTACACCGGCGGACGAATGCCCCCCTCCAGGACCTCTTCAGCATGCCCACACGTTCGACTACGACAGTAGAAAGGTCAAGGTCTGATGCCGAAGAAGAGTGAGCGCCTCGCCGCACTCCCGGCCGGACTCGTCCCGCTGCTGAGCCAGCCGCAGCTGGAGACGTACTACGGCGTCTCCGACTGGCAGATCCTCCAGTGGATCAAGCAGGGAATGCCGGTCGTCGCGTACGCCGGCCGCCAGCGGCGCTTCAACTTCGCCGACTGCGAGGCGTGGCACGCCGCGAACGCCGCCACGGACCCCGAGCTCGCCGCCACCGGCTGACTCCCCCACTCCAGAAACGCCGAAGGGCCGCCCGACTTTCCCGGCCGGCGACCCCACGACTCGGCAACCCCATCTCACAGAACACGAGGTCACCGATGACCACTCACACTACCGCCCTCGCAGCGCAGCTCTTACGAGCTGACCAGCGACAACCGGATCGCCGTCGAGACGATGCTCGACTACATCTCCCTCCCCGCGCCGACGATCGTGCCGCGCGCCGATGCCGTGTTCATCACCGTCACGAACGTCGACGACCTCGGTGCCTGGCTGGTGGCGCGCGGCGGAAAGATCCACGTCACGCCGGCCTACGACGGGCTCGAACTGTGGACGCTGGTCACGCGGACCCCGAAGGGCAGGGACGGTACGTCGGTTGAGGTCCGGGTGTCGGTGCCGGTGCCCGCTCGCGAGATCGTCCTCGCGAACATCCTCGCCGCGGTGGTGTCCCGGTGAGCGCCCCGCTGGTGGTGAACACGGTGGACGGCACGGTGTGGACGCGCCGCGAGCAGACCCATGGCGGTGCCGCGTTGTACGGCCTCGCCGGTGCGGCGCCGGGTGCTCCTGCCGAGGTGCTTCAGACCCTCGCGGATCTGGAGGCGATGGGCATCACGGGCTCGGCTGACGCGCTGCCGTTGCCGGTGGGCCCGTCGGTGGTGGCGTCGGCGGATCGGTTGTCGGCGCTGCTCGCCCCGACTCAGGTCCTCCCGGCCACCTCGGCGGTCCGCATCCGCTGGCCCGACGGCCGCCCACCCATCCCTTTCGGCTGTCGCTGGTGCGGCATCGAGCACAGCGGGCACGGCCGCCGGTACCACACGGCTCGTGGTGGCCACTCGTGGGAGCAGCCGACGCAGGCGCAGATTCTCGCGCGGATGAAGGCCCGCCGCGCGGCACGCACGGCGGTGTGCCGGTGCCCGGACCCGAACGACCCGGCGGACCTGCTGCCGCGCCCGCTCGCTCCGGTCATTGACCCGTGGCGCTGTGAGGCCGACGCCTGCCGGATGCACGACTACCTCGTGGGTCGCTGGCTGACCCCGGTAGCGGGCGGTGCCCTGTGAGCTTCTTCGCTCTCTGCCTCGCCCTGCTCTGCGCGTCGGCGTACGGCCTCGGCTCCGTCATCGTCTGCGCCCTCTGCGAGCTCGGCTTCACCCCGTACACCCCGAAAGGCGGCACCCGATGAACCGCATCCGTCTGTTCTTCCACCGCATTTTCCGCCGCCCCGCAGTGACCGGCCCGTTCCCGATCTACCTCCGGCGGATCCCGACCGGCGTCGTCCTCGACCTGGAGGCGTACTTCGAGCACGTCGTCACCACGATCGCTGACGACGAGGAACTCCTGGCCCTGCTCCTGGAGTTCGCCGACGACCGCGGTAGTGCCGGCGCGTACGACGGGCACGCCCCGGAGAAGCTCCTCGTCGAGCAGATCGGCGACCGGGTCGGGTTCTCCGTCCCTGTGTACGGCGAGAAGGTCCAGGCCTTGGCCGAGCGGCTGCGGTCGTTGGCTCCGGCCCCCGCTGTGGTGATCCCGGCACAGCGCGAGGCAGGTGCCGCGTGAGCGCCGTCCCCACCCCCGAGGCCTACCCGGGCGAGCTCGCCATGCTGCGCGGCCTCGTGCGGGCGATCCGGACCATCGCGGAGCACAGCGACATGGACGAGGTGCGCCACGTCCTGGCCGAGCACGCGACCGACGAGCGGGCGTCCTACGACGCGCTCGGGGAGAAGGCCACCGCGCACGCCGCGGCGACGGCCACTCCCGCCGGGCCGCTCGGCGCCGGCGCCCGCAACCGCCTCGCTCTACTCCGCAGCTCCATCACCGAGCGGCAGGGCGAGTGGACCACCCGCCGCGTACAGGCCGTCTACCACGCCCACTACGGGGCCGACGACTGGCGGGCCACCGCCCGCCGCGACCTCGCGCAGCTGCACGCCGAGGGCCTCCTCGTCGAGCACACCGAAGACCCGACCCGCCACCACTACACCGTCAACACCCGTACGGGGGGCCACTCATGACCGGACCCGAGCACTACCGCGAGGCCGAACGGCACCTCTCCGCCGCCTCCTACCTCCGCGAACCGGACGGCCTGCCCGCCGACCCGACCGCCACCGACCACCACCTCGCCATGGCGCAGATCCACACCGACCTCGCCAAGGCCGCCGCGACCGCCCTCAACGCCTCCGTCCTCGCGTTCGCCCACGACCTCGGCGACTCCCGCGTGAGCGAGTGGGACGCCGCGATCGCCAAGAAGCCGAAGGACGATGACCTTGACTGACACCGTGCAGGCCGGGGCGCTCACCGCCCCGGCCGCCGGCCGGAAGGTCACACCGACCGGCCGCCTCATCCTCCCCGCCGACGCCGACCGCGCGAACTGGCTCCTCGCCCGACGCGAAGGCATCGGCTCCTCCGACATCGCCGCCATCCTCGGCATCAGCCGCTACGGCAACGCGCTCAGCGTGTGGCACGACAAGACGGGCGGCCTCCCCCTCGAAGGCGACGACTCCGAACCGGCCCTGTGGGGACGGCTCAACGAGGAGACCGTCGCCCGCGAGTGGGCCCGACGCAACCGCTCCGTAGTCCGCCGCGTCGGCCTCGTCCAGAACATCGACCGGCCCTGGCAGATGTGCACCCTCGACCGCCGCGTCCTGGAGTGCCCGCTCGCCGACGGCCGCGAGAAGTGCGCCGTCGAGATCAAGTGCCGCGACAAGATGAAGGCCGGGCAGTTCCGGCGCGGCGTCGCCGACGATGTCCTCGTCCAGACGTTGTGGCAGGCCGACGTGTGCGGCTTCGACCACGTGCACGCCGCAGTCCTCATCGGCGGCAACGACTACCGGCAGTTCGTCATCCGCGTCGCCGACCATGCCGACCTCGTCGCCGACCTGCGCACCGCAGGCGAGCGGGCGTGGCAGCAGATCGTCACCCGGCGCGCCCCGTCGGTCCCCGGCGACGCCGACCCCGATGTCCTGCTCGACCTGTACGAGCGGCTCTACCCAGACCGTGACGGCTCGGTGGACCTGACCCGGGACATCGACACGCAGGACGCGGTGGCCGACTACCTCGACGCCCACAACGACTACACCGCAGCCGAGAAGCG
>NZ_JASERH010000150.1:0-132076 GCF_030766975.1 Streptomyces sp. KL116D | reverse complement strand
AGCCAGCGGCGCCGGGCCAGCGTGACGGGCGGCCACACCAGCGGGACGGCGCAACTGGCGGCGACCGCCTCGACGAGGCCGACCCCCGCCGCCCGGTCGAAGAGGGCCGTCTCCCCGGTCGCCGCGTCGACCGCCGCGATCCGCAGCGGGCGCCCGGGCCACTCCCGCACCCCGCGCAGCAGCGTGCGCACGGTGTCGAGCGCCTCGGCCTCCGGCACGGTCCGCGCCCGCAGCGCGGCACGGCCGAGGCGGCGTACGGAGCGGTCGGGGTCGCGGGAGCCGAGGGCCGCCCACAGGAAGCGCATGGTCTGGGAGAGCGTGACGCCGAGCTCCACCCGGTCGTCCTCGGCGAGTTGACGCTCGTACAGTGCGCGCGGCGACTCCCCGGCCGCCAGGCGTGCGCCGAAGATCGCGCCGGCCGAGGCTCCGACGACGATGTCGGCCCGGTCGAGGTCGATGCCCGCGTCCGTCAGTCCGGCGAGCACGCCGACCAGCCAGGCGCCGCCGACCGGTCCGCCGCCGCCGAGCACCAGTGCCGTTCCGTCCATGGACCGCCCCTTCCAGGGAAGCGGGGAGTACTCCCCGCTTCCCTGGTGGACGATAGCATCCTTACCGGGGAGCACTCCCCGGTAAGACCGGCCCGAGCGGCCGCGAAGGATGGCGGAGGACCTGATGACCACCGGGGAACAGGGCGCGACGGCCCCGCGCAGGCGCGACGCGCGCCGCAATCGGGAGCTGCTCGTCGAGGCGGCCCACGAGGTCTTCGTCGAGCAGGGCCTGGAGGCGCCGCTCGACGTCATCGCCCGCCGGGCCGGGGTCGGCAACGCGACGCTCTACCGGCACTTCCCCCACCGGGCCGCGCTCGTCGACGCGGTCTTCCGCGATCCGCTGGGCGGCACGATGGAGGCGGGCGAGCGGGCCCGGTCGGCGCCGGACGCCTGGACGGGTCTGACCGGCTATCTCGACGCCGTCTTCGCGGTGCTCGCCGCCGACCGCGCCGCGGGCGACCTCATGACGACGAACCTCCAGGGCGTCGACGCCCTGGAGGCCGTGCACGCGCACAACCGGCGCACGATGGAACTGCTGCTGGACCGCGGCCGGTCGGAGGGCACCGTCCGGCCCGACGTCACCGCGGAGGACGTCCTCTTCGCGCTGGCCGCGCTGGGGCGCGCGGTCCCGGCCCTCACGGCCGCGACCGCCCCGGACGCCTGGCGCCGCCCGCTGGCCCTGCTCCTCGCCGGACTGCGCGCGGCACCGGATCGGGACCCGCTCCCGGACCCCGCGCTCGACGCCGGTCAACTCCAGGCGGTACTGGGCGAGTTGGGACCGAATCTGGCGCCCGGCCCCGCCTCGCGGCGGCCCTAGGGCCTGTCGTCACACTCCCGTCGTCGCCCGAAGGGCGGCCCCGCGGCGTCTGGTGCGTGCGATCGCAAGGCGCCGGAAGGTCCTGGTAGCGGAGCTACCCGGGCCTTTCGGCAACACGGCGAGCGTGCGTGCCAGGCGCCGCGGGGCAAGACGGGAGTTTGACGACAGGCCCTAGCCCTTCACGGCCGTGTGCACCGTGTGCGCCGTCAGCAGGAACACGTCGTCGCGGCGGTGCAGGCTCTGCGGGTCGGCCGGGTCGAGGAGCCGGTCGAGGGTGGCGAGGTCCTCGGCGGACAGGTCGTCGGCGAACATCTCGCGGCGCCGCCCCCACAGCTCGACGACCAGCTCACGGCCCCCGGCCGACAGCGGCGCGGGCAGGTCGAGGAGGAACGTCCGGCTGGTCGCGGCGGTCAGGCCCGCGTCCGTCAGCAGGGCCGTCCAGTTCTCCGCGTCCTCCTTGGCCCCCGGCAGGGACGACCGCATCCCGGCGAACCAGTCCTCCTCGATCGCGTCGGCGCGGGCGTGCAGCCCGGGACGGCCGATGCCGAAGTCGCGGGGCAGGCTGCGCCAGGGCAGACCGCCCTCGACGAGCGCGAGGGTGCCGCCGGGGGCGAGCCGTCCGGCGAGCGCGGCGACGGCGGCCCGCTGGTCACCGACGTGGTGCAGGGAGCGGGCGGCCCAGATCAGGTCCGCGGACGGCAACGCGTCGATGTCGTCGGGGAGTTCGACCCGCAGCGTGCTGATCCGGTCGGCGAGGCCCTCCTCGGCGGCGCGCTCGGTGGCGCGGGCCAGCAGCGCCTCCTCCGGGTCGGCGGCGACGATCCGGGCCTCGGGGAAGGCCGCGGCCAGCTGGACCGAGACGGCCGCGGGGCCGCTGCCCGCGTCGACGATCAGGCCGGTGCCGCCGGCCCGCGCCGCGCGCAGCCAGCCGAGGGCCTCGGTGTACATGGGTGCGTAGACGGACGCGTTGCGCTCCAGGTGCGGAATCATGTCCGCCCAGTCCAGGTCGCTGTGGTCGTGGTGGTGCCCGTGCCCGCCGTGCCCGCCGTGCCCCTGCCCGCCGTGCCCGTGGCCGCCGTGTCCGTCGTGTCCGTGCTGGTCGTGGCCGTGTGCCATCGGTGTGCCCGCCGCCCTTCGCGTCCGTGTTCGGTGTCGTTCCAGGGTGCGTGGCGCTCCCCGTGCAGGCAAATCTTGTTGCCGCTTGAGCAAATCGGTGCGGAAAGTGTCGGGTGTCCCGGCGGCCGTCCTGACCACTCTGGGGGCATGGACGACACGACTCTGGTGGAGCGGTTCCTGCGGGACGGCTTCGTGAAGCTGACGGGCGCGGTCGCGCCGCGCGTCGCCGCGGACTGCGCGCGGCTGCTGTGGCGGGAGACGGGCTGCGACCCGGACGATCCGGCGACGTGGACGCGGCCCGTGCACTGGGTGGGCGGGCTCGCGCAGGGCCCGTTCGCCGCCGCGCCCAACTCCCCCGCGCTGCACCACGCGTACGACCTGCTGGTGGGTGCGGGACGCTGGGAGCGGATCTATTCGCTCGGCACCTTTCCGCTCCGCTTTCCGCACGAGGAGGAGCCGGACGACGCGGGCTGGCACATCGAGGGCAGCTACCAGCCGGAGGGCGAGACCTGGCCCTTCACCAACGTCCGCTCGCGGGACCGCGCGCTGCTGATGCTGTTCCTGTTCAGCGAGGTGGGCGAGGACGACGCCCCGACCCGGATCCGGGTCGGCTCGCACCTGGACGCGCCAAGGGTCCTGGAGCCGTACGGGGAGGAGGGGGCGAGCGGTCTGACGTTCGCCGCCGAACTGGACGCCGCCTCGGCGCACCGGCCGCTCGCGTACGCGACGGGCTCCCCCGGCGACGTCTTCCTGTGCCATCCGTTCCTGGTGCACGCCGCGCAGCCGCACCACGGGACCCGGCCCCGCTTCCTCGCGCAGCCGCCGCTGCTGCCGGCGGCGCCGTACGAGCTGGACCGGGCGGACGGCGCGTACTCACCCGTGGAGACGGCGATCCGCCGGGGCCTGGGGCTCGACGCCCCGGCCCCGGCGGACCTCCGCGTGGGAACCGGTCAGAGCGCCGGGTAGGCGTTCTTCATCAGTTCCTGGAACTGTGCGGAGAACCAGTGCCCGGACAGCGGCGCGTTCGGCAGCGCCCCGGACATGTGGTTGTTGTTGCGCGGGTTGCCCGTGTACGTCGGGTCGCACATGCCGTCGAAGCCCTTGCCCTCGTCATTGTCGATGGCGGTGCTCGAACCGTCGGACTCGCCCGGCGGCTTCATCCACACGTAGGCGTCGATGCCGGTGGCGGGGTTGGCCTGCGGCCGCTCACCGAGGCCGGCTCCGGACTGGTTGCACCAGTTGCCGAGGTGGATGCGGCGGTCGTAGCGGCCGCCGTCCACGTACGTGTCGACGTCCGTCGTGGCCCCGGGTCCGGTGGGCCTGGCCGTGCCGCCCCAGCCGTTGCGGGAGGTGTCGATCAGCATGCCGAGGTTCTGGTCGAAGCCGAGCGAGACGAGCTTGGTGCGCATGGCCTGGGCGTACGAGAGCTCGTCGGTGTAGCGGTTCCAGTCGACCCACTTCGACTCACGGACGGACTTGCCGCCGACCGAGTCGCCGATCGCGAAGTTGTCCTCCTTGAGGGCGCTGTAGTTGGCCGTGTTCACGATGAAGCCGTGGACGTCGGACAGCTGCGCGCCGTTGCTGGAGGCCGTGGTCTTGAACAGCTCGGCCGACGGGCCGAAGTTGTCGTCCCAGCCGAGCCAGCCGTGGTGGCCCGCGTCGATGTAGTTGTAGACGTTCGGGATGTCACCGAGCTTGTCCAGGGCGTAGCCGACGCCCTTCTGGTAGTTGCCGTTGGCCTTCATCACGTCGCAGTTGGGCGTGGCCGTGGGGCGTCCGCTGACGTTGGTGACGAGGTTGGGCAGCGAGTCGATCTCGATCGTGGTGACGATGCGCAGGCCCGCGTACTTGGAGTCGGCGAGGATCGCGGCGATCGGGTCGATGAAGTCGCTCTTGTACTTGTCGATGTCCGTCGGGCCGAGCTCGCCGTTGGAGGCGAGGGCGGCGCAGTCGCGGCCCGGCAGGTCGTAGACGACGAGCTGCACGACCTCTTCGCCGCTGCCCTTCTGGGCGAGCGCCGCGTCGAGGTGGTCGCGCAGGCCCATGCCGTCGCCGACGCCGTTGATCGCGGCGATGCGGTCCAGCCAGACGCCGGTGGGCTGGTCGGCGATGCGGCTGCCGCCGGTCTCGGCCCTGGCCTTGGCCGACCACTCCGGGTTCACGTACACCTTGGCGCCGGCGTACGGGTTGTCGACGCGGTCACCGGGGCCGGTCGGGTCCGTGGGGTCGGTCGGATCCGTGGGGTCGGTGGGGTCGGTGTCCTCGTTGCAGGTGACGCCGTTCAGCTTGAACGTGGCCGGCAGGGCGTTGCTGCCGCTGTAGGTGCCGTTGAAGCCGAACGAGGCGGAGCCGCCGGTGGCGAGGGCGCCGTTGTACGAGAGGTTCTTCGCGGTGACCGCGGTGCCCGACTGGGAGATGTCGGCGTTCCAGCCGCTGCTCACCTTCTGGTTGCCCGCGAAGGACCAGGTGAGGTTCCAACTGGTGGTCGCCGCTCCGTTGTTGGTGACGGTGACGGCGGTGGTGAAGCCGGTGTCCCACTGGTTCTGCACCTTGTAGTCCACGGTGCACGCGGCGGCCGCGGCACCGATGTCGGCCGGGATGGCCGCGGCGGTGCCCACGCAGGCGGCGCCGGTGAGGGCGAGGGTGGCGAGCACGGCGGTGCCGGCCCTGGTTCTGGTACGGCTCATGGTGTGGGGTGTCCCTTTCGGTCCTGTTTCGTTGCGCACGGACGGGCTTGGCAGGCTCATTCGCCGACGGCTTGCAAGTGGTCGCGCAGGCCGACCCCGAACGCGGTCGGCGTGCCGTCGTAGTCGCTGATCAGCGAGGGACCCGAGGAGCAGTCCCAGGTGTTCCAGGTCCAGCCGAGGTACGAGAGCTTCCGGTCGTCGAACCACTTCATGACGCGGTCGATGAACCCGTGGGAGCAGGTGTTCTCGCCGATCTCCCCCGCGATCAGGGGGACCTGGGCCGCGACGGGGGCGAGCTGTTCGTCCCAGCAGCTCTCACTGGCGCAGCTGTTGAAGTTGTAGACGTGGTACGCGGCGGCGATGTTGCCGGCCGGATCGGCCGGCTGGTGCTGCAGCCACTGCCGCAGGTCGTTGGAGTAGGCGAGACCGCCGGCCAGGATCAGGTTCCCGGCCCCGCTGGTGCGGATCGCGTCGACGAGGTCCTGCATGCCGGCGACTTCGTAGCCGATGCCGGGGCAGGTCCCGCCGTCCTTCCAACAGGCCCACGCCTCGGTCAGGTTGGAGGTGGCGCGGTCCGGATACGGTTCGTTGAACAGGTCGAAGACGACGGTCGGGTCGTCCTTGTAGGCGGTGGCGACCGACGACCAGAAGGCGGGCGTGTACTGGGCGTCCGGCATCGGCTTCTGGCAGGTGGCGTGCACGTCGGAGCAGCCCGCCGAGTTCCCGGTGTACTGGCCGTAGGACCAGTGCAGTTCGAGGATCGGCGTCATGCCGTGCGCCTTGACCTTGGTCACCAGGTCCTTGATGGCGGACTGGTAGTTGGCACCTCCGTACTCGGGTTTGATGTTGGACAGGCCGAGCCAGCACTCCTCGTTGAGCGGGATGCGGACGGCGTTCGCCTTCCAGTCGGCGATCGCCTTCACCGACGCGTCGTCGACCGGGCCGTCGAAGATCCCGTAGCCCTGGACGCACATGAACTCGCCGCCGGAGCGGTTCACGCCGAGGATGCGCCGGGTGGCGCCGTCGGCGTCGACCAGCTTGTTCCCGGACGCCTTCAGGGCCGGGGCGGTGCCGTCACCGGGATCCGTCGGATCGGTCGGGTCCGTGGGGTCCGTCGGGTCGGTGATGTCGGTGTTGCAGGTGGTGCCGTTCAGCTTGAAGGTCTTGGGCACGGTGTTGGCGCCGGACCAGGATCCGACGAACCCGGCCGAGACGCTCGCACCGGTCGCGAGCGTGCCGTTCCAGGACTCGTTGGCCGCGGTCACGCCGGCGCCGGACTGGGACCACTTGGCGCTCCAGCCCTGGGTGACCTCCTGCCCGTCGGCGAAGTCGAAGGACAGGCTCCAACTGTCCTTCGCCGCACCGTTGTTGGTGACCTTCACGGCAGCCTGGAAGCCGCTGTCCCACTGCGACGTGACGGAGTACTCCACGGCGCAGGCGGGGGCGGCCGCCGATGCGGTGCCGGTCAGGGGTACGAGCGTGGCCGCGGTGACGGCACACGCCACGAGGGAGGCGCGTAACGCAGAGAGAACGTGCTGCGGGGGGTGGTGCGGGGGGTGTCGCATGAGCGACTCCTTGCAGCTCTGGCGAGCCGGCCCGGGGCCGGCACGTCGACTGATGGAATCGCTCCCACTGGTTGCTGGTGGACTGTAGAGAAGGAACTGCCGTCAAGCAACAGACGAGTTCAGAATTTCCACTGTCGAATTAATTCGACTCTTCAAGCCTCTTGACCCTCATTTTCCTCGTCCCCATCCTTGGGAGCGCTCCCACTGGTTCACAGGTTGTTCGAGCCGCAAGGAGGACCCCCCATGCCCAGAAGACCGGCCCGGCGGTTGTGGACCGCTGTGGCGGCCGCCCTGGCACTACCGCTCGCCACGCTCGCCGCTCTGCCAACCACCGCTCAGGCAGCGGCAGTTGAGTGCAGCGTCGACTACAAGACCAACGACTGGGGCTCCGGCTTCACGGCCGACCTGACGATCACCAACCGCGGCTCCGCGGCGATCGACGGCTGGACCCTCACCTACGCGTACAGCGGTGACCAGAAACTCACCAATGGCTGGAGCGGCACCTGGTCGCAGTCCGGCAAGAACATCACCGTGAAGGACGCCGGATACAACGGAAAGATCGCGGCGGGCGCCGCCACGTCGACCGGTGCGCAATTCACTTACAGTGGCTCGAATTCAGCGCCCACGAATTTCGCGATCAACGGAACGACCTGCGCGGGCGCCCATCAGCCGCCGGTCACCGTGCTCACCTCGCCCAAGGCCGGCGCGGTCTACTCGGCCGGTGACGTGGTGCCGCTCGCGGCGACCGCGGCCGCCGCCGACGGGGCCACCGTCGACAAGGTCGAGTTCTACGACGACACGACGCTCCTCGGCACGGACACGACGTCCCCGTACGAGCTGGGCACGGACGACCTGACGGCCGGCACGCACTCGCTGTACGCGAAGGCGTACGACAGCCAGGGCGCGTCCGGCGAGTCGACCCCGGTCGGCATCACGGTCGCCACCGGCCCCGCCGTGGTCGCGACTCCGTCCCAACTCGGCGTCCAGCAGGGCAAGTCGGGGACCTTCGACGTCAAACTGTCGACGCAGCCCAGCGCGAACGTCACGGTCGGCACGGCCCGCGCGAGCGGCAACACCGGCCTGTCGGTGTCGTCCGGCGCGAGCCTCACCTTCACGCCGTCGAACTGGAACACGGCGCAGAAGGTGACGGTGGCCGCCGACTCCGCCGGCACCGGCGCGGCGACCTTCGCGGTCACGGCCCCCGGACACGCCAAGGCCGAGGTCGTCGTCACCCAGCTCGCGGCGGGCAAGGAGTACGACACCCGCTTCCTCGACCTCTACGGGAAGATCACCGACCCGGCGAACGGCTACTTCTCGCCGGAGGGCATCCCGTACCACTCGGTCGAGACGCTGATCGTCGAGGCGCCCGACCACGGCCACGAGACGACGTCGGAGGCGTACTCGTACCTCCTGTGGCTCCAGGCCATGTACGGGAAGGTGAGCGGCGACTGGTCCAAGTTCAACGGGGCCTGGGAGATCATGGAGAAGTACATGATCCCCACGCACGCGGACCAGCCGACGAACTCCTTCTACAACGCCTCCAAGCCCGCGACGTACGCCCCCGAGCACGACCTTCCGTCGCAGTACCCGGCGAAGCTCGACGGGTCGGTGTCCGTCGGCAGCGACCCGATCGCGGCCGAGCTGAAGAGCGCGTACGGCACGGACGACGTGTACGGCATGCACTGGCTGCAGGACGTCGACAACGTCTACGGCTACGGCAACGAGCCCGGCAAGTGCGAGGCGGGCCCGTCCGCGACCGGCCCTTCCTACATCAACACGTTCCAGCGCGGCGCGCAGGAGTCGGTGTGGGAGACGGTGCCGCAGCCGACCTGCGACGCCTTCAAGTACGGCGGCACGAACGGGTACCTGGACCTGTTCACCGGTGACTCCTCGTACGCCAAGCAGTGGAAGTTCACCAACGCCCCGGACGCCGACGCGCGGGCCGTGCAGGCCGCGTACTGGGCGGACATCTGGGCCAAGGAGCAGGGCAAGGGCTCCCAGGTCTCCTCGACCGTCGGCAAGGCGGCGAAGATGGGCGACTACCTCCGGTACTCGATGTACGACAAGTACTTCAAGAAGGTCGGCAACTGCGTGGGCGCGAGCAGCTGCCCGGCCGGCACCGGCAAGGACGCCTCCCACTACCTGATGTCCTGGTACTACGCGTGGGGCGGCGCCACCGACACCTCGGCGGGCTGGGCCTGGCGCATCGGTTCGAGCCACACGCACGGCGGCTACCAGAACCCGCTCGCCGCGTACGCGCTCTCCTCGTACGCGGACCTGAAGCCCAAGTCGGCCACGGGACAGGCCGATTGGGCCAAGTCGCTCGACCGGCAGCTGGAGTTCTACCGCTGGCTGCAGTCGGACGAGGGCGCCATCGCGGGCGGCGCGACCAACAGCTGGGGCGGCAGCTACGGCACCCCGCCGTCCGGTACGCCGACGTTCTACGGCATGTTCTACGACGAGGCGCCGGTCTACCACGACCCGCCGTCGAACCAGTGGTTCGGCTTCCAGGCGTGGTCGATGGAGCGCGTCGCCGAGTACTACCAGCAGACGGGTGACGCCGACGCGAAGGCGGTCCTGGACAAGTGGGTCGACTGGGCCCTGTCCAAGACGACGGTCAACCCCGACGGCTCCTTCCAGATCCCCTCCACCCTCCAGTGGTCGGGCAAGCCGGACACCTGGAACGCGTCGAGTCCCGGCGCCAACTCGGGACTTCACGTCACGGTCGCCGACTACACGAACGACGTGGGCGTGGCGGCGGCGTACGCCAAGACGCTGACGTACTACGCGGCCAAGTCCGGTGACGCGCAGGCCAAGTCGACGGCGAAGGCGCTGCTCGACGGCATGTGGCAGAACGACCAGGACGCGCTCGGCATCGCGGTGCCCGAGACGCGGACCGACTACAGCCGCTTCGGCGACACGGTGTACGTGCCGTCCGGCTGGACCGGCACCATGCCGAACGGCGACAAGATCGACTCCTCGTCGACCTTCGCCTCGCTCCGGTCCTTCTACAAGGACGACCCCAACTGGTCCAAGATCGAGGCCTACTTGGCGGGCGGCGCGGCGCCGACGTTCACGTACCACCGGTTCTGGGCCCAGGCGGACATCGCGCTCGCCATGGGCTCGTACGCGGAGCTGCTCGAGTAACGCCCCGCCCAGAGGCGGCTCCGCGCACCGCGGGCCGGCCGGACCTCCTCCCCGAGGTCCGGTCGGCCCGCTCCCCTGCCCCCATGCTCCGACCCACCCCCGGGAACCCGTATGCGAAGACCACGCACCCGGCTGCTCACCGCGGCCGTACTCGCCCTGGCCGCAGGCCTTCTGACGCATTCTCAGGCAGCGCAGGCGGATCGGCCCGCCGATCCGCCGGCCGCACGGATCGCCGCCGACACGTACACCTGGAAGAACGCGCGCATCGACGGCGGCGGCTTCGTCCCCGGCATCGTCTTCAACCGCACCGAGAAGAACCTCGCCTACGCCCGCACCGACATCGGCGGCGCCTACCGCTGGGAACAGGACACCAAGTCCTGGACGCCGCTGCTCGACTCGGTCGGCTGGGACGACTGGGGCCACACGGGCGTCGCGTCCCTCGCCACGGACTCCGTCGACCCGGACCGGGTGTACGCGGCCGTCGGCACGTACACGAACGACTGGGACCCGGGCAGGGGCGCGGTCCTGCGCTCGGCCGACCGCGGCGCGACCTGGCAGAAGACGGACCTCCCGTTCAAGCTCGGCGGCAACATGCCGGGACGCGGCATGGGCGAGCGCCTCGCGATCGACCCGCACGACAACAAGGTCCTGTATCTGGCCGCGCCCAGCGGCAAGGGCCTGTGGCGCTCCACGGACGCGGGCGTGACGTGGTCGCAGGTGGCGTCCTTCCCCAACCCGGGGAACTACGCGCAGGACCCGTCCGACACGTCCGGCTACGCCTCCGACAACCAGGGCGTGGTGTCCGTGACGTTCGACGAGTCGAGCGGGACGGGGACGGACCGCACGAAGACGATCTACGTCGGCGTCGCGGACAAGGAGAACCCGCTGTACCGCTCGACGGACGCGGGCGCGACGTGGCAGCGGGTGGCGGGCCAGCCCACCGGCTACCTCCCCCACAAGAGCGTCCTCGACGCCGAGAACGGCTACCTCTACGTCGCGTACAGCGACACCGGCGGACCGTACGACGGCGGCAAGGGCGAGGTCTGGCGGTACACGACGGGGACGGGCGAGTGGAAGGACGTCAGCCCGGTCGCGGCGGCGGACACCTACTACGGCTACAGCGGTCTGACGGTCGACCGGCAGCACCCCGGCACGGTCATGGTCTCCGGGTACAGCTCCTGGTGGCCGGACACGCTGATCTTCCGCTCGACGGACAGCGGCGGCACGTGGACGAAGGCGTGGGACTACTCGTCGTACCCGAACCGGGTGAACCGCTACACGATGGACGTGTCCTCCGCGCCCTGGCTGACCTGGGGCGCGAATCCGTCGCCGCCCGAGCAGTCGCCGAAGCTGGGCTGGATGACGGAGGCGCTGGAGATCGACCCGTTCGACTCGGACCGGATGATGTACGGGACGGGCGCGACGATCTACGGCACGCAGGACCTGGGCAAGTGGGACACGGGCGGCACCTTCACCATCACCCCGATGGTGAGGGGACTGGAGGAGACGGCGGTCAACGACCTGGCGTCGCCGCCCTCGGGTGCCCCGCTCCTGTCGGCCCTCGGCGACATCGGCGGCTTCCGCCACACGGACCTGACGAAGGTCCCGCCGATGATGTTCACGTCACCGAACTTCACGTCGTCGACGAGCCTGGACTTCGCGGAGGACAAGCCCGACGTGGTGGTCCGCGCGGGGAACGTCGACTCGGGCGCGCACGTCGCCCTCTCGAACGACAACGGCGCCAACTGGTACGCGGCGGGCGCCGATCCGGCGGGCGTGACGGGCGGCGGCACGGTCGCGGCCTCGGCGGACGGCGGCCGGTTCGTGTGGAGCCCGGACGGCGCGGGCGTCCAGACGGGCACGGGGTCCTCGTGGACGGCGTCGAGCGGGGTTCCCGCGGGCGCGGTGGTGGAGTCGGACCGGGCGGACGCGAACGTCTTCTACGCCTTCAAGTCCGGTACGTTCTACGCGAGTTCGGACGGCGGCGCGACGTTCACGGCGAAGGCATCGTCGGGTCTTCCGGCGGACGGCCCGGTCCGCTTCAAGGCGGTGCCGGGGGCCGAGGGCGACATCTGGCTGGCGGGCGGCTCCACGCAGGGCGCGTACGGCCTGTGGCACTCGACGGACGGCGGCGCCACGTTCACCCGGCTGTCGAGCGTCGACCAGGCGGACACGATCGGCTTCGGCAAGGCCGCGCCCGGGGCCACGTACCCGACGCTCTACGCGAGCGCGAAGATCGGCGGCGTCCGCGGCATCTTCCGCTCGACGGACGCGGGCACGTCCTGGACCCGCATCAACGACGACGCCCACCAGTGGGGCTGGACGGGCGCGGCGATCACGGGTGACCCACGCGTCTACGGCCGGGTGTACGTGTCGACGAACGGCCGCGGCGTCGTCTACGGCGACACGGCCGGCACCACGGACCCCGACCCCGGCCCCGACCCGGGTGACGGCGGTGACGCCGCCTGCACGGTCGCGTACAAGATCACGAACGAGTGGCCGGGCGGCTTCCAGGCGGACGTGACCCTCACCAACACGGCCACGGCGCCCTGGGACGGCTGGACCCTCGGCTGGTCCTTCGACGACGCGGCCCAGAAGGTCACCCAGGCCTGGAACGCCGAGGTGACCCAGACGGGCACGAAGGTCACGGCCCGGAACGTGGGCTGGAACGGGAAGGTGGCCCCGGGCAGCGCGGTGACCTTCGGCTTCACCGGGGACCGGGCGACGGCGAACGGAAAGCCGGGGGCGTTCACGCTGGCCGGAAAGACCTGCACGGTCGTCTGACGGCGGGCGTCGGGAGTCCACGGGCGTCACGTCACGACGGTGTGCGCGCCCGTAGGCTCCACGCATGACGGACAGCGAGTTCGGTACGCACTTCGACGGCCGTGGCCGGGTGGAGATACTTCCCGGGCTGGTCACGGCCGCCGAGCGGCAACGCATCGAGGAGACGGGCCACGCGTTCGGCTACCGCCTGGCGGCGGCCGACAGCCTCGGCCGCCGGGGCGTCCGCCTCCTCTTCGAGCGGGACGACGGCCCGGTGGCACGGCGCCGGGCCGAGCTGACGGTGGCCAGGCTACGGGCGGGCGGCCCCCTGCTCCCGGTGGTGGACGCGCCTCCCCCGCCGCCCCCACCACCGCCGCCGGTCGCGCCGCCACCGCCCGCCCGGCCGCCGCGTCCCGGCCACGGTCCTCGGTGAGGGTGGTGCCTACGGCGTCGTGATCACCGGTCGCGGCGCCGTCGGCATCTTGTTGCCGATGAAGAAGCTCGGGTGCGGCGGCTGGTTGTAGGCCGTGTTCTGCCAGGCGAGGCCCGTGCGGTACATCGTGTCGTGGAGGAGCGTCGTGATGCGTGTGCTCGTTTCGAGCGGGGTCGAGTAGATGCGCAGGGCCGTGTTGTTCGACGTGGGCCAGACGACCTCCTCGCGCCAGTCGCCGAGGATGTCGCCGGAGAGGGCCGGGGTGGCCTTCGTCCCGTTGTTGGAGTGGACGTCCGAGCCCGTGAGGAGGCGGGTGTCGGAGGACGTGCCGTACTTGTCGATGTGGGTGCCGTCGAGGAGTTCGCGGGTGGTGTCGCCGTCCCACCAGGAGAGGAAGTTGACGGAGGACGGCTCGCGGCCCTTGGTCGCGCCGGCCTCGTCGCGGATCGACGTGTCGGACGCCGACCAGACCTCCGCGCCGTCGTTGCCCGCGTAGACGTCGCCGGCGACGCCGCGCCCGTTGTCGCAGCACGCGGCGAGCTTCCACCTCACCGTGCCGGTCGCCGGGTCGATGTACAGCTCGGCGGGCTGGGACGTGGACTCGGAGACCTTGAAGTACTCCAGGCCGGCGGTCGACGGGTCGAGGTCGCCGAGGTGCTGCGCGTCGCCGTGGCCGGTCTTCGTCGTCCACAGGCCGTTGCCGTTGTCGTCGACGGCCATCGCGCCGTAGACGATCTCGTCCTTGCCGTCCCGGTCGACGTCACCGACCGACAGGGAGTGCGAGCCCTGGCCGTCGTAGCCCTTGCCGCTGTTGGTCGAGGAGTTGGTGTCGAAGGTCCAGCGGCGGGTGAACTTCCCGTCGCGCCAGTCCCACGCGGCGATCACGGTCCGCGTGTAGTAGCCGCGCGCCTCGATGAGCGAGGGGCGGGAGCCGTCCAGGTAGGCGGTGCCCGCGAGGAAGCGGTCGACGCGGTTGCCGTACGAGTCGCCCCAGGACGAGACCGTGCCGCGCGCGGGGACGTAGTCGACGGTGCCCATGGCCGCGCCCGACTGGCCGTTGAACATGGTGAGGAACTCGGGGCCGGACAGGACGTAGCCGCTGGAATTGCGGTAGTCGGCGGACGAGCTGCCGATCACCTTGCCCTGGCCGTCCGTCGTGCCGTCGGCCGTCTTCATGGCGACCTCGGCCTTGCCGTCGCCGTCGTAGTCGTACACCTGGAACTGGGTGTAGTGGGCTCCGGAGCGGATGTTGCGGCCGAGGTCGACGCGCCACAGGCGGGTGCCGTCGAGCTTGACCGCGTCGACGATCGTGTTGCCGGTGTAGCCGGACTGGGAGTTGTCCTTGGCGTTCGTGGGCTGCCACTTGAGGACGAACTCGAGGACGCCGTCGCCGTCGAGATCGCCGACCGACGCGTCGTTCGCCTCGTAGGTGTAGGCGACGCCGTCGGGTGTGGTGCCGCCCGCGGGCGGGCTGATCGGTACGTCCTTGTAGCCGGCCCGGAACTGGATCGCGTGCGGCGAGTCCGGCTGCTCGGTGCCGTTCACGATCGCCCGGACCGTGTAGTCGGCGGAGCTGGGCGCGTCGGCGTGGAAGAAGTTCGTGGAGCCGGTGACCGGCGTCGAGTTGACCTTCGTGCCGGCGCGGTAGACGTTGAAGGAGACGTTGTCCGGGTCGGTGCCGAGCCAGCGCCAGGTGATCAGGTTCCCGGCGTCGGTGTGCACGCTGACCAGGCCGCGGTCGAGCTTCTCGGCCTGCCGCGCGGTGGCCGCCGAGGCGTCCTCGCCGGGCAGGAAGGTGAGCCCGGTGACGGCGAGGGCGGCGGCCGTGGTGGTGGCGAGGAACAGCCTGCGGCGTCTGCGGTGCGGGCGGGGTCGGGGCATCGGGGCTCCTGGGGGTGAGGAACGTGCGAGTGCGTTACGTTCCGTCAGTTGCCGCCGTGCGCCGATGCGTTGCCGTCCGTGTACAGCTTTGCGAGCGCTGTCGCCGTCGCCGCGATCCGGTCCCGCAGCTCCGCCGGTTCGATGACCTCGATGTCCGCGCCGAGCCGGAGGAACGCGTCGTGCGCGTGCCCGACCGACTCGATCGGGACGCGGGCGCGGGTCCAGCCGTCGGGTTCCGCGCGTCCGGTGTCCTGCGCGGCGCGGGCGGCGGCCGCGTCGAGGCGGTCGGCGGCGCCCGGCGCGAGGCGGACGAGGGCCTCGCCGGTGTGCAGCCGCCGGTGGAAGTCCTCCTGGTACGCCGTCCAGTAGGCGGCCAGGTCGAAGCCCTCGGAGACCGTGAACTCCTCGTCGGTGGGCCGGAGTTCGAGGATCTGGTCGACGCGGTAGGCGCGCGGGCCGCCGGTGCCCGCGGACGCCACGACGTACCAGCGGCCCGCCTTGAGCACGAGTCCGTACGGCTCCAGCCGCCGCTCCACGTCGGTCGGTTCGCGCCAGCGCCGGTACGTGACCCGGACCGCGCGGCGGTCCCACACGGCGGCCGCGACGGCCGGCAGGTGATCGGCCCGGTCCTCGTCCGCGTACCAGCCCGGCGCGTCGAGGTGGAAGCGGGAGCTGATCCGGTCGGCGTGGGCGCGCAGCTCGGCGGGCAGCGCGGCCCGCACCTTCAGCTGCGCCGCCGCGAGCACCGGGCCGAGCCCCAGGTCGGCGGCCGGCCCCGGGGCGCCCGCGAGGAAGAGGGCCTCGGCCTCGTCGCGGGTCAGTCCGGTCAGCCGGGTGCGGTAGCCGTCGAGGAGCCGGTACCCGCCGGCGTGCCCCGCGTCGCCGTACAGCGGGACGCCGGCGGCCTGCAGCGCCTCGACGTCGCGGTACACGGTCCGTACCGACACCTCCAGCTCGGCGGCGAGCCGGGCGGCGGTCATCGGGCCCCCGGTCTGCAGCAGGAGCAGGATCGAGAGCAGTCGGCTGGACTTCACGGGAACATCCTCGGCAGCTTCACTGACACAGGATGTCAGTGGAGCGGTCCTACTGTCCCGTCATGGCCTTCGAAGAGAAACTGCTGACGGTGCCGTCGCCCCTGGAGGTGGCGGGCCGCCGCATCAAGCGCTACCACGTGACCTCCGACCCGGCGGGCATCGCACCGGACGTGGCCGAGGCGGCGTACGCGGTCCTGCCCGAACTGCTGCCGGATCCTGACGGCACCCCGCCCGCCACGTTCGTCGTGCTGCACCGGGGCGGCGACAGCGGCGCGTACCTGAACGCGTACAGCTGGGTGTGGGACAACGTGCTGCACTTCCGGGGCGCCGCCGCGGGACAGCCGGCGCTCGGCTGCCCGGACACCGACCCCACCCGCTTCGTCCTGCCGGACAAGCCGTGGATCGGCTGCGTGTGGGAGCTGCCGCCGATCCTGCACGAACGCGACGCCTGGGTCCGGCACATGCTGGCGGCCGAGCGGGCCGACCTCGACGCGTACATCAACGACACGCTGCCCGCGGGCACCACTGGAGGACGGGCATGAGCACCGCACACGACTTCGACTTCTTCTTCGGCGACTGGGACGTGGCCCACCGCCGCCGGCTCGACTTCCTCGATCCGGCGAGCGGCTGGGAGGAGTTCGGGGCGACGAGCCACTGCTGGAGCCTGTTCGGCGGGGCCGCGAACATCGACGAGCTGTACGTGCCCGAGCAGGGCTGGACCGCGCTGACGCTGCGCCTGTTCGACCCGGAGACCCGGCAGTGGTCGCTGAACTGGGCGACCGAGCGCACGGGACGGCTCTTCCCGCCGACGATCGGGGCGTTCGGCCCTGACGGGCGCGGCGTGTTCCACGGCGACGACACGCACGACGGCAAGGACGTGCGGGTGCGGTTCGTCTGGTCCGGGATCAGCGCGACGACCGCCCACTGGGAGCAGGCGTTCTCGCTCGACGGCGGGGACACCTGGCTGACGAACTGGTCGATGGCGTTCACCCGGCGCGCCGGGGATCCGGGCGGACGTCCTTGACTTCGCGTGCACTTCAACGCGTTGACTCCTGATCCGAAGCCCGGCGCGCACACGGCGGCCGGGCCCGGCGAGGGGGGACCCGTATGACCCGCATGAAGTACCGCACCATCGGCGGCGATCCGGCGACGCGCCGCGAGGTGAGCGTGCTGAGCCTGGGCGCCATGCTGTTCGGCACGGCCACCGACGAGAAGACGGCGTTCGCGGTCCTCGACCGGTACGTGGAGGCCGGCGGCACGTTCGTCGACACGTCGGACAACTACGCGTACTGGTTCACCGGCAGCGTCGGCGGCGAGAGCGAGACGGTGCTCGGCAACTGGCGGCGCAGCCGCGGCATCGGCGACGAGGTCGTCGTCGCCACGAAGCTGGGCGCGGCGCCGCTGGCGCCCGGGACCGGGTACGTGGACAACGCGGAGGGGCTGTCCGCGGCGGCGATCCGCTCCGCGATCGAGGGCAGCAAGGCGCGGCTCGGCGTCGAGCGGCTCGACGTCCTGTACGCGCACATCCCCGACCCGAAGGTCGAACTCGCCGAGACCGTAAGGGAGTTCGGGGCGCTCGTGCGGGAGGGGCAGGTCGGTCTGCTCGGGGTCTCCAACCACTGGGCGTGGCAGGTGGAACGGGCCCGTGCGATCGCCCGGGCCGAGGGGCTCGCCGGGTACGAGGTGCTCCAGTACCAGCACAGCTATCTGCGCCACCGCACCGATCTGCCCAGCCAGCTGTCGCCGGACGGCGAGCTCGGCACGGCCGACGGCAACCTGCTCAGCATGGTGCGGGCCGAGCCCGACCTCGCGCTCGTCGCGTACTCGCCGCTGCTGAGCGGGGGTTACGTACGGGACGACAAGCCGCTGGGCGCCGGGCACGACCACGGCAGCAGGGACGCGCGGCTCGCGGCGCTGCGGGAGGTCGCGAAGTCGTCCGGGGGGACGGTCAACCAGGTCGTCCTCGCCTGGATGATGGGCGCGGACGTCCCGGCGATCCCGCTGGTGGGGGCGTCGTCCGTGGCGCAGATCGAGGAGAGCCTGGGGGCCGTGGAGCTGGAGCTGACGGCGGACGAGCGGGCGCGGCTCGACGCCGTCTAGGTCCTTCTTCAGGCTCCCGTCAGGAACGGCGCCAGGGTGGCCGCGGTCCCCGCGCAGCCGAGGTAGTTCTTGGCGTGGTGGAAGCCGAACAGCGGGTGCACCGTGTCGGTGAGGTCGAGGTCGAGTCCGTCGAAGGCCGCGGCGAGACCGGGCGGCACCGCCACCGGGTCACCGGGGTCCGCGATGTTCACCCAGCGCGCGGCGCCGGGCGGGCGGACGCCCCGCGGCGGGGCGGGCGCGCCGGCCCATTCCGTGAGCCGGGCGATCTCGGGCGGCACGTCGTCGGGGAGGGCGACCGGCGGGCCCAGGTCCGGAGGGTGAGGGACACCCCCAGGGCGAGCACGGCGCAGCGCCGGTCCTGCGGCGGGTGCGGTCCGTCCTCGGCGGGTGTGGTCGATCGGTCGAGCACGGTGGTCGCGGCCCTCCCCACTCTCCCGTACCGCGGACTGCTCCGACCCTAGGTGAAGGGGGGCCGCGCTCACCGGCGGTCGGCGGAAAAGGCCAGGATCCGGTACGTCGGATCGGGGCGCGGGACCTCCGGCTCCGGCAGCGCCTCCAGGGCCCGCGCCAGTGCCTCGCCGCCCGTCGCGTACATCCGTCCCGCCCGTACGTCCGCCGCCACCCGGCGCGGTGTCCGCCCCTGGCCGTGGCCCACGAACGCGGCCTCGCCGGACCGGCGCAGGCCGTGGGCGGCGGCGAGGGACGTGACGAGAGCGGTCGCGTCCGCGGGGCGGCCGCCGCGGTGCCGGGCGACCAGCGCGCAGAGGTCGCTGCCGACGTGGTGGGCGGCGGCCTTGTCGACCGTGGTGACGAAGACGCCGCCGGGGCGCAGGACCCGGGCGGCCTCGGCGACGACGGGTGCCGCGTCGTCGAGGAGGTGCAGCAGCCAGACGGCCGTCACCGCGTCGAACGTGCCGTCTGCGAACGGGAGTTGACGGGTGTCGGCGCGGGCCACCGCGCCGTCGAGGCGGGGCGCGGCCGCGCGGAGCATGCCGTCGGCCAGGTCGACGCCGAAGGGGCGCAGGCCGGAGCGGGTCAGGCGGCGGGTGACGATGCCGGTGCCGCAGGCCAGGTCGAGGAGGGTGCGGGTGCCGGCCGGCAGCAGACCGAGGATCGCGTCGGCCGCGGCCCGCGCACGGGGTTCCCCGCCGCGGGTCTCGTCGTAGCGTGCGGCTTCCTGGTCGTAGTCGAGCACGGCCGGACGGTATCAGGGGGTCATCAGGCGGGGACGGGATCAGGAGGGGACGGGATCAGGTGGGCGGTCGGGTTCAGGGGGTGTGGCTCAGACCGCGCCGTGGCCGGCGGCCAACTCCTCGACCCTGCGGGCGAGTTCGAAGTCCTTCGCGGTCACGGCGCCGCCCGCGTCGTGCGTGTTCACCGCCAGGGCGACGGTGTTGTAGCCGAGCGTGAGGTCCGAGTGGTGGTTGAGGGCCTCCTGGGTCTGCGCGACGTGCACGACCAGGGCGGTCGCCGCGAAGTGGTTGTCGAGGCGGTAACTGCGGGTGATCCGGTCGCCGTCGAGTGACCAGCCGGGCAGTTCGGCGAGGCGGTCCTCGATCTCCTTCTGGGAGAGCGGTTCTGTAGGCATGCCTCCAGCGTGCCACCACGACCGGGTTACGGTCTCCTCATGACAACTGCGGCGCGCAAGAACACGTCGGAAGTGGGCCGTCTGCTGCGCGGCTGGCGGGAGCGGCGGCGGATCAGCCAGCTGGACCTGGCGCTGCGCGCGGACTCGTCGGCGCGGCACATCAGCTTCGTGGAGACGGGCCGCTCGCGCCCCAGCGAGGAGCTGATCCTGCGGCTCGCGGACCATCTGGACGTGCCGATGCGGGAGCGCAACGCCCTGCTGCTGGCCGCGGGATACGCGCCGCGGTACACGGAGACACCGCTCGACGACCCCTCGCTGGGCGCGCTGCGCGAGGGCCTGGAGCGGCTGCTGCGCGGCTACGAGCCGTATCCGGCGCTGATCGTCGACGCGACGTACAACGTGATCGCCGCGAACCGGGGCATCACGATGCTGATGGAGTCGCTGCCCGAGCACCTGCTGGCGCCGCCGCTGAACGCGATGCGGCTGACCCTGCACCCGGAGGGCCTGGCCCCGCGGATCCGGAACCTGCGCGAGTGGCGCGGGCACCTGCTGGCCCAGATGGAGCGGCAGATCGCGCTGGCCCGTTCGGACGCGCTGCGGGCGGTGTACGACGAGGTCGCCGCGTACCCCGTCCCGGAGGGCAGCGGGGAGGAGCCGGCCGAGCCGGTCCCGTACTTCGCGCTGCCGATGGTCGTCGAGCACGACGGGCACGTGCTGTCGTTCGTGTCGTCCATCTCGACGTTCAACACGCCGATGGACGTGACCGTCGCCGAGCTGGCCGTCGAGACGCTCCTCCCGGCCGACCCGGCGACGGTCAAGTACCTTCAGTCCGCGATGGGTTGAGTGCGGCTCGCGCGCAGCGCGGTGTGCTGGAGGGCTGCGAAGCCGCCCACCGTCACGGCCTGCAGCGGGACCCACACCGCGCCCGCGGTGCTCGGCTCCAGCCAGGCGAACAGGGCGATCAGGCTGAGCGCCGTCCAGGTGAGGTTCACCTCGACGACCGCGCGCACCGCGAGGACCGGCGGCCGGGTGCGCGCGGCGAGGGCCCCGACGGCGACGCCGTACGCGACGAGGCCCACGCCGAGCCCGAGCAGCAGGCCCGCGTCGATGCCGAGGAAGCGGCCGAGCGGTCCGGACGCGGCGACGTACGCGAGGCCGTTGCCCGTGGTGACGACGGAGTCGAGGGCGAGGAAGCGGCGCAGCCACATCCGGCCCTGAACTGCCGTGCCCAGCATGGTGGTCGAGGTCGTGGTGGCGGACATGTGGATCACCCTCCGTCGGCTCGGTGCGGATCCTTGCGGATCTCTGTCGTGCTGTTGCCACCACCCTGCCCGGGGCCGTCGGGCCGGTCGATTACGCCGGAGGTAATGGTCAGCCGAGCGTCAGCCCCTTGAACGCCTCGGTCTGCGCGACGATCGCCCGTTCCGTGGGCAGCCGCTCGACGGACGAGGCGCCGAAGAAGCCGACGACGCCGGTGGTGCGGTCGAGGACGTACTGGGCGTCCTCGGGTTCGGCGATGGGGCCGCCGTGGCAGAGGACGAGCACGTCCGGGTTGACGCGCTTCGCGGCGTCCTGCATCTCCTGCACGGCGGTGGCTGCCTGATCGAGCGTCAGGGCGGTGCCCGCGCCGATCGCGCCCTTCGTGGTCAGTCCGACGTGCGGGACGAGGACGTCGGCGCCCGCGCGCGCCATGTCGGCGGCCTGCCCGGGGTCGAAGACGTAGGGCGCGGTGAGCAGGTCGCGGGCGTGCGCGGCGGCCACCATGTCGACCTCCAGGCCGTACCCCATGCCGGTCTCCTCCAGGTTGACGCGGAACGTGCCGTCGTAGAGGCCGACCGTCGGGAAGTTCTGCACGCCCGCGAAGCCCATCGCCTTGAGCTGGTCGAGGAAGAGGTCCATGCGGCGGAAGGGGTCGGTGCCGCAGACCCCGGCGAGCACCGGGGTGTCCCGGACGACGGGCAGCACCTCGCGGGCCATGTCGACGACGATGGCGTTGGCGTCGCCGTACGGGAGGAGCCCGGCGAGCGAGCCGCGGCCGGCCATCCGGTAGCGGCCGGAGTTGTAGATGATGAGCAGGTCGACGCCGCCCGCCTCGGCGCACTTGGCGGAGAGCCCGGTGCCCGCGCCCGCGCCCACGACGGGGCGGCCCGCGGCGACCTGGGCGTGGAGTCGGGCGAGGGCTTCCTTGCGGTTCATGACGTGGCTCCCTGGGTGGTGATCAGTGCGTGCAGCCGGTCGGCCATGGCGACGGCGAACGCCGGGTCGTTGATGTGGGCGTCGATCTCGTGGAGGCGGACTCCGGTGCGCCGTACGGCCTCCAGCGCGGCGGCGTCGGCCTCCGTGTCCTCGAACGGGCCGTCCGCCACGTCGACCGCGGAGACGCCGCGCAGGGGCCAGAACACCTCGGCGGGGCCGGTCGCGGCGGCCGTCTTGCGGCCCAACTCGGCGCCCAGGTCCCGCATTTCGGCGGGGGTGGTGCGCATCAGGGTGACGGTCGGGTTGTGCACGAGGAGGCGGCGGTCGGCGAACCGGGCCGGGACGGTGGACTCCGGGCCGAAGTTGACCATGTCGAGCGCGCCCGGCGCGACGACCTGCGGCACGCCCGCGGCCCCGGCGGCGGTGAGCCGGTCGGGCCCCGCGCTGAGCACGCCGCCCACGCGTTCGTCGGCGAGTTCGGTCGTCGTCAGGTCGAGGACTCCGTCGAGCATGCCGTCGGCGGCGAGCTTCTCGACGGCCCGGCCGCCGGCGCCGGTGGCGTGGAACACGAGGACCTCGTAACCGAGTTCGGCGAGCCGGGCCCGCGCCGCGTCGACCGCCGGGGTGGTCACGCCGAACATGGTCGCGGCGACGACCCTGCGCCCGGTGCCGCCCGTGTCGGCCTTCTCGAACCGGGCGGCCATCCCCGCCGCGGCGGCGGCCGCGTTGCCGAGGACGAGCCGGGAGACGGCGTTGATGCCGGCGATGTCGACGACGCTGTACATGAGGGTGACGTCGCTGCTCCCCACGTACGGGGCGACGTCACCGCCCGCCATCGTGCTGACCAGGACCTTCGGCACGCCGATCGGCAGCGCCCGCATGGCCTGCGCGGCGATCGCCGAACCGCCGCTGCCGGCGGCCGCGAGCACGGCGTGCAGCCGCCCCTCCCGGTGCAGTGCGGCCACGGTCAGGGCCGCGCCCTCGGCCATCGCGGCGACGGCGGCGCCCCGGTCCCCGGCCGTCCGCAGCGCGGTCAGATCGTGTCCCGCGGTCCGGGCCACGACATCGGCCGGCACGTCGGCGGCGGGTGCGTCACCGGGTGGCGCGTGCACCCCGACGTCGACGAGCAGCACGTCGCAGCCCTGTTCCCGCAGCCGCTCGCGCAGCCATCCGTACTCCGCGCCCTTCGTGTCCAGCGTCCCGACGAGCACCACGGTCGCCATCGCCCGCTCACACCCCTTCGCGTCCGGTTCGTGTCCGGCGTTCTCGTTCGCCACTGCGCCGATCCTGCGCCCGTCCCCGCCGTCCGACAACGACCAGTGGGGCGGGATTGGCCTGCGGTGCCGCGGACGGCGCGGGTGAGTGAAGATGTTCGGTATGAGCCGAATCGCCGCACCCCGTCTGTCCCGTCTGCTGACGGGGTGGGCGGCGGACGGCGGCGGCGCCCTGCCGGCCCGGCTCGCGGCGGCGCTCGCGGACCTCGCCGAGCGCGGCGACGTGCCGGCGGGGACGGTGCTGCCCTCGCAGCGGGAGCTGGCGGCGGTGCTCGGGGTGAGCCGGTCCACGGTGACGGCGGCGTACGCGCTCCTGGAGTCCGACGGGCGGCTGGAGAGCCGGCGGGGTTCCGGGTCGCGGCTGCGCGGTGCGGGCGCGCTCGACCGGCACGTCGGCGAGGGCCGGCTGGCGAGCTTCGACACCCGGACCGCGCCGGTCGACCTGTCGAGCGGTGCGCTGCCGGGGCTGCGGGTGGTGACGGAGGCGTTCGGCGAGCTCGGCCCCGCCGACCTGGCCGGCCCGCTGCGCACCGACGGCTACCACCCGCACGGGCTGCCGAAGCTGCGCGAGGGCATCGCCGCGTACTACCGGGCGGCGGGGCTGCCCACCCGGGCCGAGCAGATCCTCGTCACGACGGGCTCGCAGCAGGCGGTCTGGCTGATCGCGCAGGCCCTCGTCGACCCCGGTGACACGGTCGTCGTGGAGAACCCGACGTACCGGGGCGCCCTGGAGGCGCTGCGGGCGCGCGGCGCACGGATCGTGCCGGTGGGCGGCGACCGTCCCGGCGCGGGCCGGGCCGGTGCGGACGTGGCGGCCCTGCGCGCGCTGCTGGGCACGAGCGTGCGCCCCCGGCTCGTCTACCTCCAGCCGTCCGTGCACAATCCGACGGGCCGCACCCTCGACAGCGCGGCCCGCGGCGCGTGGACGTCGGTGCTCGCGGACCACGGGCTGACGTCGGTCGAGGACAGCTCCTGCGCCGAGCTGACCCTGTCGGACGGCGCCCCGCCGGGACCGCTGCCGTCCTCCGACTTCACGATCGGCACGTTCTCGAAGCTGTTCTGGGGCGGGCTGCGCATCGGCTGGATCCGGGCCTCGGCGCCCGCGGTGGCCCGGCTCGCCGGCCTCAAGAAGGCGGTGGACCTGGCCTGCCCGGTCCTCGAACAACTGGTGGCGGTCCGGCTCCTGGCCCGGCTCCCCGAGGCCAGGGCCGAGCGCCGCGCCGCCCTGCGCGACGGGCTGGCCACGGCCGAGGAGGTGCTGCGCGAGCGGGCCCCCGACTGGGAGTGGGACCGTCCCGCGGGCGGCCCCGCCCTGTGGGTCCGGGTCCCCGGCGCGGACACCGAGTCCCTGGCCCAGCAGGCCAGACGCCGCGGCGTGGCGGTGGTCCCCGGCTCCGCGTTCTCGGCGGTGGACGGGTTCAGGGACCGGGTGCGGCTGCCGTTCGCGCATGACCGTGCGGTGCTGGCGGGCGCGGTCGAGGTGCTGCGCGGCATCGCGGCGCACGGCCCGCGGCCGGCATGACGGTCCGGGCGTCAGCGGGGCCCGCCGTCCGCCAGGTCGAGGCTGATGCCGAACAGCCCGTTGGCCGTCGCCACGCCGAGGAGTCGGCCTTGCACGGGGACCACGGACTGGATCTCCGCTGCCATGTGGACGGACGCCACCGGATCCGGTCTGTCGGGCGCGAAGAACACCAGGCGCTCGTCCGCGCTCACCATGACGACCAGGTCCTGCTCCGCCGTCCCGGCGAACCGGAGCAGCTGCGCCCTGCTGCCGTCGGGGCACGGCCAGACCCAGTTCCGCCCGGGGTCGGTGAGGTCCTGGACGAGGAGATGCCGGTCGCCGACCAAGAACGCGGCGGCCGGGGCGCCCTGCCAGGTGCCGAGGTCCCAGTCCGCCGATGCCACGAGGTGGGCGCCGGGGCGCCACTGCGTGGCGTCGTCGCGCGGATGGCGCAGGATGGGTCCGCCCTGCTTGTCCGAGCCGGGGACGCCGATGTAGAGGTGCCCGGCCGACTCGGCCGCGCGCAGCCGGTCGGGCGTGAACCAGCCGACGCGCCACGAGGCGATCCGGTGTCCGTCGAGGTCCCAGAGTGACACCGTGGACCCGGCGTAGCCGACGAGCACGGCGCGCCCGGCCCAGGACGCGGTCCGCAGGTTCCACAGGTACCGGCCGCGGGTCCCGTGCAGGGTGACCGTGCGCGGCTGCTCGGCCTCCCACACCTCGACGGAGTGCGCCAGGCCGCGGCTGCTCGCGCGCTGGTAGGTGACCGGGGGCAGATCGGAGCCGGAGGACTCGGCGAGCCAGTACTTGGAACTGCGGGCGCGCGGCAGCCGTTCGCCGGTGAACGCGTGGTAGAACGCGCGGTCCGCGCCGCTCCTGCCCAGGACGGTGCCCGCGGCGGTGCGGGCCGCGACGCCGTGCCGCCCCCAGGCCTCGTCCGCCTCCGGCGGCCGCGTGTCCTCGTCGCCGACCGTCCAGATCCGCACATAGGGGCCCTGACTCGCCGTCACCAGAGCGGGCAGCCCGGCGTGGTCGGGACCCAGGGTCGCCGCGCGCAGTGACCCTCCGACGTTGAACGTGGCCGTCCGGTCGGTCCCGGACACAGTGACCTCGCCCCCGTGGAAGTCCACGGTCCGCATTCCGTCGGCAGCGGGCGAGTAGGACCGGCGGTCGTGGCGGTCCATCGGGGACCACCATTCGACGAGTTCGTCCGCGTGCACGAGGCGCGCGTCCTTCGTCCGCAGGTCTCCTCGGCGGTACCCCACCGACGTCGGCACCTGGGCCTGCCCCCGCACCACGGAGACTCCCAGGACCACGTTGCCCCGGCTGGTGGCCTGCCGCACCCGCCGCACGGCCCAGCCGTCCCGGGGATCCACGGTCCAGGTCCGCATCCGGGCGTTGCGCGGACGCAGCAGCGACGTCTCGTACGTCTCCCTGCCGGTCGCCGCGGCGACGGTCAGCCGTCCGTGCCCGTCGGGTCCGGCCGCCAGGCGGTACGTGCCGCTCCTGGGGCCGGACAGTCCCTCGAGGCGCGCCACCACCCTGCCCGTGCGGGCGTCGATCAGCCGGACCGCGGTCTGTTCGGCGACGGCTACGACGCAGGTGCCGCCGGCCTCCGCCACGGCGAGTGCCCCGGGTGCCACCGGGGAGACGGGCAGGTCGGGCCCGACCGGTACGCCGGTGCCCGCATCGACGACGCGAACCTGTGCGGCCCGCTGTTCCGTGTCCTGCCCCGCGTTCTCGCTCCCGCTCACGACGGCGACCCACGCTCGGCCGTACTCTCCGAAGCCGTGCAGGGCGCGGGCCCGGCCGGTCCTGGGGCCGGACAGGTCGTGCAGGTGCTCCCCGGTGGCGAAGTCCCGCACCTCGATGCGTCCGGTCTCGTCGACGGCGACGATCGCGGTGCGGCTGCCGTCCGGCCCGTCCACCGGCACGACCGCGAGGCTCACGACCGGCGCGTCGAACGGGCCGACAGCCCGGTAGGGCGCCGGCGCGGCGCGGGCCCACAGGGTCTTCCACGGCAGCCGGTGGCCGTAGCGGTCCTCGATGGCGGTACGCAGTCCGGTCGCGGCCTCCTGCACCGCCGACATGTGGAGTTGGGCGGCCCTGTGCCCCTCGTCGGGTTCGGCGGCGAGGAGGGGCGCACAGCGCAGATACGCCGCCCGCGCCGCCCGCGCGGGCGCCTGGGTGACCTCGGGCAGCACCCGGCCCAGCGCCACGGGCTCGGCGGTCAGCAGGTACTGGGGGTCGACGGCCAGGCAATCGAGCAGCCCGGGGACCGCGGTGGCGTGCGTGGCGAGGTGGGCGGTCAGATACGGGTCGGCGCCGCGCCAGTCGCGCGGTCCCGGGTCGCCGTCGGCGAGGACGGGGACGAGTGCGTGCAGCGCCCGCGCGATGCGCTCCGCCGTGTCGCCGCCGGCGCGCTCGCGCAGCACCTCCGCGAACGACTCGTGGTAGAGCCGGTACACGGACCGCTCGTCGGGATCCGTGCTCTCGACGATGAACTCGCCGCCGCGTTCGAGGAGGCGGCGCACGTCGTCCACCGCGACCGGGGCGCCCAGCACGGCACCGGCTGCCGCCCGCCACACCTCGTTGCTGGGCAGACCGGTGCCCTCGGCGAAGGCCAGGGCGGTCAGCAGCGCGCGGCCGAGCGCGGGATCGTCGGCGAGCCGCTCGTCCATGACCCGGCTCAGGATCAGGCCGAGCGCGGCCCGTTCCTCGTCGGGCAGGCGGTCCCGTCCCTGCTGCGGGCCGCGCGGCGTGAGTTTCGCCATCCAGTCCCGGGCGTCGGTGGTGGGGCGGGCCAGATGCCGGGCGAGGAGGCGTGCGCACAGGTAGTTGTCCCCGGCGCGCTCGGCGACGGCACGGGCCAGCGTCCGGGTGGCGGAATCGTCCGTGTGCGGGCTGGAGCTGCCCTCGCCGTCGGGGGCGAGGAGCAGTTTGCGGGCGTACAGGGCGACGTCCTCGCCGCCGAGCCACCGTGTGTCGTCGAGGTCGAGCCGGGTGAAGGCGGGCCCGAGTGCGGCGGCCAGGTGGGGCCGGGCGCCGACGAGGAGCCGCACGCAGGGCAGTGCCGCGAGTTCACCGAGGAAGCCGCGGGCGATGTGCAGGGCCTCCTCGTCGGTTCCGGCGGTGCCCGCCTCGTCGAGGGCGTCCACGACGACGGCCAGCGGTGTGCTGCGGACGGCCAGGGCGGCCAGTACCTCAGGGCCTTCGGCGCCCGGCATGCCCGCGGCGTCGGCGACGGCCGCGACGATGTCCTCGAGGAGCTTGTGGCGGGCGTGGATCGCGGTGTGCAGCGGCCGGGCGGGCGGGGCGACGCGCGGGTCCAGGTCGTCGAGGCCGGCGCGGGCCGCCGGGTCGGCGAGCAGCACGAGGCGGCCCAGCAGGGAGGACTTGCCGACGCCTGGGCCACCGGTGACCAGGACGCAGCGTCCGAGGCCGGGCGAGCGGTCGTCGAGCCAGTCGGTGAGTTCGGCGAGCGCGGCCCTGCGCCCGGTGAAGTAGGACGCCGTGCCGGAGTGGGTGTCGGTACCGCGGCCGCGCGGGGCGAAGTGCTGCAGCCGTTCGGCGTGGCGGCGGCGCGCCTCGGGACTGGCGAGCCAGACCTGCTGTTCGGCGAGGTCGAGGCGGGCCGGGATGCTGGGCACGTAGCGGGGGTTGGGGAGGAACCCTGGGCCGCTGCCGCCGGCCAGGGTCGCGAGAACGGCCTCCTGTGCCGGGCCGGGACCGGAGGCGGTCGTCACCAGGATGTCGTTGACGCGGTCGACGACCGCTTCCAGGTGCAGCTTCGGCTGGTGCGAGCCGCCCAGCAGCCGGTCCTCCAGGGCGGCGCGCAGGGCGGGCGCGAACGCACCGTCCTGCGCGAGGTCCTGGCCCCTGGTGCTGGCTATGACGGAGAAGTCGGTGAGGCGATGCTCGTCGATCGCCGGGGAGGCGAGCAGCGCGTTGGCCAGGGACCTGACGGTGTCGACCGCCCCCTGGCCCGCGTAGCAGGTGTCGATGATCAGCAGCAGCCGGGTGAACCCGTTCTCCGCAAGGATCCCGACGACCTGGTCGGACGGGACGGCGGAGGCACGCAGTTGGTCCCCCTCGCTGTCCCGGCACATCAGGTAGTGCTGCCGGTCGTCCCGCTCGCCGTGGCCCGTGTAGTACAGGACGAGCACGTCGTCGGCGCCGGCCTCGCACTCCCGTGCCCAGACCGCCAGTTCCTTGCGCAGTTCCTGCGCGGTGGGGTCGAGGAGGCGCTCGGCCCGTGGGTAGCCGAGCGTCCTGAGGGCCTCGGTGACGGTGGCCAGATCGCTCTCGACGCAGGGCAGGTCGGGCAGGGCCTCCTCGTCGTAGCGGGCGGTCCCGGCGACGACGAGGAGTCTGCGGGGCGGGTCCGTGGTCATGGCCGCAGCCCCTCGGCGACGGCGGAGCCGGTCTGGACGGCGGTGAGGTGCCGGACGATGTCGTGGGCGTTCCATCCGTTGTCGACGAGGACGTCGGTGACGGTGCGCCGCCCGTCGCCGGGCGGATCGCCGAAGAGCGGGCCGAGCCGTTCGGCGAGGGCCACGACATCGCCGCGGTCGCACACGTTGGTCCAACTGCGCACGGTCCCGGGCCAGCTGCCCCGGCCGTCCACGGGTCCGGGCCTGAGCCGGTCGAAGACGAGTCGCGGCAGGCCGAGCGGGGAGCCCAGGGTGACCAGCGTGCGGACGTTCCACGCGGGGTTCGCAGCGAGTGCCTCGTAGGCGACGACGCTGCCGAGCGAGTGCCCGACGACGACGCGGGTGTCGTCGGTGACGCAGCGCGCGACGCACTCCTGCACCCGTTCCCGGACGCCGTCGTCGGTCAGGTACAGGCGGACCTGTTTGAGGACTCCGACGAGGAAGCGGTCGGTGAAGCGTGGCGGCAGGAGCTTGCTCAGGGCGTACAGGGCCCGCTGGACGGTGCGCGGGGTGACGGCCTTGTGGGACTCGCCGGGGTCGGGGGCGGGCACCCGTCCGGGGTGGCTTCGCGCCGCCTCCGCCCAGAGGGCCATCAGCAGATCGGTCTCGAACCCCTCGGCGACGTCCCGGTGGGTCCAGGACCGGTCGGCGCTCTTGGTGGTGGCGCCCGGCGGTCTGAACCAGTGTCCGTAGAAGGCGACATCGACGTCCTTCTCGGTCAGCGGCGGCCCGCCCGCGAGGTCGAGGCCGTCCAGCAGTGCGGGGGCGACCGCGGTGTGCAGGGTGCGGCCCCCCAGGTACTGCTGCGCGATGCCGTGCACGACGACTACGGACGCCATACGACCACTCCCCCGAGGTCCGCTGGTCATTCCGAAAAGCGTACTGCCCCGGCCCTGTGGGCAACCCGTCCGGCCGTCGCCCACGTGTGCGGATGCCCGCTTGCCCCTACCGTGCGAAGGACGGATGAGCGAGGGAGCACACGGTGACGGACACGACGGGCATCCCGACCGAGCCGGACGCGGCTCTGCTGCGGGCGGGACGGTTCTTCCGGAAGGGCACGGCCTCCGCCGATCTGCACAGCGTACGGATCGAGGGCGGCCGGGACGCGGACGTCTTCTACCGGGACCGGTGGAGCCACGACAAGGTCGTGAACTCGACGCACGGCGTGAACTGCACCGGTTCGTGCCGGTGGAAGGTGTACGTCAAGGACGGCATCATCACGTGGGAGACGCAGCAGACGGACTACCCGAGCGTGGGTCCCGACCGGCCCGAGTACGAGCCGCGCGGCTGTCCCCGGGGCGCGGCCTTCTCCTGGTACACGTACTCCCCCACCCGGGTCCGCTACCCCTACATCCGCGGGGTGCTCCTGGAGATGTACCGGGAGGCGAAGGCCCGGCTCAAGGACCCGGTGCTCGCGTGGGCCGACCTCCAGGGCGATCCCGAGCGGCGCCGCCGGTACCAACTCGCGCGCGGCAAGGGCGGGTTGGTGCGGGCGACGTGGGACGAGGCCGTGGAGATCGTGGCCGCCGCGCACGTGCACACGATCAAGACGTACGGGCCGGACCGGGTCGCCGGCTTCTCGCCGATCCCCGCCATGTCGATGGTGTCGCACGCGGCCGGGGCCCGGTTCATGTCGCTGATCGGCGCGCCGATGCTGTCGTTCTACGACTGGTACGCCGACCTGCCCGTCGCGTCGCCGCAGGTGTTCGGCGACCAGACCGACGTGCCGGAGTCGGGTGACTGGTGGGACGCCGCGTACCTGATGATGTGGGGCTCGAACGTCCCGGTGACCCGGACGCCCGACGCGCACTGGATGGCCGAGGCCCGCTACCGCGGCCAGAAGGTCGTGGTCGTGGCGCCGGACTACGCGGACAACGCCAAGTTCGCCGACGAGTGGCTGCACCCGCACCCGGGCACCGACGGCGCCCTCGCGCTCGCCATGGGGCACGTCATCCTCAAGGAGTTCTTCGTCGACCGGGAGACTCCCTTCTTCACCGACTACGTGAGGAAGTTCACCGACCTGCCGTTCCTGGTGACGCTGGAGGAGCGCGACGGGGCGTACGTGCCGGCGAAGTTCCTGCGCGCCGCGGATCTCGGGCAGGGCGGCGAGGGCGCGGAGTGGAAGACGGCGGTCCTCGACGAGAACACCGGGCAGCCCGCCGTGCCGAACGGCTCGCTCGGGTTCCGCTGGACGGAGTCGGGGAAGGGCAAGTGGAACCTCGAACTGGGCAATATCCAGCCGAAGTTGAGCCTGCACGGCAGTGACGTCGCGTCCGGTGTCGAGGTGCTGCTGCCGCGCTTCGACACCGACGGCGGCACGCACGGGCAGGGCCGCGGCGAGGTCGTGCGGCGCGGGGTGCCCGCGACCCGGCTCGGCGGGCAGGACGGCCCGCTGGTGACGACGGTCTTCGACCTGCTGCTGGCCCAGTACGGCGTGGGCCGCGACGGACTGCCGGGGCAGTGGCCCTCCTCGTACGAGGACGGGGACGCGCCCGGCACGCCCGGCTGGCAGGAGGGGCTGACGTCGGTGCCCGCCGCCAAGTGCGTCAAGATCGCCCGGGAGTTCGCACGGACCGCGGAGAAGTCACGCGGGCGCTGCATGATCCTGATGGGCGCCGGCACGAACCACTGGTTCCACTCGGAGACCATCTACCGCGGTTTCCTCTCCCTGCTCCAGCTCACCGGCTGCCAGGGCAGGAACGGCGGCGGATGGGCGCACTACGTGGGCCAGGAGAAGTGCCGCCCGGTCACCGGCTGGGCGTCGCTCGCCTCCGCCAACGACTGGTCGCGGCCGCCGCGGCAGATGATCGGCGCGGCGTACTGGTTCCTCAACACCGACCAGTGGCGCTACGACCGGTTCGGCGCGGACGTGCTCGCCTCGCCGCTCGGCAAGGGCGCCTTCGAGGGCATGACGGGCGCCGACTGCCTGGCCCTGTCCGCCCGTTCGGGGTGGATGCCGTCGTATCCGACCTTCGACCGCAGCCCGCTGGACCTCGGCGCGTCCGACGACCCGGTGGGCGACGCCGTCGCCGAACTCAAGGCGGGCACCCTGAAGTTCGCCTGCGAGGACCCGGACGCGCCGGAGAACTGGCCGCGCGTCCTCACCCTGTGGCGGGCCAACCTGCTGGGCTCGTCCGCGAAGGGCGCCGAGTACTTCACCAAGCACCTGCTGGGCACGCACTCGTCGCTGCGGGCCGAGGAGGCCTCCCCCGGCGAGCGGCCCACGACGGTCACCTGGCGGGACGAGGCACCGGAGGGGAAGCTCGACCTCCTCCTCTCCCTCGACTTCCGGCAGACGTCGTCGACGCTCCTGTCCGACGTCGTGCTGCCCGCCGCGACCTGGTACGAGAAGCACGACCTGTCGTCCACGGACATGCACCCCTACGTGCACTCGTTCACGCCGGCCGTCGACCCGCCGTGGCAGGCCCGCACCGACTTCGACACGTTCAAGGCGCTCGCGGAGAAGCTGAGCGAGCTGTCCGTCGCCCACCTGGGCACGCGCAAGGACCTGGTCGCGGCGCCGCTGCAGCACGACACCCCGGGCGAGATCGCGCAGCCCGGCGGCGTCGTCCTGGACTGGCGCAAGGGCGAGTGCGAGCCGGTGCCCGGCAGGACGATGCCGAACCTGGTCGTCGTCGAGCGGGACTACACGGCGATCGGCGCGAAGTTCACCTCGCTCGGCCCGCTGGTGGAGCAGCTGGGCCTGCCCGCGAAGGGCATCGTGCTCAAGCCGGACCAGGAGGTCGAGGAGCTGCGCGAGCGCAACGGCACGGTGCGCGGCGGCCCGGCCGACGGCCGCCCGCAGCTCGACACGGCGGTGAAGGCGGCGAACACGATCCTCGCCCTGTCCGGCACCACCAACGGCCGCCTCGCCACCCAGGGCTTCCACACGCTGGAGGCCCGTACCGGCCAGGAGATGGCGCACCTGGCCGCCGAGCACGAGGGCAAGCGGATCACGTACGCGGACACGCAGGCCGCGCCCGTCCCGGTGATCACGTCACCGGAGTGGTCGGGCAGCGAGGCGGGCGGCCGCCGCTACACGGCGTTCACGCTCAACACCGAGCACCTGAAGCCGTGGCACACGCTCACCGGACGCCAGCAGTTCTTCATCGACCACGACTGGATGCACGAGCTGGGCGAGGCGCTGCCCGTCTACCGGCCGCCGCTGGACATGAACCGGCTCTTCGGCGAGCCACGCCTCGGCCCGGACGGCGAACGGGAGGTGACGGTCCGTTACCTCACGCCGCACAACAAGTGGTCCATCCACTCCGAGTACCAGGACAACCTGTTCATGCTGGCGCTCTCCCGCGGCGGCCAGTCCATCTGGATGGCACCGCAGGACGCCGACGCGATCGGCGTGCAGGACAACGACTGGATCGAGGCGGTGAACCGCAACGGCGTCGTGGTGGCCCGCGCGATCGTCTCGCACCGGATGCCGGCCGGCACGGTCTACATGCACCACGCGCAGGAACGCACGGTCAACGTCCCCAAGGCGGAGACCACCGGCAAGCGCGGCGGCATCCACAACTCGCTGACCCGCCTGATCCTCAAGCCGTCCCATCTCATCGGCGGCTACGCCCAGTTGAGCTGGGCGTTCAACTACCTCGGCCCGACGGGCAACCAGCGCGACGAGGTCACGGTCATCCGCCGCCGCTCCCAGGAGGTCCAGTACTGATGCGCATCATGGCTCAGATCGCGATGGTCATGAACCTCGACAAGTGCATCGGCTGCCACACCTGCTCGGTCACCTGCAAGCAGGCGTGGACCAACCGCAACGGCATGGAGTACGTCTGGTTCAACAACGTCGAGACCCGTCCGGGGCAGGGCTATCCGCGCCGCTACGAGGACCAGGAGAAGTGGCGGGGCGGCTGGGAGCTGAACAAGAAGGGCGCCCTGAAGCTGAAGGGCGGCGGCCGGTTCAAGAAGCTCGCCGGGATCTTCTCCAACCCCAAGCTGCCGGAGATCAAGGACTACTACGAGCCCTGGACGTACGACTACAAGAACCTCACGGACGCCCCGCTCGGCGACGACTACCCGGTGGCGCAGCCCCGCTCGCAGATCACCGGCAAGCCGATGAAGATCGAGTGGTCGTCGAACTGGGACGACAACCTGGGCGGCGCGACCCAGTACGGCGATCTCGACCCGATGGTGGAGAAGACCCGCCAACAGGCCGCGGACAAGGTGCAGTTCGCGTTCGAGCAGACCTTCATGTTCTATCTGCCGCGGATCTGCGAGCACTGTCTGAACCCGTCGTGCGTGTCGTCGTGCCCGTCGGGCGCGATGTACAAGCGCGAGGAGGACGGCATCGTCCTGGTCGACCAGGACCAATGCCGCGGCTGGCGGATGTGCGTGACCGGCTGCCCGTACAAGAAGGTGTACTTCAACCACCGCACCGGCAAGGCCGAGAAGTGCACGATGTGCTACCCGCGCGTCGAGGTGGGCCTGCCGACGGTCTGCTCGGAGACGTGCGTGGGCCGGCTGCGCTATCTCGGCGTGATCCTCTACGACGCCGACAAGGTGACGGAGGCGGCCCAGACCAAGGACGAACACGGCCTGTACGAGGCGCAGTTGGGCGTCTTCCTGGATCCGGACGACCCCGGGGTGCAGCGGGCGGCCGAGGAGGCCGGGATCCCGTTCGACTGGATGGAGGCGGCGCGCCGCTCCCCCGTGCACGCGCTCATCAGCAAGTACAAGGTGGCCCTGCCGCTGCACCCGGAGTACCGGACGATGCCGATGGTCTGGTACATCCCGCCGCTCTCCCCCGTCGTCGACGCGCTCACCGAGACGGGCCACGACGGCGAGGACCACACGAACCTGTTCGGCGCGATCGACACGCTCCGCATCCCGCTGGAGTACCTGGCGGAGATCTTCACGGCGGGCGACGTCGGCCCGGTCCGGTCGTCGCTGGAGAAGCTCGCGGCGATGCGCTCGCACATGCGGGCCGTCAACCTCGGTGACCGGCCCGACGCCTCGATCTCCGAGTCGGTCGGCATGTCGGCCGTCGAGATCGAGGAGATGTACCGGCTGCTCGCCATCGCCAAGTACGAGGACCGGTACGTGATCCCCACGGCCGCGGTCGGCGACGCGCAGCGGCTCGAGGAGTCGGCGCTGCCGGACTCGTGCTCGCTCGACTACGAGGACGGCCCCGGCATGGGCGGCGAGGGCCCCTTCGGCGGCGACTCGGGCAACACCACCACGGGCGGCCGCAAGCTGCTGCCCGTCGTCTCCGTGGAGACCTTCCACCTCACCAAGCGCCGCCAGACCGCCGACGACCCGAAGGAGAGCCCATGACCGGCCCCACCGCGCTGGTGCACCAGGCGGCCGCGCTCTGCCTCACGTACCCGGACGAGGAGCTGTACGAGCGCCTCCCGCTGGTGCGGGCCGCCGCGCCGGCCCTGAGCGCCTTCGTCGACCACGCCGAGGCGACTCCCCTCCAGGACCTGGCGGCCCACTACGTCCAGGTCTTCGACTTCAAGAACCGGCACAGCCTGTACCTGACGTGGTGGCGCGACGGCGACACGCGGCGGCGCGGCATGTCCCTGGTGCGCATGAAGGAGGCGTACCGGGAGCACGGTCTGGAGTTCACCGGCGAGGAGCTGCCCGACTTCCTGCCCGCGGTCCTGGAGTTCTCCGCGCAGGCCGGACCGTTCCTCCTGGAGGAGCACCGCAGCGGCCTGGAACTGCTGCGGCTCGCGCTGACCGAGCACGGCACGCCGTACGCGACGGTCCTCGAAGCGGTGTGCCGGACGCTGCCGGGCCCGTCCCCCAAGGACCGTGCCGCGGCCCTCGCCCTGGCCCGATCGGGACCGCCGCGCGAAGAAGTGGGCCTGGAACCCTTCGGTTTCGGCGTCCACGAGGAACTGCCTCTGCTGGTGAAGGAGCACGCCCCGTGACCACGCTCATCTGGGGCGTCCTGCCCTACGTCGCCGTCGTCCTGCTGGTCGCGGGCACGATCTGGCGGTTCCGCTACGACAAGTTCGGCTGGACGACCCGCTCGTCACAGGTCTACGAGTCGAAGCTCCTCAACGTCGCGTCGCCGGTCTTCCACTACGGCATCCTCTTCGTCCTGGCCGGCCATCTCGTCGGCCTGTTCATCCCGGACGCGTGGACGGAGAAGGTGGGCGTCAGCGAGCACACGTACCACATGTTCTCGCTGATCGGCGGCACGTTCGCCGGGGTGCTCACGGTCTGCGGCATCTTCATGCTGCTCTACCGGCGCCGCACCAAGGCCCCCGTCTTCAAGGCGACCACGCGCAACGACAAGCTCATGTACGTGGTGCTGCTCGCGGCGATCGTGCTGGGCATGACGGCCAAGCTGACGCACGCCTCGGGCGACGGCTACAACTACCGCGAGTCGATCGCCCCGTGGGCCCGCAGCCTCTTCACGCTGAGCCCGGACACGTACCGCATGGACGGGGTGCCCGTGCTCTATCAGATTCATGCAGTAGTGGGCATGCTACTCATCGCGCTGGTACCGTTCACCCGGCTCGTGCATATGTTCAGCGCGCCGGTGCAGTACCTGTTCCGACCGTACGTGGTCTACCGCAGCCGCGACCAGCGGCGCCTCGGCCCGCGGCCGGAGCGACGGGGGTGGGAGCGCACCGGCACCTAGCCGCTGCTCGTCGTCAACCGGCACGTGGGGAGACGTGACGTGAGTGAACGACGGCCCGCCCCCACCGTGGGCCAGGTCGTCCTCGGCAGACGCCTGCGTGATCTGCGGGAGGCCGCCGGCCTCAAGCGGGACGAGGCGGCCCGCGCACTGCGGGTGACCGGGGCGACGATCCGCCGGATGGAGACCGCCGAGGTCGCCCTCAAGATCCCCTATGTCCAGATGCTGTTGGAGCTGTACGAGGTTCCCGAGCGGGAGATAGAGGCGTTCGTCGCGCTCGCCGAGGAGGCGAACCTGCCGGGCTGGTGGCAGCGGTTCCACGACGTGCTGCCCGACTGGTTCAGCCTGTACGTGAGCCTGGAAGGCGCGGCCGAGCTGATCCGCGCCTACGAACCGCACTTCGTGCCGGGCCTGTTGCAGACCGAGGAGTACGCGCGGGCCGTCTTCGACGCGGGCACGGTCGGCCGCTCGCACCCGGACGAGATCGAGCGGCACGTGTCGCTGCGCATGGCGCGCCAGTCGCTGCTGCACCGCGAGGACGCGCCGCACCTGTGGGTCGTGATGGACGAGACGGTGCTGCTCCGCCCGCCGGGCGGCCCCGCGGTGCTGCGCAGCCAGCTCGACCGCCTGATGGAGGCGGCCCGCCTCCCCCACGTCACGCTCCAGATAGCCGAGTTCTCCTCGGGCCCGCACCCCGGGACGTTCGGCCCGTTCACCCTGTTCCGGTTCCCCGTGCGGGAGCTGCCGGACATGGTGTACAGCGAGTACGTCACCGGGGCGCTCTATCTGGACGCACGGGACGAGGTGGGCGCGCACCTGGAGGTGCTGGACCACTTGGTGGCACAGGCGGCGGGCGCGGAGCGCACGCTGGAGATCCTCCAGAAGTGGCGCACACAGCTGAGCTGAGCTGATTCAAGCCCCTCCGGGGGACATATCGAGCCCCTCCGGCGATTGAGGAGCGGGGCCCGGGGCAGAGCCCCGAGTCGTCGGCCTACGAGGCCTCTCCCTTCTCGTCGTCCACGATCTCCGCATCGACCACGTCATCTTTCACGTCCCCGGCGGAGCCTTCCTCACCACCCCGCTGATACATGGCGGTGCCCACCTTCTGACTGACCGTGGCAAGCTTCCGGAACCCGTCCCGGAGGGCATTCGTGTCGGGCGGCTCCGCGGCCAGCGTCTCCTTCAACTCGGCGACGGCCGCGTCCACTTCACCGCGAACGTCCGGAGGGACCCGCTCCTCGTTCTCCCGCAGGAACCGCTCCGTCTGGTACACGAGCTGCTCCGCCTCGTTACGGGCCTCCGCGGCCTCCCGCCGCTTGCGGTCCTCGTCGGCGTGCGCCTCGGCCTCCCGCATCATCCGGTCGATGTCGTCCTTGGGCAGCGCCGATCCGCCGGTCACCGTCATCTTCTGCTCGCGTCCGGTGGCGAGGTCCTTCGCGGAGACGTGCATGATGCCGTTGGCGTCGATGTCGAAGGTGACCTCGATCTGCGGCACGCCGCGCGGCGCGGGCGGCAGCCCGGTCAGGTCGAAGACGCCCAGCTTCTTGTTGTAGGCGGCGATCTCCCGCTCGCCCTGGAAGACCTGGATGCCCACGGACGGCTGGTTGTCGGTGGCGGTGGTGAAGATCTCCGAACGGCGCGTCGGGATCGTCGTGTTGCGCTCGATGAGCTTGGTCATGACGCCGCCCTTGGTCTCGATGCCGAGGGAGAGCGGGGTGACGTCGAGCAGCAGGACGTCCTTGACGTCGCCGCGGATGACGCCGGCCTGGAGGGTGGCGCCCACGGCGACGACCTCGTCCGGGTTGACGCCCTTGTGCGGGTCCTTGCCGGTCAGCTCCCGGACGAGGTCGGTGACGGCGGGCATCCGGGTCGAGCCGCCGACGAGGATCACGTGGTCGACGGCCTTCAGCTCGACGCCCGCGTCCTTCACCGCCTGGTGGAACGGCTTCTTGCACCGGTCGAGCAGATCGGCGGTGAGCTCCTGGAACTGGGCGCGGGTCAGCTTCTCGTCGAGGTGCAGCGGGCCCTGCGCGGACGCCGTGATGTAGGGCAGGTTCACGTTCGTCTCGCTCGACGACGACAGCTCGATCTTGGCCTTCTCGGCGCCCTCGCGCAGCCGCTGCACGGCCATCTTGTCGGCCGCGAGGTCGATGCCGTGGGCGTTCTTGAACTGCCGGACGAGATGGTCGACGACGCGCTGGTCCCAGTCGTCGCCGCCCAGCTGGGTGTCGCCGTTGGTGGCCTTGACCTCGATGACACCCTCGCCCATCTCCAGGAGCGAGACGTCGAAGGTGCCGCCGCCCAGGTCGAAGACGAGGACGGTCTGCTCGTCGCCCTTGTCGAGGCCGTACGCGAGGGCGGCCGCGGTCGGCTCGTTGATGATGCGCAGCACCTTGAGCCCGGCGATCTCGCCGGCCTCCTTCGTCGCCTGCCGCTGGGCGTCGTCGAAGTAGGCGGGCACGGTGATGACGGCGTCGGTGACGTCCTCGCCGAGGTACGCCTCGGCGTCGCGCTTGAGCTTCTGCAGGACGCGGGCGGACAGCTCCTGGGCGCCGTAGCGGGCGCCGTCGATGGTCCCGCTGTCCGGGAAGTGCCAACTCCCGTCGCCCATGTGGCGTTTGACGGAGCGTGCGGTGCGCTCCACGTTGGTGACGGCCTGCCGTTTGGCGACCTCGCCGACCAGCACTTCCTTGTTCTTCGCGAAGGCCACCACGGAGGGGGTGGTGCGCGCGCCCTCCGCGTTGGCGATGACGGTGGGCTCACCGCCCTCCAGTACGGCCACCACCGAGTTCGTCGTGCCGAGATCGATACCGACCGCACGCCCCATGACGTGCCTCCTGTCCCATGAGTAGGCCCGCTCACGTTGTCCTGGTATCCAGCACAAAACTTGAGCGGGCCTATGTCAAGGGGGCCTGGGTCAGGCCAGCTTGGCCGTCAGCGTGATCGTCGTGCCGGTGAGCGCCTGGCTGACCGGGCAGTTCTTCTTGGCGTCCTCGGCGGCCGCCTGGAAGCCCTGGTCGTCGAGGCCGGGCACGGTGCCCTCGACGATCAGGTGGATGCCGGTGATGCCCTCGCCCGGCTGGAACGTGACGTCCGCGGAGGTGACCAGCTTGGTGGGCGGGGTGCCCGCACCGGCCAGGCCGTGCGACAGGGCCATGGAGAAGCACGACGAGTGCGCGGCCGCGATCAGTTCCTCGGGGCTCGTCTTGCCGTTCGCCTGCTCGGCGCGGGACGGCCAGGACACCGGCTGCTGGCCGATGCCGGACGAGTCGAAGGTGACGGTGCCGCTGCCCTCGAGCAGGTTGCCTTCCCAGACCGTGTGGGCGGAGCGCGTGGTTGCCACGGTGGTTCCTTTCCGGATGTGTGTGTCTGTGCCCACCATCCGATCACAAACGGCGCCGCGAAGCGCGCCAACCGGCCCCGGAACCCCGCGTCAGCGCACCTGGAACACCGGCCCCCGCGCGGTGAACGGCAGCCGGGCGCCCTGCGGCAGCAGATACGCGTGCTCGCGCGCGACCCGCAGCACGTCGCACGCGCCGTCCGTGATGATCAGCACCGGCGCGGTGGGCGGGAAGTCGTCGGCGCGGCGCAGCAGGTCGATGCCGGGCTGCAGGACCGTGCCGCCGCGCCCCTTCACCCGGACCCGGCCCGCGATCTCCGTCGCCGGGAGGTACCCGGCGTCGTACGCGGTGGCGTCGCAGAAGACGACCCGGGCGGCCGGTACGTCGCGGGACTGCGCGTACGAGGCGATGGCGCCCAGCGCCTTGCCGAGCAGGGTGCGGCTCATCGACCCGGAGGTGTCCAGGACGACGCCGAAGGTGCAGCGGGCGACCGCCTCGGGCGGGAAGTACCGGCCGGCGCGCGGGATGCCGGGCGTGGAGGCCTGGCGGCGCGCCGGACGGGAGTAGGACCGCAGGGGCTCGGGCCGGGGCACGAACTCGTCGAACCAGCGCGCCAGCCGGGCGTCCCACGGCACCGGCGGATGGGACAGGGCCCGGATCTCCTCGACCAGCCCGGACGGCAGCAGACCGCGCTCCTGCGCGTGGTGCAGCTCGAAGCCCTGGACGAGGCCGCGCCGGTAGAACTCGTCGAGGTCCACGAAGTCCCGTACGGGGCGCAGGGGTTCGCCGAGGACGTCACCGCGCCCCTTGCCGCGCGGCGTCGTGAGGCGGCGCCGGGTCCGCAGGTCGGCGGCGATCCGGTCGTACACCTCCTCGGCCGACAGGCCGCTCAACTCCGGGTCGTACAAGAGCCCTTCGGGCATCTCGCCGATCCGCATCTCGCGCAGCCAGCCGTTGATGACGTAGTCCGCGGCCACGTTGAAGAGAAAGGGGTCGCGGGCCCCGCACCGGTCGCCGTGGCGCAGCGCGGCGTGCAGCATCTCGTGGCCGAGGACGAACCGCCACTCCTCGTCGGAGAACTGCTTGAGCGGGTTGACGTAGATCTCGCCGAGGTCGGGGGCGACGGCGGCGATCGCGATGTCGTGCGCCCGGGCCAGCTCAGCGTCGGCGACGAGGGTCATGCCGGCCGCGACCCCGCCGAGCAGCGGGTACGAGGAGACGAACCAGCTCAGGGCCCGCTCCCAGGGCCGCAGCGGCACCCGCGCCCCGCCGAGCTCGTCGCGCCGGCCCCCGGCGACGTCCATGGCCGCCGACACCGTGCGGGTCAGGGCGTGCGCGAAGACCGCCTGCCAGTCCTTGACCGGCCCGTGCCAGGCGGGCCACGGCGCGAGCACCTGGTCGGCGTGGTCGGGGCCGCCCGCGCCGCAGCGGGCGTACTCGGGCGGGATGCCGTCGCGGCGCCAGCGCGCGGCGAGCTGCTCCTCGTCGCCGCCGGGGAACACCGTGGGCAGCTCGGCGGGGGGCTGCCCCACCGGGAACGTCTGCTGGAAGCGGTGCACGACGACGCAGCGCGCCGCCCGTTCGTACGCGTCGGGCTGCACGCGTCCGCCCCCGGCGGCCGGCACGTGCCCGAAGCCGAGGTGCAGCAGGCAGTGCGCGAGCGCCCAGGCCCACTCGGCGGGGTCGGCCCGGCGGGTGGGGTGGACGTGCACGCGGCCGTTCGAGTCGACGTGCGCCCAGCCGTTCGGCGGGGCCGCCCGGCAGCCGGCCCGGCAGAACTCGGCGTCGAGCGAGCCGAGCGCCGGATTGGCCCGGACCGTCGCGAGTCCCTCGAGATAGGCCTCGGTCGCCGGGTCGGGACGGTCCTGCGCGGTCTTCTTCCGGGCCCGGCTCACCGGCGGGCCTCCACCAGGCGGGGCATGTCGCGGGCCGCCTCCACGAGGAACCAGGCGGGCAGCAGCGGGTTGCCGTCGGCGTCGTCGGCGATGACGGTCTGGGCGACCTCGACGGAGATCTCGGCGAGCTGCACGAGCAGCGACTTGGCGCGGAAGGCCGTCTGGCGGACCGCGGGCGAGGCGTGCTCCTTGGACGCCGGGAGGTCCTTGGCGAGGCGGCCGCGGAACGAGTCGGCGAGGTAGTACAGCAGGTCGCGGTCCTCGACGCGGTGCGGCCAGCGGGCGTCGCCCTTGAGGATCGAGTCGAGGCCGAACCGGCTGCGGACGATCTTCGCGTAGCCGCAGAACGCCACGGCGTGGGCGGGGGTGAGCGTGCCGTGCGCGAGGATCCGCAGCGTGTCCTCGTCGAGCGTCGGGCCGAAGCTGTGCAGCGCGTCGGAGAGCATGTGCCAGGAGCGGGGCGTGGAGAACGGCTCCTCGGTCTTCGGCGGCTTCGACCACAGGTGGTCGGGGCGGTCGGTGAGGTGGTCCTGGATCCACGGGTGGATGCCGGCGCCGGCCGCCCAGGCCAGCCAGTCCGTGGCGGACGCCTGGAGGTGCACGTGGGTGAGCCGGTTGACCAGGGCGGAGGCGATGGGGCGGGCCAGCGCGTTGTCGGTGGCGCGGTTGCCCGCGCCGATCACGATCGAGCCCTCGGGCAGTTCGTAGTTGCCGATCCGGCGGTCCAGGATCAGCGAGTAGAACGCCTTCTGCACGTCGGGCGTCGCCGCGTTCAGCTCGTCGAGGAACAGGCAGTACGGCTCGTCGCGCGCGATCGCCTCGGGCGGGCAGAACACGGACCGCCCGTCGCGGATCTGCGGCACCCCGATGAGGTCCTCGGGCGCCAGCTGCGTGCCGAGCAGGCTCACGCACTCCAGGCCCAGCGAGTCGGCGAAGGCACGCACCAGCGACGACTTGCCGATGCCGGGCGCGCCCCAGATGAAGACCGGCCGCACGGTGGCGAGACCGAGCAGCAGTTCCGGGATGCGGGAGGGCGTGACCGTGACGGCAGCCTGCACGTACTGACTCCTTGCGGGAAACGAGGGATACGGGATGTGGGCGGGGCGGTGCCCCGGCGGCGACGGACGGGGCGCGCGGGTGCGCGGCTTCCCGTGCGACCAGTGTGGGCCGTGCCGCGCGGGCGCGCAGCCGAATTTCCCGTGCACCACCATGGCCGGAAAGCGCGCTGGGCAAGCCGTCACGGCGGTGACACTTTGAGGCCCCCAACTCAGGGGGATCCGCAGGGGGTTCGGCAGGGGGTTTGGACCATGCGCATGATCTATTCGGACCGGGGCCCGTCACCGCTGGAGACCGGCAAGCCCGGTGCGGCGGCCGACCGGGACTCGACGTTCGGCTGGTGGGGCGCGTTCAGCATCCAGAAGTTCGTGAACCAGAACCCGCTCTCGCACACGCACGAGGACGCGACCGGCTGGCTCTCGTACCTCCAGCAGTTCTACGACCGCAACTTCTGGTTCGCCGACAGCGGCGTACAGGTGTGGGCGTACGAGGAGACCTACGACAACTGGCAGGACAGGTACGGCGTGGACGCCGTGGTGGCCGTGTACCACTCGGGGCACGGCGGCATGGACGGCAACGGGGTGTTCTTCGCGCCGCTCGGCGCCAAGTGGGACAACCGCTCGGACGCTATCTCGAACCGGATGGCGTTCGGCAACGAGAAGGCCAACTACGTGTTCTGGTCGACGTGCAACTCGCTGCGCGTCCTCGACGGGCACTCCCCCGTGCGCACCTGGGCGGGCCCGAACCTGGGCTCCCGGATGATCTTCGGGTTCGAGACGACGAGCATCGACAGCCCGGACTACGGCAAGAAGTTCTGGGAGAAGTGGCGGGCCGGGCAGACGTTCTGCGACGCGTGGCTCAACGCGAGCTGGGACATCTACCACGGTCAGGCGCCGTCGGTGGCCGCCACGGGCGCGACCCAGGCCGAGGCGACCAATCGCCTCAACGCCGAGCGGAACTTCTACCGCGAGCACGTCTCCGACGCCTGGTACGCGTGGCGCTGGTACTACGCGCGCGAGGGCCTGCGCGACCCGATGACGCAGGCGCCGGCCGAGCCGGCGATCGTGCAGCTCGCGCCGCGCGACCCGAGCCAGGAGCTCACCCGGCTCGGCCAGCTCGCCCACTTCCCGCAGGCCGCGCTGCAAGAGGTGCACGTCGAGCGGCAGGGCGTGCTCAGTGCGAGCTCCGGCGACCGGTACGTGTCGACGGCGCCGCAGGCGGTGCGCTGGGTGCGGCTGGCCGAGGCCAACCACCGCAACACGCAGCAGCTGCCGACACAGCGGGCCGTCGAGGTGGCCCGGCAGTTCGCCGAGGAGCACGCCGACGGCGCCGAGCTGGTCGTCGACGGGGTGCATGACCTGATGCAGAACACCGGCAAGAAGGACGGTTCACAGATCGGTGAGCCGGTGTCGCTGGAGACCCACGTCACGTTCCGCCAGGTCCTAAACGGCGTCCCGGTCATCACGCCGGGCCGCGGCGAGTTCCGGGTGGCGCTCGACAACGACGGCACGGTCGTCCAGGCGACCCTGTCGACGCGGCGGGCCACCGGTGAGCTCCGCACCCCCGCGTCCGCGGTCGCGCCGCCGTCCGGCAAGGGCACGTCGGCCCTCGCCTCGCCCGGTTCGCGCGATCCGCGCCAGGCGCTCGACGAGGCGCAGCAGCGGCGCATCGCGCATCTGACCGCGATGGCGGCGGACAGTGGCCGTTCGGCGTCCGACATCGAGGCGCGGCTGGAGGTCAGGGACGTGCCGGGGACGCTCGAGGTCGGCTACGAGATCGAGGGCAACGAGGCGTACCCCGCTGCGCGGAAGCTGATCGAACTCGGGTCGCGGGACTCGATGTTCAAGAAGCTGAGGTGGGTCGTGGCTCCGCTGGCGCGGTGACGTCTGCCGTGTTCTGTTTCATGGGCGGGTGCGGGCCCGGTGGGGGCTTCTCGCGCAGTTCCCCGCGCCCCTGAAGGCATGCGCTGACGCGCAGCCTTCCCCCGTCGGGGAGATGCCGCACCGCAGGTGCGCATCTCAGGGGCGCGGGGAACTGCGCGAGAAGCCCCACCGGCCCGCACCCGCCCACGAGCGATCAGGCCCACGGCGACTGGGCGGTACCCCGCCGCTTCTTCGTCGCGGCCATCCACGCGTACACCAGCACCCCCACGAACAGGAACAGCACGCCCTGGTAGACGGCCGCGTACCCCGCCCCGCCGACCAGCCACATCGAGAACCCGAACGCGGCGACGGCCAGCACCATGTCGCGGGCGAGCCGGGAGCGCCGCACGCGGTGCCCCTGCCCCGACAGCAGGAAGTAGATCTGCGCGGCCGTGGCCAGCAGGTACGGCACCGTGGCCGTGAACGTCGTGACGAGCACCAGCGTCTCGAAGACCCCGGCGGACCCGACGGTGTAGTTGTAGACGGTGAGCAGCGACGCGAGGGTCACCGCGACGACGACGCCGAACGTCGGGATGCCGCGGCGCCGCTTGGTGAACGCGACCGGGAAGAGCCCGTCCCGCGCGGCCGCGTACGGCGTCTGGGCGCTGAGCAGCGTCCACCCGTTGAGCGCGCCGACCATGGAGACGAGCGCGGCGATCGCCACCGCCGTACCGCCCCAGGTGCCGCCGAACATGGCGTTGACGGAGTCGGAGAACGGGGCGGTGGAGTTCACCAGGTCGTCGTGGGCGACGGTGCCGAAGACCGCGACCGTGCACAGCAGGTAGAGCAGCGCGGCGAGCCCCGTGCCGAGGACGGTGGCCCGGCCGACGTTGCGCTGCGGGTCCCGGACCTCCCCGGCGCTGACGGACGCCGACTCGACGCCCAGGTAGCTGAAGAGCAGGATCGCGGCGGACGCGGAGACGGCGCCGATCGCGGAGTCGCCGCTCGCCCGGAACGGGCCCAGGTTGTCGGCCTGGAAGAAGAACAGTCCGCCGACCGCGACGAGCAGCAGCGGGGCGAACTTCAGCACGGTGGAGACGAGCTGGACCGCGCCGACGTAGCGGGTACCGGCGAGGTTGGCGAGCGCGGGCAGCCACTGGCAGGTGAGCGCGGCGACGATCGTCCAGAACGTCGAGCCGTGGATGGGCAGCAGTACGTCGAGGTAGCCGACGGCGGCGACGGCGAGGGCCGCGTTGGAGACCCAGGTGGTGATCCAGTAGCTCCACGCGGCGAGGAATCCGGCGAAGTCGCCGAAGGCCTCGCGGGCGTAGACGTAGGGGCCGCCGGTCTGCGGGTGGCGGTGCGCGAGCCGGCCGAAGACCAGCGCGAGCGCGATCGCGCCGACCGTGAGGACGCCGAAGGCGACGAGCGAGATCGTGCCGTACGGGGCGACGGAGGCGGGGAGCAGGAAGATGCCGCCGCCGATGATGTTGCCCATGACCAGGGCCGTGGCGATGGGGAGACCGAACCTGCGGGCGTGCCTGCCGTCCTGGTCGTCGCCCGGTGCCGGAGCCGTGACGGGTGCGGTTCCGGTGTCGTGCATGCGGGGGTGCGCCTCTCGGTCGTGCTGAGGCCGCCGCGGGATCGCCGGGCGGCGTCCCATGGTCCGGCGGCGGTGCGCTCCGCTCCAAATCAGGCGGATTTGTCCTGCGGCTCCGGGGGCGCCACCGCAAATGATGCGATGTCGGCGTCGCGGCCCGGCGAATTCTCCAGCGGCACCTGCGGCCCGTTCCCCTCGCCGAGCCAGCGCCGCAGGACCTGGTGGACCTGTTCGGCGCCGACCAGGTCGCCGCCGTCCTCGACCGGTTCGGACAGGCCGGGCGGCGACAGCAGGAACGGGCGGCCCTGGGCGCCGCCGAGCCCGCCGTGCGAGCCGATCTGCTCCTCGAAGGCGAGGACTTCACCGTCGATCGGGTCGTACCAGGAGTTGACCATGATGTCGGCGGTGTGCGGGAAGGAGTCGGTGCGGCGCACGGCGTCGGCGGCGCCGGGGCCGAAGTCGGCGAGCGGCCCCTGCCCGTCGGCGAGCTCCGCGCGCGGCACCTCGGCGCCGCGCGCGCCGAGGACGACGGCGCCGTGCTCCTCGCTGCGGACGAGGAGGAAGCCGATGCCGGGGTGGTTGGCGAGGGTCGGCAGCAGCGCCGGGTGGCGGGCGTCGAGCTCCTCGCGGCTCATCCGGTGCGGCACGTCGGGGAAGGAGACGAGCCCGAGGTTCCCGGAGGCCAGCACGACCGGCTCGCTGTGCTTGCCCCTGCCGGCGGACTCCTCGACCGGGCGGTGCAGGGCGGCGCGCACGGCGGCGCGGGCCTCGGCGCCGCTGTGGGTGCGGCGGGCCCGGCGCGGCACGGGCAGTCCGCAGCCCGCGCGCACCAGGTCCTGGAGGGTGAGGCCGTAGCGGGCGCGGAACGTCTCGCCGGGGCTCTGGCCGTGGTCGGACAGGACGACGACGCGGTACGGGCGCGGGGCGTGCTCGGCGACCTTCTCGATCAGGGCGAGGGACCGGTCGAGCCGTTCGAGGACCTTCTCCGCGTCGCGGCTGAACGGGCCCGAGTGGTGCGCGACCTCGTCGTAGGCGACGAGGTCGGCGTAGACGGCGCTGCGGCCGGCGAGCATGTCGCCGATGACCGCCGCGACGACGACGTCCCGCTCGACGACCGTGGCGAACGCGCGGATGAAGGGGTAGAGGCCGCCGCGGCTCACGCGCGGGCGCTGCCTGCAGACCCGGGCCCGGACGGACTGGCCGATCTCGCGGCCGACCTCGGCGAAGAAGGACAGGGCGGTGCGGACGGCGTTGGCGGGGTCGGAGAAGTACGCGAAGTATCCGGCCCGCGACCGGTTCTCCTTGCCGCGGCGGGCGGCGACGGACAGGACGAGCGCGACCTCTTCGGCGCCGCCGCTGAACAGGTTGCCGCGGCTCGCCCCGTCGACGGTGAGCAGGCCGCCGTCGCCGGTCCGCCGGATGGCGCGGCGCTGGAGTTCGGCGGCGCTGGTGGGGCGGTTGGAGACCTGGATCTCGCCGGTGTCCTTCTCGTACCAGCGGAAGGCGGGCACGTCGTGGTTCGAGCCGTGCAGGATGCCGAGCTGGCTGGCGCCGGTCTGGCTCGACCAGTCGGTGCGCCAGGGGGTGAGACGGTGCCGGCCGTCGCGCAGCCAGCGCCCGACCGTGGGCATCACGTCGTCGCGGGCGACGTGGCGCAGCACCTCGTGGCCGACGCCGTCGAGCTGGATGAAGACGGTGCCGGGGGTGGGCGGGCAGACGGCGGCGCCGTCCTCGGCGCGCCGCCGCCGGCGGTCGGCGAGGCGGTACAGGCGGCGGCGGTAGGCGTCGTCGTCGCGGACGGCGAGGGCACCGCCGGTGGCCGAGGCGACGGCCGACATGACGGCGGCCACGACGACCGCGGTCTCCGGGCCGACCTCGCCGCGGCCCTCGGGGACGAGCTTCAGGGCGAACAGCAGCAGGGCGCCGTTCAGGAAGAAGACGACGAGGCCGAGGACGAGGGCCGGTACGAGGAGGAGGGCGCGCACCAGCAGCGGCCACACCAGGGCCGACAGGATCGCGAAGGCGCCGGCGCCGAGGGCCGCGGTGATGGCGACGCGGGTGAGGCTGTCGCCGCTGTCCGACTGGAGCTGGAAGTCCGGCAGGATCCCGGCGAGGATCATCATCGTCGCGGTGCCCGCCGCCCAGACGGTGAGCGAGCGCCATGCCGCGCTCGCCGTCCGCCGCCACCACCGGCCTGTGGCCACTGTCCGGCTCCCCTCGCCCCGTCGCTGCTCTCGGCTGCTTGTCCGGGGCCAGACTTTCATACCTTTTGTACGGAGCCGGAGGGCCTTCGCGCCGTTGCGGTGTTCGACCGGCTAGCAGCCGTCGTAGCCCGCCGTGGGCATCGAGAGGCGGCGGTGCACGCGGGCCTTCATCTCCGTGTCGTACGCCGGCTCGGCGAGGCCCGCCGTCTCCAGCCGCACCCCGCGCCGCTCGCACTCCGCGGAGAACGCGTCGACGGAGCGCAGTGCCGCCCGCAGTACGCGGTCGCACGGGGCGACGAAGACGTCGACGAGGCCCGCGTCGACGTCGGCCCACAGGACCTCGTGGTCCGGGCGCAGGGCGTGCACGAGGAGTTCGCGGGTGATGACGTAGCCGCGCTCGGCGGCCCAGCGGGCGCACATCGCGTGCTGGCTGCGGGAGTCCACCAGGAAGGGGTCCGCGTCGAGTTCCTCCAGCGGAGTCAGACTGGCGATCGCCGCCACCCGGACCGCTCCGTCGGATGCGCCCATGGTGTCCCCCCTCACCTCAGCTTTCGCCGTCGACCCTACTCCTGCGCGTAGGCTCGGGGGAGTCGCACGAAGGAGCGTAAGGAGACAGCGTGCCGGTGGAGATCACCTGGTGGGGTCACGCCACCTGCACGGTCGAGGACTCGGGCATCCGGGTGCTGACCGATCCGCTCTTCGCCCGGCGGCTCGCGCACCTGCGCCGCCGGCGCGGCGCTCCCCCGCCGGCCGGCGCCGCGCACGCCGACCTGGTCCTGGTGTCGCACCTGCACGCCGACCACCTGCACGTCCCCTCGCTCGCCCGGCTCGCCCCCGGCACGCGCGTGCTGGTGCCGCGCGGCGCCGTCCGCTCCGTGCCCGCGCTGCGCCGGCTGCGCACGCTGAAGATCGTGGAGGTCGACGCGGGTGCCCGCGTCGAGGTCGGTGACCTGGTGGTGGAGGCGGTGCCCGCCGAGCACGACGGGCGGCGGCTGCCGGTCGGACCGCACCGTGCGCCGGCGCTCGGCTACGTGGTGAACGGCGAGGCCCGGACGTACTTCGCGGGTGACACGGGGCTCTTCGAGGGGATGGCCGAGGCGGTCGGCGAGGTGGACGTCGCGCTGCTGCCGGTGGGCGGCTGGGGCCCGTACCTGGGCCCGCACCACCTCGACCCGGCGCGGGCCGCCGAGGCGCTGACCCGGATCTCGCCGCGCAGTGCGGTGCCCGTGCACTACGGGACGTACTGGCCGATCGGCATGGACGCGGTGCGGCCGCACGAGTTCCACACGCCGGGCGACGAGTTCGTCCGGCAGGCGGCGCTGCGGGCGCCGGGGGTGGCCGTGCACCGGCTCGCGCACGGCGAGAGCGTCCGCCCGGAGGTGGCCAGGTGATGCTGTCCGCCGCCACCCAGGTGCCGCCCGAGTCGACCCAACAGGCCGTCGGCTACCCGACGTTGTTCCTGCTCGTCGCCGTCGGCGCGCTGGTTCCGGTGATTCCGACGGGTGCGCTGGTGAGTTCCGCGGCCGTCGTCGCGTTCCACCAGTCCGCGCCGTACTCGCTGCTGCTCGTGTTCGTCACCGCCTCCCTCGCCGCGTTCCTCGGCGACATCGCCCTGTACTGGCTGGGGCAGCGCGGCATGCGGTCGAAGAACGGGTCGCGGTGGCTGGCGGCCATCCGCTCGCGGGCACCCGAGGAGCGGCTCGCGCAGGCGCAGGACAAGCTCGCCGACCACGGGGTGATGGTGCTCGTGCTGTCGCGGCTGGTGCCCGCCGGGCGGATCCCGGTGATGCTCGCCTGTCTGATGGCGAAGATGCCGCTGCGCCGGTTCGCCCGCGGCGACGTCCCGGCGTGCCTCGCCTGGGCGGTGACGTACCAGGTCATCGGGATCCTCGGCGGCTCCCTGTTCCGCGAGCCGTGGGAGGGCGTGGTCGCAGCGGTCGCGCTGACCCTGCTGGTCAGCGCGGTCCCGTCGGTGTGGCGCAGGGTGCGGCGGCCGTCAGGCAGTCAGCACGCGTGACGCGCCGATCGGCAGGTCCCACAGCGCGGCGCGGGCCAGTCCCGCCTTCTCCCAGGCGGCCCGCAGCCGGGTGAGCGGTTCGAGGACCGGCTCGGCCGACAGCAGGAACGTGGCCCAGTGCATGGGCGCCATCCGGCGGGCGCCCACGTCCTGCGCGGCCCGCACCGCGTCCTCCGGCGAGCAGTGCACGTCCTCCAGCCACCAGCGCGGCTCGTACGCGCCGATCGGCAGCAGGGCCAGGTCGATGCCGGGGTAGCGGCTGCCGATCTCCGCGAACCAGTGGCCGTAGCCGGTGTCCCCGGCGAAGTAGACGCGCTGTCCGTCCCGGTCGGTGAGGACCCAGCCGCCCCACAGCGTGCGGCAGGTGTCGGTGAGGCTGCGCTTGGACCAGTGGTGCGCGGGGACGAAGTCGAAGCGCACCCCCTTCAGCTCCGCCGCCTCCCACCAGTCGAGCTCGGTGACCTGGGTGAAGCGGCGCCGGGTGAACCAGCGGCCGAGGCCCGCGGGGACGAGCACGGGGGTGTCCCGCGGGAGCCGTCTGAGGGTGGGCCAGTCCAGGTGGTCGTAGTGGTTGTGGCTGATGACGACCGCGTCGACGGGCGGCAGCGCGCTCCAGGCGACGCCGACCGGGGTGACCCGGGCGGGGGTGCCGAGGATCTTGCGGGACCAGACCGGGTCGGTGAGGACGGTGAGGCCGCCGATGCGGACGATCCAGCTGGCGTGGCCGGCCCAGGTGACGGCGGTGGTGCGGGTGTCGACGTCCGGCAGCGGGCCCGGCTCGAACGGCAGGTTCGGGATGTCGGCCAGTCCGTCGGCGGTGGGCCGCAGCGCGCCCTCGCGGGCGAACCGGGCGAAGGCGCGCAGCCCCGGCAGGGGTGCGGTCAGCCGGTCCGCGAACGACTTCGGCCAGCGGCGCGGCACGTCCGCCATGCCTCCCCCGCCGAGCGGCCGCGGCTCGACGAGGGGCCGGTGGGACGCGGTGGCATCAGCTCGCCGTGCCGTCTGCGCCCTGTTCGGCGCCTCGGACGCTTGGGTCATCGCTCGGACTCCCATCCCTCGCCAGTCGGCCCGTTGCCGTCCCGGCCCACGGGGCCCGCGTCGGCGCGGAGTTCGCCGATCTCGCCGAGTGCCGACCCCACCATGCTCAACAGCCGTGCCACGTGCGGCAATTCCAGGGGCTCCGGTGAGGTGAGAGACGCCGAGCGCTCCCGCGGGGTTGAACCGAGCAACGGCCCGGTGGCCAGCCGGCAGCGCAGGGCCGCCGGATCGTCGCCGAACCGGTGGCCGCCGGGCGCCGGCATGCCCAGGCGTGCGGTGAGGAAGTCCTCCAGGTCCTGGGCGTCCCGCACCCCGAGCGCGTCGAGCGGCGGGCGCAGCGGGTCCAGGTCGACGTACAGGTGGCGGCCGCACCGCGGGGGCCTGGCCAGGCCGCCCGCCGCGAGCACCCGGCGGTGCAGCGCGCCCGCCACCGCGCCGTGGAGGGCGACGGCGGCCGTGCGCCGGGCGGTGACCTCCTCGCCCTCGTTCAGGACGTACGTGGCCGCCGCCGCGACCGGCGCCGGGAGGACGCCGCCGGTCGCGGTGAGGATGTCGAGGACGCGGGCGGCGAGCGCGCTGCCCTCTGCGGTCGGCGCGAACCGGGCGCAGGCCGCGGGCAGGGACGGCGGCAGGAACGCCCCGGTCAGATCCGTCAGGACGGTGACCAGGGCGGGGAACATCTCGGCCGGGCTGAACAGGACGGTGTCCGTGTCCGGGTGCACGGTGTCGCGCCAGGTCTCGTCGCTGACGACGTGCAGCCCCTCGGCGGCGGCGGCCTCGACGGCCTCGTGCAGCACTTCGGGCGGCGGCACGGTGGCCGTGGGGTCGTCGGCCACGGACAGCACCAGCAGCCGCGGGTCGCCGCCCTCCGCTCTGACCCGGCGGATCGTCTCCAGGAGGGCGTACGGGTCGGGGACGCCGCCGCACTCGGCGGGCGTCGGCACGTGGAACACGTCGCGGCCGAGCAGCCGGGCCTGCGGCACCCACCAGGCCGGGCAGGGGCGCGGCAGCAGGACGTCGCCGCCGAGCGCCGCGGTGATCGCGAGCAGCAGCGGGGCGGCGCCGGGGGCCGCGGTCACCCGGCCCCGGTCGGCGGCCAGGCCGCGGCGCTGCCAGAAGCCGCGGGCCGCCTCGACGAGGGCGGGCGGGCCGCCGGGCGGTTCGGGGTCGGGGCGGGCGGCCGCTCCGGCGACGATCGCGGTGAGCTCGGGCAGGACCGGGAGGCCCGGTTCCGGCAGCGGTGGGCCGTACCGGACGGGGCCGCGCCCTTCGACGGGGCCGGGGGCTCCGCCGGGGGCGCGGGCGTGGGGGTCTCGGGCCGTGGGGTCCGATGGCCGCATGGTGCCTCCGTGACGTGTCCGATCGCCGGTGCGCTCCGTTGGCACCAGGGTCACATCCCGCGGGGCGTTTGCGCGCGGCGTACGCGTCTGCCGGGTTCCCTCTCGTGGGCGGGTGCGGGCCGGTGGAGGCTGGTCGCTCAGTTCCCCGCGCCCCTGGAGGCCTGCGGCCTCCTGGAGGCGCACGGAGTGCGCCTTTCAGGGGCGCGGGGAACTGCGCGAGAAGCCCCACGCACCCGCACCCGCACCCGCACCCGCCCACGACACACAGACCCGGAACGGCGTACGGGCGCCTCACCGCGTCAGGGCGGCCAGCTCACGTTCCAGCCCCCGCCCCCGCCGCTCCACCACAGCGGCAGCGACCTCCGCCAGTTTGCGGTTCGTGGTCTGCGATATCCGCCGCAGCACCGCGAACGCGGCGTCCGCGTCGCAGCCCAGCACGTGCATGACGATGCCGCACGCCTGGTCGACGACGGCACGGGTCCGCAGGGCGGCGCCCATCTGGTCGATCTCGGTGAGGGCCGCCCGGTAGGAGCGGTCCCGCACCAGACAGGTCGCGGCGAGGTCGCCCAGCGCGCGGACCGGGCCGTGCGGGGCGGCCTCCAGGGCCCCGGGCCGGAAGCTGCAGAGGGTGAGGGTGACGGTGAGGTCGGAGCTGCGGAACGGGATGGTCACGCTCGACCGCACCCCGGAGTCGAGCGCCAGGGCACGGTAGTCGGGCCACCGCTGGTCCCGCAGCAGGTCCTGCGCGTCCACCGGCCGCCCCTGCCGTTCGGCGGCGGGAATGGGCCCCTCGCCGGAGCGCAGCTGCACCGAGACGAGGGCGGCGAGGTCGGGGTGGGTGACGGCGGACGGCCGTTCGTCGCTGCCGTCGGACGCCGTGGCCACGGCGCCGCAGCAGTCGGCCGTGCACCGCACGGCCTCCTCGGCGAGTTCGGAGAGCCGCCGGGCCGGCAGCCCCGACTCCGGTGTCTCATGGGCGAGTCGGCCGCGCTCCGAGGAGTACGGCTCGCCGGTCCTGTGCTCGTTCCCGGTTCCTGGTGTGCGGACGGACTGTCGCATCGGATGACGCCTCCTCTACGGTCCGGCTTCCCCCTGCGCGCCCCCGAAAACGACCGGACGGGATACGTTCTGTCCATGGCGCAGAAGGAGGAATTCGGTGAAGAGCTTGCGGACTTCGTGCGCCGCGTGGCCGAGTTGAAGGCAGCCAGGTCGGTACCGACGGACGAGCTGCCTGCCGTGCTCGACGCGGCGCTCTTCGAACTCGACCACGCGGTCCGTGAGTTGTTGCCGGGGTACGCGCGGCTGAGCGCGGGCAGCGGTGGCGGCGCCGGCCGTTCGGCCACCGCGGACCGGCAGGAACAGCAGTTGCTGCGGGCCGTCTTCCAGCGGCTGCCGCTGCCGGTGGCGCTCGTGGACCGCGAGTCGGTGGTCCGCCGCCTCAACTTCGCGGCGACGACGTTCACCGGGGTGCGCGCCGGGTACGCGACGGGCCGCCCGCTGACGGGCCTGCTGGCCCACGCGGACCGTGTCGCGTTCCGCTCCCAGGTCGCGGCGGTGGCGCGCGGCGAGGGCGACCGCGGTCTGACGGTGCACCTGCAGCAGAGTCCGCAGACGCCCGTGCGCACCACCCTGACCGGCCTGCGGCCGGGCAACGAGCCGCGCACCACGGTCCTGGTGGTCCTCCAGCCCGCCGACGACGACGCCCCGGCGGGCCCGAGCACGGCCCGTCCCACCGCACCGGTCCCCGACCTCGCCGAGACGACCCGGCACACGGCCCTGATGGATCTGGTGGACCTGATGGCGCGGGAGTTGCTCGCCGCGCCCGCGGGCGACGCTTCCGAGGTGCTGCGGCGCGCCGCCCGGACCCTGCACGGCCGGTTCGCGGACTGGGTGGTGGCCGACAAGGGGGCCGCGCGCATGGAGCGTACGACGGTGCTCGGCGCCGACGACGAGGCGGTGCGGGACATCGCCGCGCAGGATCCGGCCGACAGCCCGCTCGTCGTCGAGGCGGCCCGCGGCGGCGCGCCCGCGCTGCTGGTGCGGCCGGAGGATCCGCAGGCGCTCGGCGCGGACGCGTCGGGGGCGCCCGTCGTGGTCCGTGCCGACGTCACCTCGCTGCTGTGCGTGCCGCTCGTGACGGCGTCCGGCGAACCGGTCCAGGGCGTGCTCACCCTGTGCCGGTCCGCCGGACGCCTCGCGTTCTCGATGGCGGAGGCGAAGGCCCTCGACGTGATGTCGCGGCACATCGCCCTCGCGATGCGGCGGCCCTGATCAGGCCGCGTCGGACAGGACCTGGTCCCGCAGCCGTTCGCAGCACCGGCTGATCAGCCGGGAGACGTGCATCTGCGAGATGCCGAGCTGGTCGGCGATCCGGCTCTGCGTCATGTCGCCGAAGAACCGCATGTACAGGATGCGCCGCTCCCGCTCCGGGAGCGCGGCGATCCGCGGTTTGACGGCCTCGCGGTCGATGACGACGTCGAGCGCGGGGTCGACCGAGCCCAGCGCGTCGGAGAGCGAGTACCCGTCCTCGCTGCCCGGCAGTTCGGCGTCGAGGGAGAGCGCGCTGAAGCTCTCCAGCGCCTCGATCCCGGTGCGGGCCTCGTCCTCGGTCATGCCCGCGTGCGCGGCGATCTCGCTGAGCGTCGGGGCGCGCCCCGAGATGCCCTGGGAGAGTTCGTGCTGCGCGAACCTGACGCGGTTGCGCAGGTCCTGGACGCGGCGCGGTACGTGCAGCGTCCACATGTGGTCGCGGAAGTGCCGCTTGATCTCGCCGGTGACGGTGGGCACGGCATAGCTCTCGAAGGCGTTGCCGCGCTCGGGGTCGTAGCGGTCGACGGCTTTGACCAGGCCGAGTGCCGCGACCTGACGAAGGTCCTCGTAGGACTCGCCGCGGTTGCGGAAGCGGCCGGCGAGCCGCTCCGACATGGGGAGCCACGCCTCGACGACCCGCTGGCGCAGTTCGTCGCGCTCGGGTCCGTCGGGAAGGTCGGACAGTTTCGCGAAGTCCTCGGCGGTGTCGGGGGCGTCGTCGTGCGGGTGACGTTGCCCGGGCTTCACCGGGTTCACGGGTGCGCTGGTACGCGTACGCATGGAATCGCAACTCCCTGATGGGGTGCCTTGGGTCCGGTGGTCACCGTGGGAGTCGCGCCCCGAAGCCACGTCGGGCACACCCGGGGCGAGGGCCGCTGACGCGGCTCCGTGGACACGTGATGTGCCCTTCCCACGGACGTGCCTCCTGTCCGAAGCACTGACATGCGCCTGCCCCCGGGGTGCCGTGACAAACACGGCCCCGCCCCGGGGACCCCTCAGCGGGCGGATGCGGCCGGTTCCCGTCGGTCGGAGTCGTCCGGCCGGGGCAACAGCCATTCTTCGTAGCGTCCGAGGGCGAGGACGAGCCCCAGCATGCCGACCGGTACGAGAACCGTGAGTACCTCCATGACCTGTCCTTCCCCAGCGATGGGAGCGAGGGGGTGACGGAGCACGGGTCTCCCCGGCGGAGGCGGGCAAACCGGCAGGTGTCAGCGGGAACCGGTCGGGTACGCGTCGGCCATCGCCGAGTCACTGGAGGGACAGATGCAGCGACGCAGCGACCGGCTCAGCGCGCATCGCGACGACGAGATGAAGACCGAACTGCAGGGTCTGCTGCGGTCCGGGCACTCCACGCGGGTCACGGAGTGGCACGACCCGGAGCCCGTGGCGGACGACGATCCGGAGGTGGCGGGCGGCCCGGTGCTGCCGGGCCCGGCGCCGGGCAGGTTCGAGGCCGTCCGCCAGGAACTGGGGCGGCAGTTGGGGCGCACGGCGTTCCCGGCGACCGCCGTCGCGCTCGCGGGGACGCTCCGTGAGCGCGGCGCACCCGACCGGCTGGCCGACCTGGTCGCCGGACTGCCCGGGGGCACGGTGTTCCGCACGGCGTCGGAGCTGGCCCGCGCACTCACCCCGGACGACGCATAGGACGCGGGTCACGGGGTACGCGGCGGGGTCCCACCACCGCCGCACGTCAGATGTACTCGAGGAGCAGAAAGGCCTACAGCCATGGCCGAATTGGTGAGGGACGTCATGACACCGAGTGTGGTGACGGTCCGCCCGGACGCCTCGCTCGTCGAGGCCGCCCAGTTGATGCGGGCCCAGGACATCGGAGACGTCCTGGTGACGGACGACCGGCGGCTGGTCGGCGTCCTGACCGACCGCGACATCGCGCTGCGCGCCGTCGCCGACGGAGCTGATCCGCTCACGATCAGCGCGCAGGCCGTGTGCACCCCGAATCCGGTGGCCATCGGACCGGACGAAGCGGTGTCCGCGGCGGTCACGCTGATGCGCGAGCACGCGGTGCGCCGGCTTCCGGTGGTCGAGGACGGTCACCCGGTGGGGATGGTGAGCCTGGGCGATCTGGCGCTCACCCAGGACCCGACGTCCGCGCTGGCCGACATCAGCGGCGCCGAACCGGACGGCGGCCCGGCCGGATTCCCGGTCTGACCGGCCCGAGCCGATCGGGCCGTCGATCGGTCACCCGTACAGGACAGCACACGGACACAACAGCACACGTGCACGTCAGCGCACGTACACGTCAGCACACGTACAAGGGAGTTGAGCAACCGATGCGTATCGCGTTCCTGGTGGCGCCCGAAGGGGTCGAACAGGTGGAGCTCACCGATCCCTGGCAGGCGGTGCGGGACGCGGGCGGCGAGCCCGTGCTCGTGTCGACGCGGCCCGGTGAGGTACGGGCCTTCCACCATCTCGACCGGGCGGACGCCTTCCCGGTGCAGGAGACCGTCGCGGACCGGGCGGCGCTGGGCGCCGACGGCTTCGACGCGCTGGTGCTGCCGGGCGGCGTGGCCAATCCGGACCAGCTGCGCACGGACCCCGACGCCGTGGCGTTCGTGAAGGACTTCTTCACCCGGGGTCTGCCGGTCGCGGCGATCTGCCACGCCGCGTGGACGCTGGTCGAGGCCGACGTGGTGCGCGGCCGGACGCTGACGTCGTGGCCGAGTCTGGCCACCGACATCCGCAACGCGGGCGGCACCTGGGTCGACATGCAGGTGAAGGTCTGCACCGGCGGGCCGAACGTCCTGGTCACGAGCCGTCGGCCGGACGATCTCAAGGCGTTCTCCGCGGCGCTGCTCGAACAGGTCAGCGGCGTCGCCTGACGGCTCTGGCGGCTCCGACGGGGCACGGCAGACCCACGCCGACGGGCCCGGCGCAGTGTCCGGGGGGAGTCCGGGCCCGCGGGCAGGTGCCGACCCGGCGGGTAGGGCCGAGTCGGGGCGCCCCCGGGTCCGTCACGTCGGCGGCCACGGGACGGCAAGGACCCGGGGCCGGGGACGGTCACCCGGCGACGGTCCCACGGTAGATCATCCGTGGCGGGCCGCTCGATCCGCTGAGCGCGGCCACTGTCCGGATAGCGCGGTGCCGTGCAGGACCGGGTCAGTCGGGCCGGCCCTCGCGCAGGGTCTGGGACGGCACGCGGCCGTAGCGGGCCCGGTACTGCTCGGCGAACCGGCCCAGATGTCCGAAGCCCCAGCGGTACGCGACCTCGCTGACGGTCGCCGTGCGCGGGTCGGCCGCGAGCAGTTCGGCGTGCACCCGCTCCAGCCGGACGGTGCGCAGGTACGCCATCGGCGGCATGCCCACGTAGCGGCCGAACGCCTCCTGCAGCCAGCGGACCCCGACCCGGGCCTCGGCGGCCAGGTCCGCCGTGGTGAAGGGGTGTTCGGGCCGCTCGCGCATGGCGTTCATGGCGCGCTTGACCGGGGCGGGCCGCAGCTCTCCCTCGACCCGGTCGATCTGTTCGCGGTAGCGGTGTTCGGCGGAGAGCAGCAGTCCGTTGAGGACGGAGTCGCGCAACGGGCCGGCGACCAGGGGGTGTTCGAAGAGGCGGGTGCCGTCGTGCAGATCGGTGGCGAGGGTCTCGACGAGGCGCGCCCAGGACCGGCCGCGGCCCGCGGTCAGGTCGAGTTCGGGGGCGAGGGTGACCGGGCCGCGGGGAGCCCGGCCGGTCAGTTCCTGGACGCGGCGCTCCAGCAGGGCGCGGTCTATCTTCAGCGCGATGACCCGGCCCTCGCCCACCCAGCGGTCCAGGACGGTGGTCCCGACCGGCTGGAACAGGGCGGCCCTGCCGGGCGCGGTGATCTGCTCGGGGCGTCCCGCCTGGTGCCAGGAGAGCGGGCCGCCGACCGGGATGTCCACGTGGTAGGCGCCCAACTCCCCGCAGCGCACCCGGACATCGGCCCCGCACGCCAGGTCGCCGATGGTGATGCCCCCGAGTTCGAGCACTTCGAAGGCGGCCCCGAACCGCTCCGGGCGGGCCAGCACGTCGAGCCGGTTGCTGTAGAAGGCGTCCTTGATCGCCTCCATGGCCTCGTCGACGTCGCCCGTACGGAAGGACGTCCTCGCCACCGCGTCTCCTCAAGCCTGGTCGAACGCTCCGACTCAGCAGCGTACGGCGATCCTCCGGTCGTGGCGACGATCCGCTGCGCCAGGCACCCGTTCCGGCCGCCGGCCCGCGGACACGGCCGCCAGGTCTGTCCACGCCCGGTGCGGGTACCTGCACCGCACGCGGTATCCCGGCCCGGGGTACCCACGACTCCTGGGAGGCAGTCATGGACCTCGCGTTCCTCACCCCGCTGTGCGACCGGCCCGGCCCCTGGGCGTCGGTGTACGTGGACACGTCGCGCTATTGCGGGTCGACGGCGGAGGACCAGACCCTGGAGGCGCTCGGCGTGCAGCGGGCCCTCGCGGCGGCCGGTGCCGACCAGGCCACGTGCCACGCTGCGCGGATGGCGGTCGACGAACTGCGGCACGCGCGGGAGCCGGTGGGCCGGGCGTTCTTCGCGACGGCCGGCGAAGTCGTCCTGGATCCGCCGCTGAGCGCGCCGCCGCCGGGTACCTCGGCCCACTGGGCGCCGGTGCCGCACACCGCTCCCCTGCTGGATCTCGCGGACGACGACCCGGTGTGCCTCGTCGTGTACCTGGACCGGCGGGGCGCGGACTTCGAGGTGCGGTCCTCGCTCGGTGAGTCGGCGGCCGGCACGGTGTCGGTGCCGCGGGCGGCGTCGGCCGGTCCGCCCGCCCGGAACACGTGGGACACGTGGGAGCGCGAGGCCGGGGAGATCGCCCGGGCGCTGGTGGTCTGCCAGGCGGAGACCGGGGCCGATCTGGTGGTGCTGGTGGGCGACGAGCGGGAGTGCGCCGCGGTGCGGGACCGGCTGCCGGGGGTGCTCGACGGGCGGGTGGTGCGGGCCCGGCACGGGGCCGGGAGCGGTCTGCTCGACGCCGAGCTGGAGCGGGCCAGGACCGGGCACGCGGCGCTGCGGGCGGCGCGCGGCGAGGACCTGTTCGCGTCCGCGCGCGGGCGGGTCGACGCGGCGGTGGAGGGGGTGCCCGCGCTGGTCGAGGCGGCCCGGGAGCACCGGATCGCCGAGCTCCTGGTGCGGTCCGGCGGGCCGGACGCGCACCGGGAGGTGTGGGTCGGCGACGCGCCGGACCAGGTGGCGGTGCGACGTGCCGACGCGGCCGCCCTGGGGGTGGCCGAACCGCTGCCCGCCCGGGCGGACGACGCGCTCCTGCGCTGCGCGGCGGCCACGGGCGCGTCGGCGCTCTCCGTGACGTCGGCGGGCCCCTCCGGCGGACTGGGGGCACTGCTGCGCCGGCCGGCCGGCTGAGTCCGTGGCCGGCCGCGCCTCCTGAGGCCTACCTCGTGCGCTCCACGCGGCGCTCGTCCCAGACCGGCTCCGGGGTCTCGCGGACCCTGCCGTCCGTGCCGAAGACCAGGAAGCGGTCGAAGGAGCGGGCGAACCAGCGGTCGTGGGTGACGGCGAGGACCGTGCCGTCGAAGGATTCGAGGCCTTCCTGGAGGGCCTCGGCCGACTCCAGGTCGAGGTTGTCCGTGGGCTCGTCGAGCAGCAGGGCGGTGGCGCCCTCCAGTTCCAGGAGCAGGATCTGGAACCGGGCCTGCTGGCCGCCGGAGAGCCGCTCGAACTTCTGCTCGGCCTGCGCCGTCAGCTCGTAGCGCCGCAGCAGCGACATGGCCGCTCCCCGGTCCTTGGCGTGGTCGCGCCAGAGGATGTCGAGCAGCGGGCGGCCCTGGAGTTCGGGGTGGGCGTGGGTCTGCGCGAAGTGGCCGGGGACGACGCGGGCGCCGAGCTTCCAGTGACCGGTGTGGGCCACCGACGCGTCGCCGGCGAGCAGTCGCAGGAAGTGGGACTTGCCCGAGCCGTTCGAGCCGAGGACCGCGACCCGCTCGCCGTAGAAGACCTCCAGGTCGAAGGGGTTCATGAGGCCGGTCAGCTCCAGGCCCTCGACGGTGACCGCGCGGATGCCGGTGCGGCCGCCCTTCAGGCGCATGGTGATGTCCTGCTCGCGCGGCGGCTCCGGCGGCGGCCCGGCCTCCTCGAACTTGCGCAGGCGGGTCTGCGCGGCGGCGTAGCGGGACGCCATCTCGTGGCTGACGGAGGCCGCCTGCCGCAGGTTCAGGACGAGCTTCTTCAGCTGGGCGTGCTTCTCGTCCCAGCGGCGGCGCAGCTCCTCGAACCGGGCGAAGCGCTCGCGGCGCGCCTCGTGGTAGGTGCTGAAGCCGCTGCCGTGCACCCAGGCGTCGGCGCCGCCGGGGCCGGGCTCGACACTGATGATCTTCTGTGCGGAGCGGGCGAGCAGCTCGCGGTCGTGGGAGACGAACAAGACCGTCTTGCGGGTCTCGCGGAGCTTCTCCTCCAGCCAGCGCTTGCCGGGTACGTCGAGGTAGTTGTCCGGCTCGTCGAGCAGCAGGACCTCGTCGTGGCCGCGCAGCAGCGCCTCCAGGACCAGCCGCTTCTGCTCGCCGCCGGAGAGCGTGCGCACCTCGCGGAACTGCGCCTTGTCGTACGGGACGCCGAGCGCGGCCGTCGTGCACATGTCCCAGAGCGTCTCCGCCTCGTACCCCTGCGCCTCGGCCCAGTCGGAGAGGGCCTGCGCGTACTGCATCTGCGCGGCCTCGTCGTCGACGGTCATGATCGCGTGCTCGGCCTTGTCGACGGCCTGCGCGGCCTCGCGGATGCGCGGCGACGACACGGAGACGAGGAGGTCGCGGACGGTCGTCTCGTCCTGCACGGAGCCCACGAACTGGCGCATCACGCCGAGCCCGCCACCGACGGTGACGGAGCCGCCGTGCGGCTGGAGCTCGCCGGACAGCAGGCGCAGGAGCGTCGTCTTGCCCGCCCCGTTCGGTCCGACGAGGGCGACGACCGCGCCCTCGCCGACGCGGAACGACACATCACCGAGCAGGGCCCGCCCGTCCGGCAAGAAGTACTCGAGGTGCGCGGCTTCCAGATGTCCCATGATCCCGCATTGTGGACGTCCGTGCGGGTGACGGGCAAACCGATTCCTCGGCCGGCGACGGGTGCGCGGCCCTTCACCGGGTACCCGTCGTCACATGTGTGCCGACCTCGACCTGACCACGCCCCCGCTGGACGTGGCCCCGCCGGGCCCCTCCCTGCGCGGCCGACTGGCCGCCCTCGACCTGCGCGTCTTCGAGTTCGCCGCCGGGGCCCGCTGGCCCGGCGCCGAGCGGATCCTGCCGCGGCTGAGCCGCGCCGCGAACCACGGTGTGCTGTGGTTCGCGGTGGGCGGCGCGCTCGCCGCCACCGGTTCGCCGCGGGCCCGCCGGGCCGCGGTGCGCGGGGTGGCGTCCCTGGCGCTCGCCTCGGCGACGATCAACACGCTCGGCAAGCGGTCGGTGCGCCGGCCGCGGCCGGTGCTCGACCCGGTGCCGCTGGTGCGCCGGCTGAAGCGGCAGCCGTTCACGACGTCGTTCCCGTCCGGCCACGCGGCCTCGGCCGCCGCGTTCGCGACGGGCGTGGCCCTGGAGTCGCGCGGCTGGGGCGCGGCGGTCGCGCCCGTGGCGTTCTCGGTGGCCGCGTCCCGGGTGTACACCGGCGCCCACTTCCCCGGTGACGTCCTGGCGGGCGCGGCGCTCGGCGTGGGCGCGGCCTTCGCGGTGCGCGGCCTGGTGCCGACCCGCGACCAGATGCCGTCGCCCGGCCGCCCGCTGGTGGACGACGTGCCGGCGCTGCCGGACGGCGAGGGCCTGGTGCTGGTGGTGAACACCGGGGCCGGGACCCCGGAGAAGGTGCGGGCCCTGAAGGGTGCGCTGCCGCGCGCCGAGTTCGTGGAGTGCACGGGCGGCGAGCTGGAGACCGCGCTGGAGAAGGCGGCGCCGCGGGCCCGCGCGCTGGGGATCTCGGGCGGCGACGGCTCGGTGAACACGGCGGCCCGGGTGGCGCTGAAGCACGGGCTGCCGCTGGCGGTGCTGCCCGGCGGCACCCTCAACCACTTCGCGTACGACCTCGGCATCGAGGACGTCGGCGATCTGGTGCGGGCGGTCGTGGGCGGTGACGCGGTCGCCGTCGACGTGGGCCGGTTCACCTCGTCCAAGGGCTCCGGCATCTTCCTCAACACGTTCAGCCTGGGCGCCTATCCGGAGCTGGTGCGGGAGCGGGAGCGCTGGTCGGGGCGGATCGGCGGGCGTCTCGCCGATGTCGTGGCGGCGGTCCACGTGCTGCGCCGCGATCACCCGCTCGAAGCCGAACTCATGGGCAGGAAGCGGCCGTTGTGGCTGCTGTTCGCGGGGAACTGCACGTACCGGCGGATGGGCCTGACCGCGGGGCGGCGCGCCGATCTGGCGGACGGGCTGCTGGACGTGCGCACCGTCAACGGCGGCCGGCTGCCCGGGGTGCGGCTGCTCGCGGCGGCGCTCTCCGGTCCGCTGTCCCGCTCCCCCTTCCACGCCGCGACACGGCTCACCCGGCTGCGGGTGGGCGGCATCGCGCCGGGCACGCCGCTCGCCTTCGACGGTGAAGTGGGCGAGTGCGGGCCGGAGTTGACGGTCGACAAGCAGCACGAGGCGCTGCGCGTGTACCGGCCGCTCGCCCTCCTCTGAGCCTTCGGACCCAGCACCGCTGTCCACATCTCAAGACACGTATCTCACTATGCGAGTGACCGGCGTACGGTGATCACATCGCCCGGGGCGGCCCGCCCCGGGCGGTTCGCCACACCGTGAAGGGGATCCGGTCATGTCGCAGGAGACCGCCGTGTACACACACGGCCACCACGAGTCCGTGCTGCGTTCGCACACCTGGCGCACCGCCGCCAACTCGGCGGGCTACCTGCTGGGTTCGCTCAAGCCGCACATGAAGGTCCTGGACATCGGCTGCGGCCCCGGCACGATCACCGCCGACCTGGCCGCCCTGGTCCCGGACGGACACGTCGTCGGCGCGGACCACGCCGCGGGGATCCTGGACCAGGCGCGCGCCACCGCCGCCGAACGGGGCCTGACGAACGTCGAGTTCACCACCGCGGACGTGCACGCCCTGGACTGGCCGGACGACACGTTCTGCGTGGTGCACGCGCACCAGGTGCTGCAGCACGTCGGCGATCCGGTGCAGGCGCTGCGCGAGATGCGCCGCGTCACCAAGCCCGGCGGGATCGTCGCCGTCCGCGACTCGGACTACGCGGCGATGGCCTGGTACCCGCAGTCGCCGGGCATGACCGACTGGCTGGACCTGTACCGGCGGGTGGCCCGCGCCAACGGCGGCGAGCCGGACGCCGGCCGGCACCTCAAGTCCTGGGCGCTGCGGGCCGGTTTCACCGCGGACGAGATCACCGCGTCGGCCGGTACGTGGTGCTACGCGACGGCCGACGAGATCGCCTGGTGGAGCGGGCTGTGGGCGGACCGCACCGTGGCCTCCACGTACGCCGAGCGGGCGACGGAGGGCGGGCACGCGACGCCCGAGCAACTGACCGCGGTGTCCGAGGCGTGGCGGGAGTGGGGCGGGCACGACGACGCCTGGTTCACGGTGCTGCACGGCGAGATCCTGGCCCGCAAGTCGGGCCAGGAGTAAGGGAGTTCGACGCCGGTGAGGCGGCGCGGGAACGGCGGTCAGCTGCGCGGCAGCAGCGGGCCGAGCGGTCCGAGGTCGATGTTCAGGTCCTCGGGCCGCAGCCCGTAGCGCTCCGTCAGCTCGGCCATCCGGTCCTCCAGCAGCATCAGGGTGAGACCGATCCGTTCCTCCTGGTCCTCCGTCAGATCACCGGTGTCGAACCGCCGTACGGCCTGGCGCTCCATGAGCTGGCGCAGCAGTTCCACGACGGTCAGCACGAGCTTCATCAGGTCGCGCTCCACCGTGTCCGGTTCGAGCTCGATCCGCCTGCGGGAATCCGTCATGTCAACTCCGGCCAGGGTGAGGGGACCTGTTCGTTGACCGAGCTGATGAGGGCGTTCAGGTCGATCCGGACCAGGTCGACGTCCGCGATGCGCAGGGTGATGTCGCCCGTGAGGACGACACCACCCGCGAGCAGCCGGTCGAGCAGGTCGACCAGGGCGATCTCGCGCCGCTCCACGACGGTCACGGCTGCTCCTCCCCTCCCTCGGCGCCCTCGGGGCCGCTGAACGAGTAGCCGGCCCACGGCCCGGTCAGCTCCACCCGCAGCCCCGGCTCCCGGTCCTTGGTGGCGTCGACCGTCTCCACGAACTCCTCGGACGCCGAACGCCCCACCAGATAGGCCGCGTTGAGGACGTTGCGGCCGCTGGTGCGGGCCAGCTCCGGGTTCTGCGGCGGGTGGATGCGGGTGGCCGCGGCCTGCCCGGACAGCTCGTCGTGCAGCTCCTGCGCGAACCGTTCGGCGCGCTGCCAGGTGTCGTCGCGGGCGGCCCGCTCGGCCCGGCGGCGGCGCAGGTAGTCACGGCCGGACGCCGCGGCGGGCTCGGCGGCCGGCGCCGGTTCCGCGGCGGCGGCCTCCTCCTCGACGTACACCTTCACGCCCCACTCCACGCGTCCGGCGAGCCGGTCGAGCGCGGCGCGGAAGCGGTCGCCCTCCTGCTCCAGCATGGTCCGTACGCCGCTGTCGTCACGGAACACGGTGGCCAGCCGCAGCGGCAGCGGACTGGTGACCGTGGACAGGGCCGCGATCACCCGCTGGTGGGCGCGGGCCGTTCCGGTGAGCCAGTCGAGGTCCTCCAGATGGGAGCGGAGCGGGGCCTCGGCGAAGTCCCGCTCCGGCACGTCACCGACGACGGCGACCAGCCCGTGGTGCTCGACCAGACCCGGCGGCGCACCCGCGACGCCGGTGAGGTCGGCCTGCAACGGGGCGTCGCCGAGCGGACGGCAGACCGCGTACACGTACCGCAGTTCACTCCTCCTCGTCATGCGGTGCCCTCCTCCAGTTCGGCCAGCCGCTGCTTCAACTCGGCGTTCTCCCGCGCGAGTTGCTTGCGGCGGGCGCCCGACGACAGCGCCGGGTCGTCCTCCCACCAGTCGATGCCCATCTCCTTCGCCTTGTCGATGGAGGCGACGATCAGCCGGAGCTTGATGGTGAGCAGTTCGATGTCGAGCAGGTTGATGCGGATGTCGCCCGCGATGACGATGCCCTTGTCCAGGACGCGTTCGAGGATGTCGGCGAGGTTGGCCCCGCCGTCGCCACCGCGGTAGGTGTCGGGGAAGCGGCTCGCCGTGGTCATCGGCGGGCCCCGCTGCCGGCCCGCTCCCGCCGGGGCCGGCGCGCCGGCTCCTCCTCGGGCTCGTCGTCCTCGGGCTCCGGCTCCTCGTCCCGGTCGTGCTCCTGCTCGGGCTCGGTGTCGTACTCCTCGTACTCGCCTTCGTACTCGCCGTCGGCCTCGGACTCGTCCCGGTCCTCGTCCTCGGCGTCGTAGCGGTCGGGTTCCTCCTCGCCCTCGTCGCCCTCGCCGCCCTCTTCCTCGGCGTACTCCTCGTAGTCGTCGTCCGCGGGCTTGCCGGAGTCCTGCTCCAGCTCCCCCTCCTGCTCCTGCCCCTGCCCCTCTTCGTTCTCCCGCTCCTCCTCGGCGACGGCGTCCTCGTGGCTCTTGACGACCTCGCCGTCCTCGATCTCGCCGCGCCAGCCGTCGCTCGCCTCGCCGCGCAGCGTCACGAACCGCGCGAAGTGCTTCAGGTCGAGACGGGCCCGGCGGCCCTGGGCGCGCCAGATGTTGCCGGTCTTCTCGAACAGGCCCTTGGGGTAGTACTCGATGACGAGCAGCACCCGGGTGAGCCGGTCGGCCAGCGGGTGGAAGGAGACGACGCCCTTCGTGGTGCCCTTGGCGCCCTCCGACGTCCAGGCGATCCGGTCGTCGGGATGCTGCTCGGTGGTGTGGGCCTTCCAGCTCCGGTTGGACCAGAAGACCTTGAGCTGCCAGTCGGAGGTGACGTCGTCGGCGCGGTTCGCGTTCTTGACGCCCTTCGCGAAGGTGCTGAACTCCTGGTACTGGGTCCACTGGTCGTAGGCGTTGCGCAGATCGACGCCCACGTCGATGAACTCCATGATGACGGTGGGCTTCTTGCCCGCGCCGCTCTTGCGCTTGCCCTTGCCGCCGCCGAGGTTCTTGAACGCGCCCACGACGTTGTCCTTCAGCCGTCCCGCGCCGAGCTCGACCGCGCTGCGCAGCGGTCCCTTGCCCTCGGCGAGTTTGCGGCCGCCGTCGAGGGCGAGCTTGGCGAATCCGGGGCTCTTGCCGTCGGCGATGTCGTTCAACTTGAGCGTGGTCTCGCCGAGCTTGCGGCCCGCGCCGATCAGCATGCGCTGGGCCTGGGCCGCCAGGTACTCCTGGAGTTCGGCCTTGAGGTGGTCGGCGGCCTGGCTCTTCGCGAGACCGCCGAGCGCGTTCTTCGGGGAGTCAGCCACGGCCACGGCCCCCTTCCACGGTCTTCTTGGCGGCCCGCTTGGCACCGCCCGCCCGCTGCGCCGGGGCCTTCTGCGCCGGCTTGCGCGCCGCGGTCTTCTTGGCGGCCGCCTTCTTGGCCGGCGGCTTCTTCTCCGCCGTCCGCGACCCGGCGCCCCTCGGCCGGTCCGCCGCCTCGTCGGCTTCGTCCCGGTCCGCCGCCTCGTCCGGGCCCTCGTCGTCCGGGGCCTCGTCGTCATAGGCGTCGTAGGGCTCCTCGTCGCGGCCCTCCTCGGGCTCCTCGTCGCGGCCCTTGCCGCGCCCCGGTACGAGACCGGTGACCCGCTCGCCCGCGTCGCGCACGTCGTCGGCGTCGGGGGCGACGCCCTCGATCCGGTCGCGGACGCCGCGCGTGCGGTCGTGCAGACGGCCCGCGAGCCCTTCGATCTGGCGCTCGACGAGCGCACCCGACGCCGCCTTGCCGACGCCGCGCAGATCCTGCCTGAGCTCGTCGCCGATCTCCTTGAACTGCGGATTGTTCGCCAGCTGTTGGCTGACCAGGTCCGCGAGCGCGCTCGGGCTCAGCTTCAGCCGTTTGCCCGCGACCATCGTGCCGACGGCGAACGCCAGCTTCATCTTCTTCGTACGCCCGAGGACGTAACCGGCCCCTACCGCGAGGCCGAGCGCTGCTCGGTTCACTTTCCCTCCAGACGGTCGAGGAGCTCGTCCTCGATCCGGTCGAACGTCTCCTGGTCGATCTCGCCGGACGTCAACCGCTCTTCCAGGCGGGCGAGTTCGGCGCGGATCGACGCGGGGTCGTAGTACTGCCGCTCGGCCTCCGTGAGCACCTGCTGCACGGCCCACAGGGACCCGCGCACCGGCGCGATCGGCAGCAGCAGCACTTCCTTGATCAGCCCCATGGGCTCACTCCGTGCCCGCGGGCTCCGCGGGGCCCGGCTCCACGAAGCTGTACGGCGGGAGCGGGCCGTTGACCGTGAGGTCGAGGTGCGGGCGGCTGCGGCGGACGTGCTCGATCGCGGCGAGGAAGTGCTCGGCCTGCCCGCGGTCGACGAGGAAGGAGACGTTGGCCAGCCAGCCGCTGCTCTCCGGTCCCGTCGACACCGCGTCCGCCGCGGGTTCGAGCAGGCGCTGCAGCTCGGCGGCGTCCTCCGCCTCCCGGGCCTGCACGGCCGACACGACCAGCTCGCCGAGGCGCAGCCGCTCCTCGTACGTGCCGCCGCCGGCCTGCCGGTTGGCCTCGGTCAGGGTGCGGACCTCGGGGTCCTCGGCCATCACCCGGTGCAGCACGGCCTCCTCGTCGTGCTGCGCCTTGACGTTGTACTCGACCTTGCCCTCCAGGGAGCTCAGCCGCTCCTGGTAGTGGTCGGCGCGCTCGGCGAGCACCGCCGCGACGGCCTTGTCGTCGGGCGCGAGGCTGCCGAACCGCATGGGCAGGACGGGCCCGCCGCCGCCCGCCTCGGACAGCACGCTCTGATGGGCGAGCAGGTCCCGGCGCTTGGGCCGCAGGTCTTCGGGGGCTTCGCTGACGATCGCCGCGAGGGGCCCTTCCTTCACGAGGCGCACCTTGCGCGCGGGTTCACCGATGCCGCCCATGCCGTCGGGCAGCGAGGGGTGCTCGGCGCTCGCGATGCCGTAGATGTACGTGCTGGTCACTCCTGCTCCTCCTTACGGCGGCTCGGGGCGGACCTGCGGGTCCGCTTCGGCTCGGCCTGACCCTCGTCGCGGGCCTGGTTGAAGGCCTCGGAGATGGTCTGCGCGGCTCCGCTCAGGGCGCCCTTGGACTTGCCGCGCGCGCCGGACTCGGTCATCTCGCCGACGAGGTCGGGCAGGCCGGGGCTGCGGTGCGGGCCGGCTTCCAGGTCGAGCCGGTTGCAGGCCTCGGCGAAGCGGAGATAGGTGTCGACGCTGGCGACGACGACCCTGACGTCGATCTTCAGGATCTCGATGCCGACCAGCGAGACACGGACGAACGCGTCGATGACGAGTCCGCGGTCCAGGACGAGTTCGAGTACGTCGTACAGACCGCTGGTGCCGCCACCGCCGCCTGACTGCTGTGCAGGAACAACGGTCATGGAGACCGGTCCTCCTTGTCCGTAAGGGGCTTGTCTGTGTGGTGCGCGGGGCGGCGGCCTACCGGCCGCCAGGCTTGCGCGACTCCGCACGTCCCCGCTCGTAGCGATGGACGCGCCGGTATCCGGTGAGCACGCCCTGCGGGTCCAGGCTCACCTGGTAGCTCGCCAGCAGGCTCATCGTGTCGGGGACCCGGGCCACTTCGAGGACCTCGATCTCCAACTCCCAGCCGTCCTCGGTACGTTCGAAGGACGAGACGGACTCCGCCGCCATTCCGGTGAGCTCGGCCAGCTGGGTGCGCGCCTCGCGCAGCACCTCCATGGGGCCTGGCCCCTGGCCGCCGTCGCCCTGCGTCTTGTTCATGCGGGGCGAGTCACCCCATGAGCCCTGGCCAAACCTTCAACTCCGCTGCTGGGCATGGAGCTTGCGCAGCGCGGGCCCGAGCGCGCGCCCCCGGCCGAGCAGCCCTTCCCAGGGGCGGGTGCGGGCCTGTTCGAGGGCGTCCGTGACCGTCCAGCGGCGGGCGTCCGTGGTCGGGTCGTCGAGCTGCTCCCAGGTCATCGGGGTGGCCACGGGTCCGCCCGGTTTCGCCCGCACGCTGTAGGGCGCGACGGCGGTCTGGGCGTAGCCGTTGCGCAGCACGTCGAGGTAGAGGCGGTCGCCGCGGTCCTTCTTGCGGACCTCGGTGGTGAGGGCGTCGGGGTGCTCGTCGGCGAGGGTCTGCGCGACCTGCCGGGCGAAGTCCCGGGCGGCGTCGAAGTCGTGCCGCCCGTCGAGCGGTACGACGACGTGCACGCCGCGCGAGCCGGTGGTCATCGGGGCGGCGGGCAGCCCGAGTCCGTCGAGGAGCTCGTGCAGCCGGCGGGCCGCGTCCCGTACCGTCCCGAAGTCGTCCTTCGCGGGGTCGAGGTCGAAGACCAGCCGGTCGGGGCGGTCGATCCGGCCGGCCCGCGACTGCCACCGGTGCAGGGTGAGCGCGGCCCGGTCGACGAGGAAGAGCAGGGTGGCGGTGTCCTCGCACACGGTGTGCGTGACGGTGCCGCCCTCCTTGGCGACCTCCACCCGGCGGATCCAGTCGGGATAGCTGTCCGGGGTGTCCTTCTGCATGAACCGGGGCCCGTCCGGACCGTCGGGGTGCCGCTCCAGCATCAGCGGCCGGCCGCGCAGGTGCGGCAGCATGAACGGCGCGATCGCGCGGTGGTAGTCGGCGAGCGCGCCCTTCGTGATGCCGTCGGGCAGCAGTTCCTTGCCGGGCCGGTGCACCTCCACGCTGCGCTTGCCGACCCGGTACGTGCGTACGTCGTTCACGGCGCCTCCCTGGGCCGACGGGCCCCTGCGGCGGTCAGGGCGTCATCTGCTGCTCGACGAGGAGGGCGGTCGCCGCGATGAGGGACGCCGCGTCGATGCCGGCCGCCCCGAGCTGTTCCGCCGGGGTCCCCGAACCCGGCATCGGACGGACGGCCAGCCGCACCAGGCGCGGCGTGGGGCTGCCGTCCGCGAACGCCTCGGCGACCGCGTCGCCGAGCCCGCCCTCGTCCCGGTGGTCCTCCACGGTGACCAGGCATCCGGTGTCCCGGGCGGCCTCGGCCAGGGTGCGCCGGTCGACCGGCTTCACGGAGTACAGGTCGATCACCCGGACCGGGATCCCGGCCCTGGCCAGTTCGTCGGCCGCGGTCAGCGCCTCGTGCACGGTGACCCCGGCGGCGACGATGGTCAGCCGGTCGTCGCCCCCGGCCCGCAGGACCTTGCTGCCGCCGACCGGGAAGTCCTCGTGCGGCGGGTAGATGACGGGGCTCTTGCCGCGCGAGGTCCGCAGGTACCGGATGCCGTCCAGTTCGGCCATGCGGCCGACGAGCCGGGCCGTCTGGTTGGCGTCGCACGGGTACAGGACGGTCGATCCGTGCACCGCCCGGAACATGGCGAGGTCTTCGAGGCCCATCTGCGAGGGCCCGTCCTGCCCGATGGCGACGCCCGCGTGCGAGCCGACCAGGTTGAGGCCGGCGCCGCTGACGGACGCCATCCGGACGAAGTCGTGGGCGCGGGTCAGGAACGCCGCGAAGGTGGACGCGTAGGGGACCCAGCCGCGGCTCGCGAGTCCGACGGCCGTCGCGACGAGCTGCTGCTCGGCGATGTAGCACTCGAAGAACCGGTCGGGGTGCTCCTTGGCGAACTGCTCGGTGCGGGTCGAGTCGCTCACCTCGCCGTCGAGGGCCACGACGTCGCCGCGCGCCGAGCCGAGCGCCGCGAGCGCCTGCCCGTAGGCGTCGCGGGTGGCGACCTCGTCGCCGAGCTCGTAGCGCGGCAGGTCGAGGTGGCCGCTGCGCACGGCGTGCAGGATCCGGGCGGCGGGCGGCGACTGCACCTCGACCCGCACTCCCTGGTCGCCGCCGAGTTCCGCGATCGCCCCGTCGGCGTCGGGCAGCGGCTTGCCGTGCATGCCCTCCCGGTCCTCGACGGCGGCGACGCCCTTGCCCTTGAGGGTGCGGGCGATGATCACGGTGGGCTGTCCGGTGGTGGAGCGGGCCTCGGCGTACGCGCGGTCGATCTCGGCCACGTCGTGCCCGTCGATCTCGACGGTGTGCCAGCCGAACGCCCGGAAGCGGCGCGCGTACGCGTCGAGGTCGTGGCCGTGCCGGGTGGGTCCGCGCTGGCCGAGCCGGTTGACGTCGACGATCGCGGTGAGGTTGTCGAGGTGCTCGTACGCGGCGTGCTCGGCGGCCTCCCACACCGATCCCTCGGCGAGTTCGCTGTCGCCGCACAGGACGTAGACGCGGTAGCCGACGCGGTCGAGCCGGCGGCCGGACAGCGCGATCCCGACGCCGACGGGCAGCCCCTGCCCCAGCGATCCGGTGGCGGTCTCGACCCACGGCAGCCGCTGCGGCGTCGGGTGGCCCTCCAGGCGGCTGCCGAAGGTGCGGAACGTCATCAGTTCGCTGTCGTTGATGGCGCCCGCCGCCTTGTACGCGGCGTACAGCAGCGGCGACGCATGACCCTTGGAGAGGACGAAGCGGTCGTTGCCCGGGTGGGCGGGGCGGTCGAAGTCGTAGCGGAAGTGGCGGGCGAGGAGCACGGCCAGCAGATCGGCCGCGGACATCGAGGAGGTCGGATGGCCGGATCCGGCGGCGTCCGCCGCGCGCACCGAGTCGACCCTCAACTGCTGTCCGAGCTCCTGGAGTTCAGCATCTGTGTAGGTGGTCACGAGGTACCTCCGTTGCGTTCTTCGCCCCCGTCTTGCCGGTGCTGGTCCCGCCCCTGGTCCTGGTCCCGGTCCTGGTTTTGGTCCTGGTCCCGCTCCCGGTCCTGGCTCCGGTCCTTGGTGTCGTCCGGTACCCGGGCGAGCTCGGGGGACGCCGTGTCGAGCGGCACGGACCAGGAGCGGACGAGCCCCAACTGGACTGCCTGGCGCGGCAGTACGGCGTCCAGGATCCAGTCCGCCGCGACCCGGACGCGGTTGCCGGGCAGCGCGGCGAGGTGGTAACCGCGGGTGACGGCGCCCGCGAGCGGCCCGGACAGGGGGACGCCGAGCGGATTCGCGGCGGCCTTCGCGCCGCCCAGGTCGACGGTGAAGCCGAGGTCCTTGTGACGGTAGCTGCGGCGTTCGCCGTGCCCGAGGGACGCGGCGACGTTGAGTCCCGCGACCCGCCCCTGCCGCCAGGCGTGCTGCGCGGTCATCGGCGTGTACGAGCCCGGTTTCTCCAGGTCGGGCACGGCGGCCGCGTCACCGCAGGCGAACACCTCGGGGTGCCCGGGCACGTTCAGGAACGGGTCGACCAGCAGCCGTCCGCGCTCCAGCGGCCTGCCGAGGCCCGCGACCAGCGGGTCGGGGCGGACGCCGACGCACCACACGAGGGTGCGGGTGTCCACGAACTCGCCGTCGTCGAGCAGGACCCCGTCCCGGGTGGCCTCCTTCACGGAGGTCCCGGTGCGCACCTCGACGCCGCGTTCGCGCAGCACGCGGTCGGAGGTGCGGGAGAGCCGCTCGTCGAGTTCGGGCAGCACCCGGGGCGCGATGTCGAGCAGCATCCAGCGGGGGCGGATCCCCCGGCGCAGCGGCTGCCTGCGCACCAGGGCGTCGGTCAACAGCTGTCCCTGCGCGGCGACTTCGGTGCCGGTGTAGCCGGCGCCGACCACGACGAAGGTGCAGCGGGCCCGGCACTCGGCCGGGTCGTCGGCGGCCGCGGCGAGTTCGATCTGCCGGGTCACGTGGTCGCGCAGGTACAGCGCCTCGGGCATGCCGCGGAAGCCGTGCGCGTGCTCGGCGACGCCCGGCACGGGCAGCAGTTTGTTGACGCTGCCGACGGCGAGGACGAGCCGGTCGTACTCCAGGGTGCCGCGGGCGCCCTCGGGGCCGACGTACGAGACGGTCCGGCCGTCGAGGTCCACGCCGTCCGCCTCGCCGAGCACGAGCCGGGTGCGCGGCAGCGTCCCCGACAGGGAGACGGTGACGCGGCGCGGCTCCAGCGTGCCGGCGGCGACCTGCGGCAGCAGCGGGAGGTACAGGAAGTAGTCGGTCGGATTGAGCAGGGTGACGTCGGCGGTGTGCCGGGCCACCCGGGTCAGCATGCGGGCGGCCCGGTAGCCGGCGAAACCGGCACCGACGATCAGGACGCGCGATCGGCTCACGGTTCTCCTCCGGGGGACGCGATGGTGGACCTCCCGCGTCCCCGGGCCGAGCGCCGCCAAACGTGCGGCGTCTACGCTCACGCCATGACTCTCGACGCGCACGGAACGGATCTGCTGCTGATCGGCGGCCGCTCAGGGGCGGGCAAGTCGTCGGTGGGCCGGGAGGTGGCCGCACTGCTGCGGGACGCGGACGTGGCGCACGCGTACATCGAGGGCGACGCCCTGGACGCGGTGCACCCGGCGCCGCCGGGCGACCCGGACCGCGGGGCGATCACGGAGCGCAACCTGGCGGCGCTGTGGCGCAACTACCGCGAGCTCGGCCACACGCGGCTGGTCTACACGAACACGGCGTCGGTGCTGGGCAGCGGGACCGCTCTGTTCCGGTCGGCGCTGGCGCCGGACGAGCCGCGCATCGTGCGGGTCCTGCTGACGGCGTCGGACGACACGGTGCGGCTGCGGCTGACGGCGCGGGAGCAGGGCTCCGAGCTGCGGCGGCAGCTGGAGCGGAGCGCGTTCATGGCGCGCCGTCTGGAGGCGGGGGTGCCGCGGGACACGGTGCGGGTCCCGACGGACGACCGCACGGTGACGCAGGTGGCCCGCGCGGTCGTCTCCGCGGCGGGCTGGCCCGCGTCCTGAGGCGGGGAGCCGGGTCAGATCCCGGGCGGCGGCGGGGCGGACGGCATCGGCGGCGCCGTGGGCGCGTCCGGCGTACCCGGCCTGGCGGCCTGCCGCAGCGCGAACGCCGCGACGCCGAGCACCACGGCGACCACCAGGGCCGCCGCCCAGTCCGGCATGCCGAGGGCGAGCACCAGCCCGAGGGCCAGCGCCGCGGCGGCCCCCGCGTACAGGGCGACCGCCCCTGCGCCCGCGTACAGGCCGGCCCGCCGCTTCTGCGCGCGGAAGCCCTCCTTCATCTCGGCCCGGACGGCGTCGCGGACGGCGTGGGCCACTTCCTCGTTGAGTCGCTGGTCAATGCGTTCCATGCGCCCCGGGTACCCGCCGCGCGGCGCCCGTAACGGCGGGTTGGGCGAAGTGATCACACCGGTTCGCGGCGCCAACTAGGCTGCCCCGTATGGAAATCCTGGGAACCACGCTGCGCGTCTGCGTCGAGGACCTGGAGTCCTCGGTCGCCTTCTACGAGCAACTCGCGGGCAGCAGGGCGCTGCGGTTCGAGCGCGGCGGGGTGTCGGTGGCCGCGGTCGGCTGCTTCCTGCTGATGAGCGGGCCCGAGGAGGAGCTGGCGGTGCTCCGCAAGGTCGCGGCGACGATCGCGGTGCGCGACGTCGACGAGGCGAACGCGGTACTGACCGCGTCCGGCGCGAAAGTGATCGCGGGACCGGTGCCGACACCGGCCGGGCGCAATCTGATCGCGCTGCACCCGGACGGCTCGGTGTTCGAGTACGTGGACCGGCAGGCACCGCCGGAGTCCTGAAACGCACGTATCCTCGCCCGGAGCACGACCGGTGAAGGACGGTGCACGTGGCGGGCAGTACTGCGGAGTCGGGAGCGGGACGTACGTCCCTGAGCGCACAGGCGCGCGAGGAGGTGCGGCAGCGCATCGTCGACCGCCGCTACGCGATGGGCGCGCGCCTCGTGGAGCGCGAGATCGCCGAGGAACTGCGGATGTCCCGGGTGCCGGTCCGGGAGGCGCTGCGCGCGCTCGTCAGCGAGGGCCTGCTCGAACTGCTGCCGCACAGCGGCGTGCGGGTGCGGCGTCTGGAGCGGGTCGACGTGCGCCATCTGTACGAGGTGTGGGAGCCGCTCGCGGTGCAGGCGTCGCGGCTCGCGGCCCGCAGGGCGGCGGCCGTGGCACCCGCCGAGCCGGACGGCCTCGCCGATCTGCGCGCCAGCCTGGAGCGGGCGGAGCGGGCGGCGGCGGCCGACGAGGGGACGCGCGAGGTGGCCGCGCACACGGCGTTCCACGAGCAGGTCGTGGCGCTCGGCGGCAATCCGCTGCTGATCCGCACGATGGAGCAGCTGAGCTGGCAGCTGCAGCTGCTGTTCGGGATGCGCGAGGAGCCCGCCCACATGCGGGCGCAGCACGCGGACATGTTCCGGCACATCGCGGCGGGCGACGAGGAGGCCGCGGCGGCGAGCACGCTGCTGCACGTCAGGGACAGCCGCGCCGTCGCTCTGAAGTCCCTCTTCGGTGACACCGATTTGTATACCGAGGCTGACTAGCCAGACCACGGCCCCGCCCCACTCTTGACGTCATTCACGACAAACAGCGCAAACCCCTACCCTGCGGACGGTGCTCCCTTGCCGCCCCGCTCACCTTGGTATACAAAAAGTCGGGCCAGGCCACCTCCTCCCCTCAAGGAGCCCCCATGTGCGTCGAGCCCATCGAGCCCCCGTCCGGCCGACTGACCCGCCGCGGCGTGCTCGCCGCCTCCGCCGTGCTCGCGGGCACCGCGACCGCGCTCGGAACCGGCGCGTCCCCGGCCGCGGCGGCGCCCCGCACGAGCCGGCCGGGCACCGCCGGCGATCTGGTCGTCGAGGGCGGCACGCTGCTCGACCCGGCGACCGGCCACGTGACCGAGGACGCGGTCGTCGTGATCCGCGGCGGCGTGGTCCGCGCGGCCGGGTCCCGGGACGCGGTCCGCGGGCAGCTGCCGGCCGACGCCCCGCGGCTGGCCGCGCACGGCCACTGGATCCTGCCGGGACTCGTCGACGCGCACATCCACCTGAACACCGCGGCCGAGGCGCGCGACGCCGTCCGCAAGGGCGCCACCAGCGCGCGCAGCGGCTCCACGAACTTCTACCAGGACATCGCCGTACGGGAGTTGGCCCGCCAGGCCCCCGGGCTCGCGCCCCGCCTCAGGGCCGCCGGTGTCTTCGTGACGCCCGACCTCGGCGACACCGTTCTCGCCGACCCCGACCTGACGCCGCTGGCCCGCCTCAAGGACGGCGTGCGCTCGGCCCAGGCGCTGCGGCGCGTCGTCGAGGTGAACCTCGCGCGCGGCGCCGACGTCGTCAAGACCCGGGTCAACGAGCGCGCGGGCCTGCCCGAGCAGGACCCGCTCGCCCAGGTCTACTCGCACGAGCAGCTGTCCGAGGTGGTGGCGGCCGCCCGGCGCGGCGGCAAGGGCGTGCTCTGTCACAGCTACAGCGAGCAGGGCTGCCACGACGCGGTGACGGCGGGCATCCGCTCGCTGGAGCACGGGGCGTTCGTCGGCGAGCGCACGCTGCGGGAGATGCGCCGCAGGGGCACGTACTTCACGCCCACGCTGACCGCGATCGCGGGCCTCGCCACGTCCTCGGACCCGGTGCTCGCCGAGCGCGGCCGCACGTACCTGCCGGTCCTGAAGAAGGCGGTCCTGGCCGCGCACGAGATGGGGGTGCCGCTCGCGGCGGGCACCGACTCGTCGGGCGGCTCGGTCCGCCCGATCGGCGGCGAGGTGGAACTGATGCACGCCGCAGGGCTGTCGCCGCTGGACGCGATCCGCACGGCGACGACCGGCGCCGCGCGCCTGCTCGGCCTGGCCGGCACGGCGGGCCGCCTCGACCGCGGTTTCGCCGGTGACCTGCTGCTCCTGCCGGGCGACCCGCTCGAGGACCTGAGCGTCCTCACGTCACCGTCCCGCGTGGTCCGTTCGGGCCTCGCCGCCTGATCTCCGCACCGCCCGCACCGCCCGCACCGTTCTCGCGCCCTCCCTCGACCCAAGGAGAACCGCATGACTCCCCCTCACCTGTCCCGCCGCGGCGTCCTCGCGGGTGCCGCCTCGCTCGGCGCGGCCCTCGCCCCGACGCACGCCCAGGCCGCGCAGACCGCGGAGCCCCGGCCGCAGGACCGCCCCAAGAAGGCCGTGGTCTTCCGGAACGTCCGCCCGTTCGCCGCGCGGGACGCCGTGGACCTCACGGTCGTCGACGGCGTCATCTCGGACGGTCCGGCCCCCAAGGGCGCGAAGGTCGTCTACGGTGACGGCCGGATCGCGCTGCCGGCCCTCGTCGACGCGCACATCCACCCCGACAAGACGAGCTTCGGCGGCGACTGGGTGTCCCGGAAGCCGGCGTCCGGGATCGCCGAGTACTGCGCGCAGGACGTGGAGCTGTTCCGCTCGCAGAAGCGCCCGGTCGGCGAGCGCGCCTACGGACTGATGGCGCACGCCGTGACGCGGGGCACCCGCGCGATGCGGGCGCACGCGGACGTCGCGCCCGCCTACGGGCTGGCCGGCCTGGAAGGGGTGGCCGAGGCCCGCGAGCGACTCTCCGACGCGCTCGACGTGCAGATCGTCGCGTTCCCGCAGCACGGCGTGGTCCGGACGCCCGGCACGGCGAAGCTCCTGGAGGACGCGGCGCGCGCCGGCCTCGTCGACATGATCGGCGGCATCGACCCGATCAGCTTCGACAACGCCCTGGACGAGCAGCTCGACCTGGTCTTCGACCTCGCCGACCGCTACGGCGTCGGCGTCGACATCCATCTGCACGACCGCGACGAGAAGGGCACGAAGGTGCTCCGCGGCATCATCGAGCGGACCAGGGCGCTGTCGCTGCGCGGCAAGGTGACGGTGAGCCACGTGTTCTGCCTGCCGTTCCTCAAGGGCGCCGAGCTCGACGCGATGGCGAGCGACCTGGCCGACATGGACATCGCCCTGACCACGGTCTCGCCGAACGAGTCCCTGGTCCTGCCGATCGGCAAGCTGCGGGAGCACGGAGTGCGGGTCGGCCTCGGCTCGGACGGCGTCCGCGACGCGTGGAGCCCGTTCGGCAACGCCGACATGCTGCACCGCGCGCACATCCTCGGCTGGGTCACCGACGTCCGCCTCGACGAGGAACTGACCGACTGCTACACGGTGGGCACGCACGGCGGCGCCGACGTCATGGGCCTGCCCCGCGTCGACTTCACCCCGGGCTCCCCCGCCGACTTCGTGCTGCTGCGCGGCGAGTGCGTCCCGCAGGTCGTGGTGGACATGCCGCAGCGGGACATGGTCGTGCACGGCGGCCAAGTGGTCGCCCGCGCGGGCGAGTTGGTCTAGGGCCTGGCACGCCGGCCGGGGCGGGACCGCCCCGGCCCCACCCCGGCCCCGCTCCTTCAGTCGCCCGAGGTGCTCGCGGGCGGCCTCATCCGGAAGTCATAGGTGTCCGGCAGGGGTTCGCCGGGGGCCGCCCTCGCCCACAGCTCCCCGATCGTCTCGGCCCCCTCCCGCAGATCGGCGACCTCGAACCCGGCGTCGAAGACGGCGCGGGCCGCGGCCGACTCGCCCTCCGCGACGAGGAGTTCGGCCTCCAGCAGGCGGAACCGGCCGCGGGCCCTGGTGGCTGCGTGCAGCCGGTCCCACACGCCGCGGGCCGCCGTCACCCGGTCCACCGCGAGCAGTGCCGAGATCGCCTCGCGGCCCAGCGACGCCGTCGCGGCGACCCACACCGCCCCGTCGTCCCGGCGCTCCGCGCACAGGTCGTCGAAGGCCTCGGTGTAGCGGTCCGCGGCCCGCTCGGCGTGCCCGTCCGCCGCGTCGGCGACCGCCAGGCAGCGCAGGAACGGCCAGAGGGACGGGGCGAGTTCGAGCCCGCGCTCCCAGCTGCGCACGGCCTGCGCGCGGTCGCCCGCGTGCCACTGCGCGACGCCGAGGTGGTACTCGGACAGCGGCCTGGCCGGCGCCGTCTCCAGCATGTCGCGCCAGGCGGGCGCGACGAGCGAGGGTCCGGGCGGCCCGACCCGGCGCGGCTCGGGCAGCGCTCCGGACTCCAGCAGCTCGCGCCAGGGCGCCTGTTCGTCGCCCAGCATCGCCTCGTCGAACGGCGTGCCCGTCAACTTCTCGCCCGTGCGCAGGACTTCGAGGGCGCCCCAGCCGGAGCCGACGGCGAGGCGCTCCCCCGGCTCGGTGTCGGCGCTCGGCCGCCACGCCGCGTACGCGGCGTCCACGTCGGCCCTCGGCAGGGCGTCCGCGAGGCGGCGCTCCACCTCCTCGACGGCTGCGTCCCAGTCCTCCTGCGCGTGATGCGAGTGAACCGTTTCCGCGGACGCCGAGAGCGGCCCGTACGCCTCCAGCCAGCTGAACTCGCCGGCCGCCTCCAGGCGGACGTGCTCCAGCTGGGTGCGGGCGAGCCCGGCCTGGATCTCGGCGTAGCCGCCGGTGCCGGGCTCGGTGAGCCAGCGCTGCCAGCGGCGCCCGCCCGTGCCGCTGCCCCAGACGAAGAGCTTGCGGCCGCGCAGCAGATCGGTCGAGGTCTGCACGAGGCCGTGCCCGGCGTCGTCGAGCGCGGCGATCCAGCGGCGCCGCCCGTCCTCGACCTCGTAGAAGTAGTCGGCGGGGTACGTGCTGTTCAGCGGGTACGTGCGGTCGGCGCCGTCGAACTCCGGCACGGGGACCCGGCGCAGGCTGCGCTCGTACCCGAAGTGCCAGGCCTCGGACGCCGGGGCGAGGACGCGGCGCTCCTCCGGCACGGCGATGTTGGACCACCAGTACACCGGCGCGGGCTTCTCGTGCGGATTGCGGATCCGGACGCCCACGTACAGGAAGTCGGAGCCGTCGGGGAGCCACAGGTCGACCTGGAAGGGCAGGTCGCGCAGGCGCTCCCACTCCCACAGGCGCAGCATCTCGCCACCGTCGGGCGCGGTGACGCGGGCGGCGTGCACGGGTGCGCAGGACAGGGTGGTGTGGCCGGTGGCGCCGATGTTCCACTCGATGCCGCCGGAGAACCAGGCGCCGTTGAGCGCGAAGTCCGCGGGCTGGAACACCGGGTTGCGGTACAGGAGTTCACGGTCGGTCGGCTTGTGGAACAGGGACGCGATGCGGCCGCCGAGGCCCGGCAGGACCGTCGCCCGCAGCCGGTCGTTCTCGATCACGATCGTGTCGAGCGTGACCGGTGCGCGGTCCCGGCCGTAGCCGTCGAGGATCCGCTCGGGCAGCACGCTGCGCAGCGGCCGGTAGCCGATCTGCCGGGACATGTCGAGCGGCAGGCCCTCCTTGGACCGCTCGTCGAGTTCGTGCATCTCGTCGAGGGTGCGCAGCGGTGGCAGCGGGTTCGCGGGGCCCAGTTCGACGCCTGGGAGGGTCAGTACCTCACGTCGCACGATCGTCACGTCTGCCTCCCGTCGCCACGGGGCGCGGCCCGCCCCGATGACCATGGAACATGGTCATCGGCGAGCTGACCAGGGTCTGCCCCGGTCAGGATTGCGCAAAGGCCGTCACGATCAGATCGGTGAGCAGGGCGCCGGCCGTCCCGTCGGGGTCGAGATCCGGGTCGTAGATCGTGACGTTCATGCCGACGCAGCGCGGCGAGGCGAGCAACGGCCGCAGCAGCGCGAGGAGTTCGTCGGGCAGCAGCCCGTCGGGGTCGGGGCTGTCGACGGCGGGCATGACGGCCGGGTCGAGCACGTCGGCGTCCAGGTGCACCCAGAATCCGTCGAGGACCGGCACCTCCAGGCTCCGCACGAAGCCGGGCACGACGTCCTCGACGCCCCACTCGCGCAGCTCGCCGACGGTCACGTTCGGGATCTTCAGTGCGGCGAGCTCGGCCCGGTCGTCGGTGAAGGCGTCGCGCCCGCCGAAGAGCCGTACGTCCTCGTCGCGCAGGTACGGGCGCAGCCCTTCGATGTCCGTCAGGTCGTCCTGCCCGCGGCCGGTGCCGAGCGCCAGCTCCTCGCCGCCCGCCGCGCCGACCCGGTCGGAGTTCCCGGGGTGCCGGAAGTCGGCGGAGGCGTCCACGGCGGCGAGCCCGTACCGGCCGATGCGGCGCAGCGCGAGCGCCGCGCCGAGCTGGATCGAGCAGTCCCCGCCCAGCACCAACGGGAAGTCCCCGGCGCGCACGTGCCGTTCGATCCGGTCGGCGAGCCGGACGGTGTAGGCGGCGATGGCGGCGGCGTTGAACACCCCGTCGCCCTCCTGCCAGTCGCCGCGGTCGTAGCGCGGCGGCACGACGACGCCGCCCTCGAAGGCGCCGAGCCTGCGGACGATGCCGTGCTCGCGCAGGGCTCCGGCCAGCTTGTAGACACCGGGCACGGTGCCGGGGGCGGGCGGGCGCAGGCCCAGGTTGGAGGGGGCGTCGACGGCGACGATATTCCGCATGCGCAGCATCCTCATCGACGTACCCTGGCGCTTTCAACCGGCTGACCCGCCGCCGTACGCACGAGGAGCGACCCGCACCATGTCCGACCAGCACACCTATCGCGTCATCGTGCGCGGCACCTTCGACGGTCTCACCGCACCGGCCCGCGAGCGGCTGCTCGCCGAGGTGGCGGAGCACGAGGGCATCGCGGGCATGCGGTTCGGCCCGGAGGGTTCGCTCGCGTACGACCGGACGCTGAAGCACTTCTCGATGCGCTACGTCGTCACGTCCGACCCGGCCGACGGCGACGAGATGGCGGGCGCGCTCGCCGAGGAGCAGGCGACGGCGCACCTGGCGGAGCGCGGGTACGGGCACGGCGAGCTGCGCTCCACCGTGACCGACATGGACACGATGAAGATCAACCGGAAGCGGTGAGCGCCCACCGCTGGTGATCGCGCCAGGCCCCGTCGATGAAGAGGAAGTCCGGCGAGAACCCTTCGAGGCGGAAGCCGGCCCGGCGGGCGAGCGCGATGGATCCGGCGTTGCCGGGCTGCACGTTGATCTCGAGCCGGTGCAGCCCGAGCGTCCCGAACGCGTGGCGGACGACGAGGCCGAGGCCCTCGGACATCAGACCGCGGCCTGCCGCGTGCGCGAAGGCGCCGTAGCCGAGGGCGCCGGAGCGAAAGCCGCCGAGGACCACGTTGTTGATGTTGATGAACCCGGCGATGGCCCCGTCGGTTCCGGCGGCCCCATCGGTTCCGGCGGCCCGCTCGCAGACCAGGAAGCCGTGCTTCGCCGGGTCCTCCACGAGCAGCCGGGCGTACGCCTCGAAGGCGGCCGCGTCGGTGGGCGGGAAGAGCCAGGGCCGGTGCAGCCGCCCGCTCTCCCGCGCCCTGGCGGTGAACTCGGCGGCGTCCGTGAGCGCGAAGGGGCGGATGCCCACGCGCGGGCCCTCGGCCAGGTACTCGGTCATCGGGCCAGCCTACGGACCGCTATCCGGCGGCCGCCCGGGGGCACTTCTCGCCGTTCTTCACGACGCCGATCCGGACCGTGGTGTCGCCGATCTCCCGGCCGACGGCCGGTGACTGGGTGCAGACCTTCCAGCTCGGCGGCCACAGCACGTGCCGGTGTGCGCCGCCGACGTCGGTCACCTGGACCTGGGTGCGGTAGTCGAGCGTCGTGAACACGTGCATCAGTCCACGGCCGCGGAAGTCCGGCATCCGCGGCCCGTCGGCCGCGACCGCCGCGCCCACCGGGACCGTCAGGGCCAGCAGGGCCCCCGCGGTGACCGTCGCCACTCGTCTCACTTGCGTCTCCTCGCCACGAAGTAGCCCCCACAGATCCCGCCGATGATGAAGACGGCCGCGAGTGCCAGGTACAGCGGCATGGTGACCTCGGGGATCAGCAGCCGGATCTTCACCTGCCGGGTGTTCTCGAAGATGAAGATCACGGCGAGGACCGCCAGGGCCAGGACCGCGATCCTGGCCGGCGTGAACGCGCTGGAGCCGCCGCTCTTCGACGAGCTCGCGGTGTCCTTGGGGCTCATCGTGACCCTTCCGTCGTTCCCCCGGAGGTCGTCGCCGCCTCCTCGCCCAGCATGGGCGGGAAGGCGGCGCTCGCGCACCGGCCGAGGGCCCGTACGGGTGACGGGCGGTGGTGGGAGGGCGGCGGGCGGGCTGCGGGCGGGTGACGGGCTACTCGGGGACGACCGGCAGCTCCACCGTTCCGGTGTCCTCGGGGGCGCTGGTGACGGTGACCGGCCTGATCCCCCTGTTGCCGCCGTACGCGTCGTCGCTCGCCGCGATCACGAACTGGATGCGGTGCCCCTTCTCGTAGCGGTGCACGATGCCGGGGAGGGTGACGGTGAACGGCCGGGTGACGTCGGGCACCCGGACCGGGGCGACGAGCCGGTGCACGAGGGTCTTGGTCCCGTCGGGCGCGACGTCGTACAGCTTCGCGAAGAGGACGAGCTTGTCGGCGGCGTCCCCGGAGTCCTGCACGCGTTCGGTCCGCGGCGAGACGACCTTGAGGGTGGCCTTCGGCGATCCGACCACGTCGGTGGCGCGGGCGAGGGGCTCGGTGGTCCAGTCGAGGTAGGTGCCGCGGGTGTCGTGCGGGGCCGGGTCGGGCAGTCCGACGAGGCCGGCCAGGGACGATTCGGAGTGACTGGTGGGGATCAGCCGGTTCTGGTACTCGCGGCTGCCGCGGGCGACCTTCTCGCGGTGGTCGACGAGCTTGCCGTCGCCGGACAGGTACAGCTTCCGCGACGGCGCGGGCACGCTCGACGCGGTCGCGTAGGTGCGGTTCGGGTCAGCGATCCAGTCGCGGTAGTAGGCGAACGCCGGCCCGGTGTCGACGCCCTTCTCGTGGCGCAGGTACCGGTCGAACCAGGCGAGGATCCGCCGGCCGACGTACGACGTCTCCAAGTTGCCCTGCGACAGGTTGAGTTCGCCGCTCGCCGGGTCGGTGAGTCCGCCGCTGTGGCCCCAGGACTGCCAGATCATCTTGGCGGTGGTGCCGTTCGCCCTGAGGGTCCGGTACGACGCCTGCCCCTCGTTCAGGTTGAAGAGGCTGTCCGCCTGCCCCTGGACGAGCAGGGTCGGCGCCTTCACGTCCTTGAGGTACGAGACCGGGGAGACGCTGCGCGCGTAGCGCAGCAGTTGCTCGGTCCGGTCGGCCGGGTAGCGGCCGGAGTTGAGGGTGTGGATGGTCGCGCAGGCGTCGTCCACGAAGTGCAGACAGCTCAGCTTGTTGATCCGGGACGGGTCGAGGGAGGGTTCGAGCAGCGGCTGGCCCTCCCCCATCAGGTAGAAGCCGTTGGTCCACTGCCACTTGAAGACGCCGGGGACGTCGCGGTCGGCGGCGTTCTGCGGGTCGAGCGAGTACGCCAGGTCGTTCCAGGTGATCAGCGGCACGAGGGCGTCGACGCGGTGGTCGACGGAGGCGGTGGCCAACTGAACGGCTCCGCCGTACGATCCGCCGATCATGCCGACGCGCGGATCGCCCTTCTTGTCGGCGGTCACGTAGTCGGCCCTGGTGCCGTCGTCGGCGGCGCGGGTCCCGGCGAGGAAGTCGACGAGGGCGGATGCCGCGACTCCGTCGATGCGGGGGTCGTCCAGGGAGACGAGACAGCCGGACCGGCCGAAGCCGAGCCCGGAGTAGGCGAGCCCGACGTATCCGCGCTGCGCGAAGGCCTTCGCGGTGGCGTCGGTGGACCCGTCGGACTTGCTGCCGCCGAAGCCGTTCGTGGTGAGGACGGCGGGGGCCGGGTGGGTCGCGTCGACTCCGGCGGGCCGGTAGAGGTCGGCGTCCACGACGCAGCTTCGATCTCCGGCCCGGACCGTGAACTTCAGTGCTGTGACCGTGAATTGACCGGAGGTGGGGGTCGCCGCACCCGCGGGCGCGGCGCCGGCGAGCGGGGCGGCGAGGGCCGCGACGGCGGTGGCCGCCGCGAGCACGGCACGGGTTCTGGGCAACGGTGACCTCCACGGTGGCGCTAGCCGCTCTACTGACCAGTAAGTTCACGTGCGGAGTCATGGTGTGACGCGTGTCAGTCGAGGGTCAATGGGGGTGCGTGGGGATATTCCGTGGAGGGGCGGCCGGGGCGAACGGCACGTACCGGGTGCCGAGTTGCCCCCCTCCGCTCCGCCCTGGGACCCTGCCGCCCGTCGGCGTCACGGCCCTGGGACCGAGAAGGGAAAGTGAACGACAGCGACCAGAGGGGACGAGAGAGGACAGGAAACGTGCCCGTACTGAAGTCCCCCGCGGCGGTGGATGCCTGGCTGTCGGCTGCCGGGTGGCACCCGGGGCGCCGGTGTGACGACCTAGGGCCTGTCTCCCAGATCCCTCCGTCCGCCCGAAGGGCGGGCTTCGCGGCGTCTGGTGCGTGCTCTCGGCGTGCCGGGCCCAAGGCCTCGTACTGGACCGTACTTGGCCTTGCGCCCGGTGCGGCGAGAGCGCGTGCCAGGCGTCGTGGGGCAGGAGGGATCTGGGAGACAGGCCCTAGCCGCGGCCGAGGTGGCGGGCGTCCTGGCGGACTTCCGCGCCGACGGTGGCCGTCTCGGGACCGTCGAGCCCGCTCTCGCGTTCCTGCGCGAGCACGTCGGCCTCGTGGCGCTCCGGCACGCCTCCACCGACGACCGGGTGGAGTTCGCCCCGCGCCTCATGTACCGGGGCGCCGCGGAGGACGTCCAGGAACTCGCCGACGGACTGGGGACGAAGCTCTTCCCCGTCGCGCACGACACCTACGACGGGGGGACGGTCCTCATGGACGAGTCCGGCCGGTTCTTCTACCTGCACCACAGCGGCGCGTACTTTCTCGGCGACGAGAAGTACGCGGCACTGATGAGCTATTCGCGGGGGCATCCGCTGGAGAACGCGGAGGACCACTACGCCTGAACGCGTGCGCCGACCGCGACGCCCGCTCCCGCGAGGCAGCGGCATGGCCCGTCGGCCCGGCGCCCGGACCGCTGCCCTTCAGGCCCCTCAGCCCTCTCAGACCCTTCAGGCCAGTGCAGGCACCGCCAGCGTCAGTGTCCCGGCCGTCGTGTCCAGCTCGCCCTCGATCCCGAACGGCACGGTCAGCGCCCCGTCCCCGTGCCCGAAGCCGAACGCGTCGATCACCGGCACCCCGAGCCCGCCCAGCCGGTCGGAGAGCAACGCCGGCAGGTCCGGATCGTCGCACTCCGCCCAGGAGCCGAGCAGCACCCCGGCCACCCCGTCGAACCACCCGGCCCGCAGGAGCTGGGTCAGATAGCGGTCGAGCCGGTACGACTCCTCGCCCACGTCCTCCAGGCACAGCAGCCCGCCCCGCGCCGACCGCCGGGCGAACGGCGTGCCCAGGTCCGACGCGAGCAGCGAGAGGCACCCGCCGAGCGTGACGCCGCGCGCGGTGCCGGGCACCAGGACCCGGCCCCCCTCGGGCGCGGCGATCGTCCGCACGGTCTCGGGCTCGAACAGCGTGGCCCTCAAGTGCCCCTGCGCACGGGCGTTCTTGAGGAAGTCGAACGCGCCGGCCATCGGGCCGTGCAGCGTGCTCACGCCGAGCCGGACCGCGAACGCCTCGTGCAGCGCGGTGATGTCGCTGTACCCGACGAACACCTTGGGGCGGGCCGCCCGCATCGCGGCCCAGTCGACCAGGTCGACCATCCGCTGCACCCCGTAACCGCCGCGGGCACAGATCACCGCGTCGATGTCCGGGTCGCACCAGGCCCGCTGGAGGTCGGCGGCCCGGTCGGCGTCGGTGCCCCCGAGGTAGCCGAACTCCGGGTGGACGTCGCGGACGTGGGCCGCGGGCACCGGCTCCAGGTCCCAGCCCCGCAGGATGTCGAGGCCCGCTTCGAGCCGGTCGGCGGGGACCGGCCCGCTGGGGGCGACGACGGCGACGCGGGCGCCGGGCACCAGCCGGTCGGGCCGGTGCAGCGACCCCGCCGTCACTTGGTGAGCTCCAGGGTCGGGATGCCGGTCGGATGGAGGCCGAACACCTGGGAGTACAGGGAGAGTTCGGCCTCCAGTGCGCGCACCATGGTGTCCGCGCGGCGGAAGCCGTGGCCCTCGCCCTCGAAGGCGATGTACGCGTGCGGCACCCGCCGGCCCTCGCTCTCCACCCGGGCCAGGAACCGCTCGCACTGGGCGGGCGGGCAGATCACGTCGTCGAGGCCCTGGAGGAGCAGGAACGGCGCGGTGAGCCGGTCGGCGTGCTCGGCCGGTGAGCGCTCCGCGTACCGCGCGGGCACCTCGGTGAGCGGTCCGACGAGCGTCTCCAGGTAGCGCGACTCGAAGTCGTGGGTCTCGCCCTCGGCCCAGCCGGTGAGGTCCAGGATCGGGTAGATGATCGTGCCGCACGCGTAGACGTCGGTACTGGTCAGGGAGGCCGCGCTGGTCCAGCCGCCGGCGCTGCCGCCGCGGACGGCGAGCCGGTCGCGGTCGGCGGTGCCCTCGGCGGCGAGGGCGAGGGCGACGGCGGCGCAGTCCTCCACGTCGACGACGCCCCACTGCTCGCGCAGCCGGTTGCGGTACTCCCGGCCGTATCCGGTCGAGCCGCCGTAGTTGACCTCGGCGACGCCGATGCCGCGGGAGGTGAAGTAGGCGATCTCCAGGTCGAGTACGAGGGGTGCGTGGCCGGTGGGGCCGCCGTGCGCCCACACGACGAACGGCGGCAGCTCGTCGTCGGGGGCCATGTGGGTGGGGTTGTGCGGCGGATAGATGTGGGCGTGGACGTCCCGCCCGTCCGGGCCGGCGAAGGTGCGGATCTGCGGCTCGGGGTAGTACGCGGGGTCCACGGGGTCGGTGTGCGCGGCGCCGATGACGCGGGTGCGGCCGGTGCAGGTGTCGAGCTCGACGACCTCGGTGCCGGTGCGCGGGCTGGCGGCGACGCCGACGACACGGGTGCCGTGCACCGCGACCGACGAGGCCCACTCGGTCCATGGTCCCGCCGTGTCGACGACCTCGCCGGTCTCCGGGTCGAGGATGCCGAGCGAGGTGGCGCCGACGCCGTGCACGACGGCGACCAGTCCGCCCTCCAGCGGCTTGAACCAGCTCAGGCCGATCTTCCACAGCGGCCCGCCGAACTCCTCGTCGCGCGGGCACAGCGGCCGGGCCGCGGCGCGCGTGGGCCGGGCGAGGGCGCCCTGCGGCGTGGTGGGCACGGACAGGGCGGGAGCCGGGCGGACGTCCGCGCCGCGCCGGGCGTCGTCCCCGGCGGGCGGCACCTCCCAGCCGCCGCGCACGTCGAGCCGGTACAGGTTCCACCAGCCGCTCGCGTCACCGGAGTACAGGAGGGTCCCGTCGGCGGCCCACTCGACCTGGCAGACGGATTCCTCGGGCCCGCCCGCGACGGTCTGCGCGGGGCCGAACACGCCGTCCTCGCGGACCTCGGCGAGCAGCAGCTCGGTGCCGTCCCACGGCATCCGCGGGTGGTCCCAGGCGATCCAGGCGGCGCGCCGTCCGTCCGGCGCGAGCCGGGCCCCGGTCACGAACCGGTGGGCGCCGTCGGTCAGTTCCCGCACGGCGTCGCGCGCTTCGGCGGCCGAGCCGTCGAGCGGGACGGCGGCGACCACGCGCCGCACGTCGCTGGGTCCTTCGCCGGTGAACTCCTCCAGGACGCACCAGACCTCGCCCCGGTCCAGGTGGAGCTGCGGATCCGCCCAGCGCAGGCCGTCGCCGACCGGCGAGAGCGGGGTGAGCGGGCGCGGTGCCCGCTCGGGGGTCTCCGGCTCGTACGCGTACAGCCGCTGGTCCGCGAAGTTCACGAAGACGACGAGCGGGCCCTCGATGCGCTCGGCACCGGCCCAGGGGCGGCCGCCGTACTCGATGACGCGGCTGCGCACGTTCCACGGCGCGGGCAGCACCGACTGCTCCGTGCCGTCCGGGCGGCGCCGGACCAGCGCCCGGCGGCCCGCCTCGGTGGGCCGCGGCTCGGTCCACCACGCCTCGTCGCCGACGAAGCCGACGTACTCGGGCTGTCCGTCGTGCGCCGCGGCCAGTGCGGCGTCGATCGGCGACGGCCAGGATCCGTATGCCTGGGTGTGCACCATGTCCCCGCCCCCCATTTGTTCCGAGGCCCCCATGTTCTTCGCGTCCGCCATGTTTTCCTAGTCCGTCGCCGTGTGCTCGCCGTGTCGCTATGCCGTGCGCAGGAAGCGGTCGAGGACCCGCACGCCGAAGTGCAGCGCCTCCACCGGCACCCGCTCGTCCACACCGTGGAAGAGCGCCTGGTAGTCGAAGCCCTCGGGGAGCTTGAGCGGCGCGAAGCCGTAGCCCGTGATGCCGAGGCGGGAGAACTGCTTGGCGTCCGTGCCGCCCGACATGCAGTACGGCACGACGTGCCCCTCGGGCGCGAACTCCTCGACGGCCGCCCGCATCCGCGCGAACGTGGGCGAGTCGACCGGCGCCTGGAGGGCGACCTCCCGGTGCTCGTACTCCCAGTCGACGTCCGGTCCGGTGAGGGCGTCGAGGGTGGCCCTGAACTCGTCCTCGGTTCCCGGCAGGTAGCGGCCGTCGACGTGCGCGACGGCCTCGCCCGGAATCACGTTGATCTTGTAGCCGGCGGACAGCATCGTCGGGTTGCTGCTGTTGCGCACGGTCGGCGCGACGAGGTCGGCGGCCGGACCGAGCCGGCCGAGCAGTGCGTCGACGTCGAGGTCCGGCGCGTCCACGTCGGCCTCGATGCCGTAGACGGCCGCCATCTCGGACAGGGCGGCGCGGACCGTGGGCGTGAGGCGCAGCGGCCACTCGTGCTCGCCGATGCGGGCGACGGAGGCGGCCAGCCGGCTCACCGCGTTCGCCCGGTTCACCTTGGAGCCGTGGCCCGCCTTGCCGCGCGCGGTGAGCTTCAGCCAGCCGGTGCCGCGCTCCCCCGCCGCGATCGGGTACAGCTGCTTGCCGCTGCCGTCGTGGAAGGTGAAGGCGCCGGACTCGCTGATGCCTTCGGTGCAGCCCTCGAAGAGGCCGGCGTGCCGGTCGGCGAGGAAGCCCGAGCCGTCCTCGGCGCTGGCCTCCTCGTCGGCGGTGAACGCGATGACGATGTCGCGCCGCGGCCGGTACCCGACGCGGGCCCACTGCCGTACGGTCGCGAGGATCATCGCGTCCATGTTCTTCATGTCGACGGCGCCCCGGCCCCAGACGACGCCGTCGCGGACCTCGCCGGAGAACGGGTGCACGCTCCAGTCGGCGGCCTCGGCCGGCACCACGTCCAGGTGGCCGTGGACCAGGAGGGCGTCGGCGGACGGGTCGGTGCCCTCGATGCGGGCCACCACGTTGCCCCGGCCGGGGGTGCGCTCCAGGATCGTCGGCTCAAGGCCCGCGCCGGCGAGCAGCTCCGCCGCGTACTCGGCGGCGGGCCGCTCCTTGCAGTCGCCGCCGCCCCGGTTCGTGGTGTCGATCCGGATCAGCTCGGAGGTGAACGTCACGACCTCGTCGAGCGCCTGCTGGTCCACGGTCCCGGAAAATGCGTCAGCCATACTGTTCCTCCACCGCGGCCGAGGCGATCGTGGTGACCGCCTTGAAGGTGCGGATGCCTTCGTACATGGTCTCGTGCGTGTAAGAGATCCTGCGCTCGCCGGTCCGGCGCACTCCGGGGACGACGGTGGACGCCATGGCGAGGTGCTCGGCGTCGAACTCGACCTCCACCGTGAACGGGCCGCCGCGGACCGGCTCGTGGCGCACCGCGATCGACGCGGCGTCCTTGGCCGCGGCCCGGATGTCGGCGGCGGTGCGGGCGGGGGTGCGGCAGACGGCCGCGTACCGGGAGACATGGTCCTTGACGGCGACCTTGCGGGCCTCCGGCGCATAGCCGAGGGCGTCGTCGCAGGCGTGGTCGTCGCCGGTGACGAGGACGACGGGGACGCCGTACTCCGCCACCACGTGGGCGTTCAGCAGGCCCTCGCTGGCGCGGACGTCGTTCACCCAGACGCCCGTGATCTGGTTAGCCAGGTACGTGTGCGCGAGGACGCCCTCCATGCCGGCGCCCGCGTGGTAGCCGATGAACGCGATGCCGTCGACGTCACCGTGCTGGACGCCCTCCACCATGGAGAGCGCCTTGTGGCGTCCGGTGAGCATCTCCACGCGGTCGTCGAGCTGCTCCAGGAGCAGGTTGCGCATCGTCCAGTGCGCCTCGTTGACGAGCACCTCGTCGGCGCCGCCGTCGAAGAAGCCGAGCACCGCCGCGTTCACGTCCGAGGTGAACATCGACCGGCAGCGCTCCCACTGCGGTGTGCCCGGCAGGACGTCCGCCGGCCAGGTGACACCCGTGGCGCCCTCCATGTCGGCACTGATGAGGATCTTCATGGCCAGAACCGTACGCGGATCCGGGCACACCTCACCAGGCCTGTGGATAACTCTCAGTGGCATAGACCAATGTCACACTCGTAAGGCGCAGTTCCCGCTCGTCAGCGCGGTGCGGGCCGCACCGGCGCCGGGCGCGCGTCCCGGTGTCAGGCGGCCCGTCCCACCACGAGCCAGGTGGACGGCAGCTCGATCCGGCTGCCGTCGGCGGTGAACTCGGTCGTGGTCAGCGGCAGCTCGCCCGAGGCGAACACCTCCAGGCCCGCCTCGGTGACGTAGTCGCGCACGGCGGCGTCGGAGACCTCGCCGGGCGCGATGCCGTGCGCGAAGACAGGGGCGAGCTTGGGCGGCGGCCCCGCCGGGTTCCTGGCGAGCTCCTGGAGGACCGGCCGGGCGCGCTCCGACAGTTCGACGACGAAGGCGCGGCCGCGGTCGCCGACGAGCGCCGCGACCGCGTCGATCAGGGCCTGCCGGTCGGCGGGCTCGCACTGGTGCAGCACGCCGCGTACGTACACGTTCACGTCGCCCAGCTCGGCGTGCATCGGTCCGACCTGACCGGCGTCGGTCGCGTCGATCTGCCGGTAGTCGGCCTGTTCGGCGGGGTCGGCGCGGCGGGCCCGATCGAGGGCGGCGGCGGACAGGTCGGCGCCGACGACCTTCGGGTAGCGGTCGGCGAGGAACCGGGTCTGCGTCCCGTTGCCGCATCCCAGGTCCACGAGGGGCAGTCCGGCGGCCGCCAACTCCGGTTCGAAGAGGGCCAGGTGGAGTCCCGCGGTGAGGGCGGGCTCGGCGTCCCAGAAGACGCCGCCCGGCTCCTCGGGGGCGTCCTCCCAGAAGCCCTCCCACGCCTTCCTGTAGCGCTCGGTCACGCTCATGGGACCTCCCGGGGGCACGGCGGCGGACTCGACGGAGCGTCAGCTCGGTCTACCGCTCCGGAGCCCGCCCCCACAAGTCGCGCGCACACACCTTCACCCGCCGTTCGAGAGGTGTGCGCCGGTCGGCCGCGCGTCAGCCGCGCCGTCGGGGGGCCGTCAGCTCGAACCACACCGTCTTGCCGGTCGCCGTACGGCTCGTGCCCCATTCGCGCGCCAGGTGCGCCACCACGCGCAGGCCGCGTCCGAACTCCACGCCCGGGCCCGCGCCGAGCAGGCTCGGCAGCGTGTGGTCGGCGTCCTCGACCTCGCACAGCAGTGTGCCCGAGCGCACCAGGCGCAGCCGGACCGGGCCGCCGCGGGCATGCCGCACGGCGTTCGTGACCAGCTCGCTCACGATCAGCTCCGCCGTCCGTTCGATGCTCAGCAGGCCCCATTCCAGGAGCTGTTCACGGACCAGCTCACGGGCCCGCGGCACCTCGGACGGGTCCGGCGCGAGCTCCCAGTGCGCGACGTCCCCGCTCTCGATCCCGGCCATCCGGACCAGCAGCAGGGCCACGTCGTCCTTGCGCCCGCCGCGCGCGCCGAGCGACCGGATGATGGTGTCGCAGGCGTCGTCCATGGAGGCGGCAGGGTGGGCGGCGGACTCGCAGAGCGTGGCGAGGCCCACGCCGATGTCCTCGCCGCGCACCTCCACCAGGCCGTCGGTGCACATCACCAGGCGGTCGCCGGGCGCGACCGGGACCCGTACGGCCTCGAAGGGCACTCCGCCGACGCCGATGGGCGCGCCCGTCGGCAGTTCGAGGAGCTCGCTGCGGCCGTCGGCGGCCCGCACGATCACCGGCGGGATGTGCCCCGCGTTGGCCAGGTGCAGCTCGCCGACGATCGGGTCGTAGACCGCGTACAGGCACGTCGCGAGATAGGTGTCGCCGAGCCGCTGCGCCAAGTCGTCGAGGTTGCGCAGGAGTTGGGCCGGGGGCAGATCGAGGGCGGCCATCGTCTGCACGGCGGTGCGCAACTGCCCCATCATCGCGGCCGAGTTGAGGCCGTGGCCCATCACGTCGCCGACGACGAGCGCGGCCCTGGCGCCGGGCAGTTTGACGGCGTCGAACCAGTCGCCGCCGACCCGGCCGAGCAGCGTGCCGGGCAGATAGCGGGTGGCGATGTCACAGCCCGGCATGTGCGGTTCGATGTGCGGCAGCATGCTGTCCTGGAGCGTCTCGGCGACGGACTCCTGGTACGTGTACATGCGCGCGTTGTCGAGCACGAGCCCGGCGCGCGCGGCGAGTTCGGCTCCGGTGACGCGGTCCATGTCGTTGAAGACGGGCCGCTCCTGGTGGCGGAGCAGGATCATGAACCCGAGGACGACGTTGCGCGCCTTGAGCGGGACGACGAGCATCGAGCGGTGCGTGATCAGCGGCCGGATGTCGCGCTTCTCGAACTGCGACGCGATCGCGTTGCCCATCTCTTCCGAGATGTACGGCACGAGCACCGGGTCGCCGCTCGTCATGCACTGGAAGAACGGGGTGTGCACCGGGAACGGCATCGACTCGCCGACGGGCACCACGTCGTCCCAGCGCCCCGGTTCGTCGGTGTGCTCCAGGGCGACGCGGTGCCACATGGTCGTGGCGTCCGGCGGGCCCTCCGGGAACCCTTCGCCCGCGACGACCTGTTCGCGCAGGTACGTGCCGGCGACGTCGGTGAAGCGGGGCACGACGGCCCGGCTGACCTCGAAGACGGTCCGCGCCAGATCGAGGGACGAACCGATGCGCCCGCTCACCTCGTTGAGGAATTCGAGCCGCTCGCGCACCGCCGCGTACTCGATGTCCTCGGCCGTGTCGTCGAGCGGTGCGCGCGGCGAGGGCACTCCCGTCGCCGCCGCCCGGGCCGCCGCGGCCCGCCGCTCCTGGCGCTCGGTGCGCCGCGAGACGCCCCAGTCCGCGGTGACGGGGACCCGGTCGTGCTGGCTGAACTCCAGTACGGGATAGCCGAGTTCGAGCACCTGGGAGACGATCCGGGCGCTCTCGCCGACGCTCATGCTCGGCAGGATCTCGGGCAGGCCGCGGGCCAGCTCGTCGGCGGCCGGGAAGTCGGTGTGCAGGGCGAAACCGGGGGCGATGCGCTCCCGGTCCCCGCTGACACCACTGTCTCCCCTGTCGCCGCCGTCCCCGCTGAGCCGCTCGGCGTCGGCGGCGAGCACCAGCATCCGCTCGGGGCCGGGGCCCACCAGCGGGTACGCCCACCACAGCACGTCGATCCGGTTCCGCGGCCCCGCGCTGGTGTCGAGCCTGGCGCGGCCCGCCGCCGGGTAGGAGGTGTGTCCGCCGAGCGACTCCTCCAGATCGTGTCCCGCGAGGTCGAACGCGCCGCGCGCGGCGGGGTCGGTGGGCTCACGCACGTCCGGCAGCGCGCCGGACACGGGCATCAGGTCGGTCGCGGGGCGGCCCACCGCCTCGTCCCTGGCCGGGCCGAAGAGCCGGCGGGCGCCGGTGCTCCAGTGCGAGACGCGGCCCGCCTGATCGATCACGACGACCGCCAGCGGAACGCGGGCCTGCGGGGGTCGACCGGTGCCGTGCATCACCGCGCTCCTTCCCCTCCCGGCGCGCCGGGGGACGCGCGCCACCTCTTTCCACGGTACGGCTCCGCCGCTCAACGGGAGGCGCTTACCCATGAATTGGGCGAGCCCCCGTAAGGGGCGCGGGGCTAGTCCTCGTGGCCCAGCTGGAGGTCGCGTTCCGTACGGCCGCCTCCCGCGACCTGGAGCACGGTCGCGACCGGAGGGTAGCCCGCCGCGATGACCGTGTACTCGCCCGACGACAGGTCGACGAACCGGAACGTGCCGTCGGGGCCCGTGGTCAGCGTGTCCACGACGTTGCCCGCGGCGTCGAGCAGGGTGACCCGGGCCTCCTCCACGGGCCGCCCGCCACTGGCCCGCACCGTCCCCCGCAGCACCGCGCCACCCGCCAGCTCCACGTCCTGGCGGGTCTCCCGGGAGGCCATCACGGTCACCGGGAGCGCGGCGGGGCGGAACGCGGGGGCGCTCGCCGCGAGGGTGTACTCGCCCGCCACCAGCTCGGTGATGACGTAGCCGCCCTCGCGTCCGCTGCGGGTGGTGGCGACGACCTCGCCGTGCACGTTCGTCAGCGTGACGGTCGCCTCCCGTACGGGAGCTCCGTCGGCGGTCAGCACGCAGCCGGCGAGCCGGCCCGCGCCGCCGAGCACCACGTCCAGCTCGACGGGCCGCTCGCCGACGGTCACCGTGACGGCCTGCGGCTGGTGCCCGCCGGCCGCCGCGATCAGCACGTACGAACCGGTGCCGGGCGTCGACAGGGCGTACCGGCCGTCCTCGCCGCTGGCGCCGCGCCCGATCTGGGTGCCGCCGACGTCGATCAGGGTGAGCGCGGCACGCGGTACGGCGGTCCCGTCGGAGTGCTGCACCGTTCCGCAGACCGGGACTCCGGCGGCGTAGGACACCCGCTCCTGCTGCGGGACGACGGGGTGCTCGGCCGGGGACGAGGGCGAGGAGGGGGCGGCGCTGGACAAGAGGGGGGTCTCCTTGAGGAAGAAGGCGAGGAGCAGGCCCAGGACCAGGACCGGCACCAAGTAGAGGAAGATGCGGGGCATCGCGTCGGCGTACGCCTCGATGTACGGGGCGCGCAGGGCCTCGGGCATCGCGTGCACGAGCTGCGGGGTGATCGACTCGGCGTCGGGCAGCTCGCCGCCGGTCGGCAGCCGGTCCGCGAGGGAGTCGGCGAGCCGGTCGGCGAAGAGGGTGCCGAAGATCGCGGCGCCGACGCTGCCGCCGATCTGCCGGAAGTAGTTGTTGGCGCTGGTGGCGGTGCCGAGGTCGGCGGCGCGCACGGAGTTCTGCACGGCGAGCACGAGCACCGGCATGATCAGGCCGATGCCGGCGCCGAGCACCGCCATGTAGACGCTGTACTCGAGGCGCGGGGTGTCCACTTCGAGGCGGGACAGGAGGTACATCCCGAGCGTGGACAGGGCGCCGCCGAGGATCGGGTAGAGCTTGTAGCGGCCGGTGTGGCTGATGAGCTGTCCGGAGACGATCGACGCGCCGACGACGCCGCCCATCATCGGGAGCATCAGGAGGCCCGACTCGGTGGCCGAGGCGCCGTCGACCATCTGCAGGAACGTCGGCAGATAGCTGGCCGCGCCGAACAGCGCGACGCCGACGACCATGCCGACCAGGCCGCTGAGGTTGAAGACGGAGTCGCGGAACAGCCGCAGCGGGATGATCGGTTCGGCGGCGTGCTTCTCGGCGAGGACGAACAGCGCGGCCGAGACGACGGCTCCGGCGGCGAGCCCGATGATGACGCGGTCGCCCCACTCGTACTCGGTGCCGCCCCAACTGGTCAGCAGGACCAGGCAGGTGGAGGCCGCGGCGAGCAACAGGGCGCCCAGGACGTCGAGTCGGGCCTTCTTCTGCGGCTTGGGGAGCTTGAGGACGACGGCGGTGACCGCGAGGGTGAGCAGGCCGAACGGCACGTTGAAGTAGAAGCACCAGCGCCACGAGAGGTGGTCGGTGAAGTAGCCGCCGAGCAGCGGGCCCGCGACCGACGCGAGGCCGAACGCGGCGCCGATCAGGCCCATGTAGCGGCCGCGTTCGCGGGGCGGCACGATGTCGCCGATGATCGCCTGCACGCCGATCATGAGGCCGCCCGCGCCGACGCCCTGGACGGCGCGGAACGCGATGAGCTGGTCCATGCTCTGCGCCCGGCCCGCGAGCGCGGAGCCGATGACGAAGACGACGATCGCGAACTGGAAGACGCCCTTGCGGCCGAAGAGGTCACCGAGCTTGCCGTAGATCGGCAGGCCGATGGTGGACGTCAGGAGGTAGGCGGTGATCGCCCAGGACATCTTGTCGAGACCGTGCAGCTCGCCGACGATCTTCGGCAGCGCGGTGGCGACGATCATCTGCTCCAGCGCCGCGAGCAGCAGCGCGAGCATCAGACCGACGAAGACCATCCGGACCCGCCGCGGACTGAGTCCGTCGCCGGGCAACTGCGGTGGCGCGGCGGCCCGTCGGGGCCCGGTCGGGGTGGCCGGTTCCGGCACGGGGGCCGTCACCGGCCCCCCGACCGACTCGGTCACCAGCGTCGTCGTGCCCACCTGCAGCTCCCCTCGTCGCCCTTGCGCCGCCCATTTCTCGCATTGCGCGACAACGGGGGGCAAGCGCGACGATTCGCTGTTCAGACGGGTTTCGTCGACGAACGCGCCGGTCGGAGCCCTACGGCGTACAACCGGCGCGAAACGAAAACCACTCGAAACGGTGAGCGGCAGATCAGTGTGCGCGTGTCAGTTCCACGCGGTCACTTCTCGACCTCGGTGGCCAGCTTGGCGAGGACGGCGTCGTAGATGCGGCCGAGCCCCTTCGGCGCGAAGGTCTTCTCGAAGAAGCCGCCGATGCCGCCCGCGCCGTTCCACACGGTCGTGACGACGACCCGGGACCGACCGTCGCCCGCCGGGGTCACCCGCCACGTCGTCACCATCGAGGAGTTGCGGTCCTTCTCGACGAGCTCGCCGTCGGTCGGCTCGCTCACCTCGAGCAGGCAGTCGCGGATGCGCTTGCTGGTCGCCTGGAGCTTCCAGTGGACGAGGGTGCCCTCGCCGTCGCCGCCCTCGCGGACCTCGTACTCGCTGAAGTGCTCGGGGAGCAGCTTCTCGCGTGTGCCGTTGTAGTCGGCGAGGGCGTCGAACACGTCGTCCGGCTTCGCGGCGACGACCCGTTCCGTGGTGGCCTCGACCTGCGCCATGACTCTTCCTCCAGCACTTGGTTCCTCAGGGGCTCGCCCAAGCCAACCACCCCCCGTACCTGCCACCAAATCCGGGTCCTGGCGGGCATCACCGGACGGCCCGCACGATCAAGGGAACATGTGTTCTATTGTGTGGCCAGTGCTACCGAGGAGGCGTCATGCGCTGGGAGAACCTCACGGACCCGACGGGCCCCACGGACGACAGGGCCGACCACGGCCGGGCGCCCGACGCCGCGCTGTTCGGCGCGGACGCGGTGGTCCGCCGCACCGTCGACACCCCCGAGTTCGCCGGAGTGACGTTCCACGAGATCCGGGCCCGGTCGATCGTGAACCGGGTGCCCGGGGCGTCCCGGATGCCGTTCGAGTGGACCGTCAACCCGTACCGGGGCTGCACCCACGCGTGCGTCTACTGCTTCGCCCGCAACACCCACAGCTACCTCGACCTCGACACGGGCCTCGGCTTCGACAGCCAGATCGTGGTGAAGGTGAACGCGCCGCAGCTGCTGCGCGGCCACCTCGCCTCGCGCCGCTGGCACGGCGACCACATCGCGATGGGCACGAACGTGGACTGCTACCAACGGGCCGAGGGGCGCTACCGGTTGATGCCCGGCATCATCGATGCGCTGCGCGACCACGCGAACCCGTTCAGCATCCTGACGAAGGGCACGCTGATCCTGCGCGACCTGCCGCTGCTGCGCCAGGCGGCCGACGTGACGGACGTCGGCATCTCGGTCTCGGTCGGCTTCGTGGACCAGGAGCTGTGGCGCACCGTCGAGCCGGGCACCCCCGCGCCCGAGCGGCGGCTCGACGTCGTCCGGGCGCTGACCGACGCGGGGATCGGCTGCGGGGTCCTGATGGCGCCGGTGATCCCGTTCCTCGGCGACCACCCGGACCAGCTGCGGGCCACGGTGCGGGCGGTGGCCAGGGCCGGCGCGACGTCGGTGACACCGCTGGTGCTGCACCTGCGGCCGGGGGCCCGCGAGTGGTTCATGACGTGGCTCGGCCGGCACCACCCGTATCTGGTGCGGCGCTACGAGCGGCTGTACGCGGAGGGCGCCTACGCCCCGAAGTGGTACCAGCGGCGGGTGACCCGGCAGGTGCACGAGCTGGCCGAGGAGTTCGGGATCGGGCCCTCCCGGGCGGGCGCCGCGCGCCGGGTCCGGGCGGCCGCCCCCGAGCCGGCCGAACCCGGGCCGACCCAGCTGTCCCTGCTCTGAACGGCCGTTGCGCACAATCGGGTCAACTTCCGGCAGAACGGATTCTTCCGGGCAGGGTTTCGGGGACGATGCGGCCGGGGGCCGTGGACTCACGGCCCCGAACCCCCCTCCGTCCTGGGAGGCCTCATGAAGAAACGCGCCGTAGCCCTGTGCGGCATCGCCGCCCTGGCCGCAGGCACCGTCGTGACCGCCCCGGCCGTGGGCGCCGACGCCGGGCCGGCCCGCCCGGCCGCGCACACGGCCGTTTCCTGGAAGAAGTGCGGCACGAAGGACTACCCGACGCTGCAGTGCGGGTCGCTGAAAGTGCCGCTCGACCACGCCGCACCGCACGGCCGGCAGATCACGCTCGCCCTCTCCCGCGTCCCGCACACGGCGAAGACGTCCCAGGGCCCGCTCCTGGTGAACCCCGGCGGCCCCGGCGGCAGCGGGCTCACCCTCGCCGGGTTCGTCGCGTCGAGCCTGCCGGCGAAGGTCGCGGCGCAGTACGACGTGATCGGCTTCGACCCGCGCGGTGTCGGCGCGAGCCGCCCCGCCCTGGACTGCAGGCCCGGCCACTTCACGCCGGTGCGCCCGCCGAGCGTCCCCTCCTCCGGGGCGATCGAGGACGCCAACCTGAAGCGGGCGGCCGCGTTCGCGCAGAGCTGCGCCGACAAGTACGCGGACCTCCTGCCGTACATCGACACGGTCAGCGCGGTCCGCGACATGGACGCGATCCGCGCGGCGCTCGGCGCGAAGCGGCTGAACTACTTCGGCTACTCCTACGGCACGTACCTGGGCGCGGTCTACGCGAAGTACTTCCCCGAGCGGGTGCGGCGCTTCGTCCTGGACTCGATCGTCGACCCGACCGGCGTCTGGTACCAGGACAACATGGGGCAGGACTACGCCTTCAACGCCCGCCACCAGGCGTTCCTGGCCTGGGCGGCGAAGCACGACGCGACGTACCGGCTCGGCAAGGACCCCGCGAAGGTCGAGGCCGCGTGGTACCGGATGCGGGACGCGCTCGCGAAGAAGCCCGCGGGGAAGAAGGTCGGGGCCGCGGAACTGGAGGACACGTTCCTGCCCGGCGGCTACTACAACGGCTACTGGCCGCACCTGGCCGAGGCGTTCGCGGCCTACGTGAACGACAAGGACGCCGATCCGCTCGTCGAGGCGTACGAGACCTTCGCCGCGGTCGACGCCGCCGGCGACAACGGGTACAGCGTCTACGCCGCCGTCCAGTGCCGTGACGCGCACTGGCCGCGCGACTGGAACCAGTGGCGCGACGACAACTGGCGGGCGCACGAGAAGGCGCCGTTCTCCACGTGGAACAACGCCTGGTACAACGCGCCGTGCGCGTTCTGGCCGACGAGGTCCCTGCACCCGACGGACGTCGCCAACTCCGCCGTCCCGCCGGTGCTGCTGTTCCAGGCCACCGACGACGCGGCGACCCCGTACGAGGGCGGCGCCGCGGTCCACCGGCTGCTGCGCGGTTCGAGCCTGGTCGTCGAGCAGGGCGGCGGCAACCACGGCATCACGCTCAGCGGCAACGCCTGCCTGGACCGGTACCTGTCGGCCTATCTGGCGTCCGGCGACGTGCCGCGCAGCGGTGGCGAGATCGACGCGGTCTGCGCCAAGCTGCCCGACCCGAAGCCGCTGACGACGAAGGCGTCCACGGGTCCCTCCGACGGCACCGAGCTGCACGGCCTCCTGGGGTACAGGGGCTGATCCCCGGTGCGGTACGGGGGTGGGTGAGGATGACCGCATGACGACTCACCTCACCCACATACCGGCCCCCGACGGCGTGGCACCGGCCACGGCGTACACCCACGTGGTCATGGGCACGGGCCGGCTGATCGCCGTGTCCGGCCAGCTCGCGCTCGACGAGAAGGGCGCGCTGGTCGGCCGCGGCGACCCGTACGCGCAGGCGCGCCAGGTGTTCGAGAACCTGCGGCGCTGCCTCGCGTCCGCCGGGGCCGGGTTCGACGACGTCGTGAAGCTGACGTACTACGTGACGGACATGGCCTGGATGCCCGCGGTCCGGACGGTCCGCGACGAGTTCCTCGACCCGGCCCGGCTGCCGGCGGCGTCGGCGGTCCAGGTGGCGGCCCTGGTGGGCCCCGAGTTCCTGATGGAGATCGAGGCGTTCGCGGTGGTGCCGCGGTGACGTCGGCGGCGCCGCTGCTGATCCGGCCGATGACGCTCGACGACTGCGACGCGGTGGCCGAAGTGCGGGTGCGGGGCTGGCAGTTCGCGTACGCCGGACTGATGCCGCAGACGTACCTCGATGCGATGAGCGTGGCCCGGGACGCCGCGCGCCGGCGCGAAGTGTTCGGCCGGGGCGGCGATCTGGTCGCGGAGCGGTCGGGATCGGTGATCGGCTGGGCCTGCCACGGACCGTCCCGCGACCGCGACCTACCGCCCGGCGAGGCCGAGTTGTACGCGCCGCGCTCCGCGGGCCTGCCGGGTTCCGGATTCTCGCCGTTGACACATCGGTAGTTCCCGCGTGCGGGCACGTCGTGGTTGCTCGCGCAGTTCCCCGCGCCCCTGAGGGGCGCTGCACCTTCGCCCCGCCACATCCGCATTCACGGTTCCGGCAGCCTCGCCAGGGCCGCCGAGGCCGCCATCGCGAGGCGTGGGTGGGCGCACGCGTCCGTGAGGACCTCGCGGGCGCGGGGGTCCGCGAGGCTGCCGAGGCCCTCGACGCAGGCGAGCGCCACCTTGCGGTACGGGTCGTGGGGGGCCAGTCGGCGGCGCAGCGTCTCGATCAGGGCCGGCGCCGATTCGGGCGCCCTGAGCTGGGTGAGCAGGCGGACCGGGTGGAGGGCGTACGCGACGCGCAGTTCGTTCGTGGCCAGGGCCGCCGCGGCACGGGCGGTCCGGGGGTCGTTCAGGGCGGCCAGGGCCCGGGCCGCCGCCGCGCAGCGCTCCGGGTCCCGGTGGTTGAGGAGGAGGACGAGGGACTCGAAGGCCCGGCGGTCCCCCGCCAGGCCGAGCCGGTACGCGGCCAACTCGCGGGCCCACAGGGGCTGTTCCGGAGCCGTCAGCACGGCCGCCAGATCATCGCGGTCGTCCGTCGCCGCGAGCTTCTCGAAGGCGGGCGTCCCGCCGGATTCCTTCCGGATGCGTTCCGTCACCGTTCGCGACTCTTCGTCCATGACGTCGAGGGTAGACGCGCCGGGCCTGCGGCGACGTAGATCACAGAGACTGGCCAACGACAAGGGCTGGCGCGCTCGTTACCCGGCGGTTAAGCTCAGGTGAGCGGGACATACTCCCGCAGCACAGCTCCCGGTGGCCTGGTGACGCAGCCGCCCGGAGTGTCAGTCGGTTCGGTACGACACGGCTTGGGACAGGGCCGGTCGATTCACCATCAGCGCAGCGCGCTCAATTCCCGTACGCCACGGGCCCGTCGGCATACCCGGGTCCTCGCGTGCGCTCCTCGGTCGTCACCCTCACTTCCTGGAGTCCCCGGATGGACGCTCCCCTGTCCCCGTCGCCGTCGTCGTCGCCTGCTTCCTCTCTCACCACCGTCGCCGTCGTCGGCCTCGGCACGATGGGCACCGGCATCGCCGAAGTGCTCGCCCGCGCCGGCCGCGAGGTCATCGGCATCGACATCAGCGAGGTCGCCACCGCGCAGGCCGTCGCGTCCCTGGAGGCCTCGACGGCGCGTGCGGTGCGCCGCGAGCACCTCACCGAACAGCAGCGGGCCGACCTGCTGGCCCGGTTCCGTACGTTCACGGACCTGCAGGCCGCGGCCGACGCGGACCTCGTGATCGAGGTCGCCCCGGAGTCGTACGAGATCAAGCAGCAGATCTTCCGTGCCCTGGACGACATCGTGCGGCCCGGGACCGTCCTCGCGACCGGCACCAACGCGCTGTCCGTGACCCGGCTCGCCGCCGACTCGGCACGGCCCGAGCGCGTCCTCGGACTGCACTTCTTCAACCCGGCCCCGGCGATGAAGCTCGTCGAGGTCGTCTCCAGCGTGCTGACCGCGCCGACCGCCGTCGCCGCCGTCACCGATCTCGCGATCGAGCTGGGCAAGGAGCCCGTCGCGGTCGGCGACCGGCCCGGATTCGTCGCCGACGGCCTGCTCTTCGGCTACCTGAACCAGGCCGCCGCCATGTACGAGGCCAAGTACGCCTCGCGCGAGGACATCGACGCCGCGATGAAGCTGGGCTGCGGGCTGCCCATGGGGCCGCTCGCCCTGCTCGACCTGATCGGCATCGACACGGCCCGCACCGTCCTCGACGCCATGTACGCCGAGTCGCACGACCGCCTGCACGCCCCCGCCCCGATCCTCAAGCAGCTCAGCGAGGCGGGCCTGACCGGGCGCAAGGCGGGCCGCGGCTTCTACTCGTACGAGGCGCCGGGCAGTTCCGTGGTGGTGCGGGACGCGCTGACGCCGCTGGCCGACGCCCTCGCCGCCCCGCTGCGCACCGTCCGCTCGGTGGGTGTCGCGGGCTCGGGGACCATGGCCTCCGGGATCGCCGAGGTCTTCGCGAAGGCCGGCTACCAGGTCGTGCTCGCGGCCCGCAGCGAGGAGAAGGCGCAGAAGGCCAAGGCCCGTATCGGCACGTCGCTCCAGCGTTCTGTCGACAAGGGCCGGATGAAGGCGGAGGCCGCCGAGGCCGCGCTGGCCCTGATCACCCCGGCCGGTTCGTACGACGCCTTCGCCGACGTCGACCTCGCCCTGGAGGCCGTCGCCGAGGACCTGGAGATCAAGCAGCAGCTCTTCGCGACGTTCGACAAGATCTGCAAGCCGGGCGCGATCCTGGCGACGACCACGTCCTCGCTGCCCGTCGTCGCCTGCGCCCGCGCCACCTCGCGGCCGCAGGACGTCATCGGGATGCACTTCTTCAACCCGGCCCCGGCGATGAAGCTCGTCGAGGTCGTGCGGACCGTGCTGACCTCCGACGACGTGCACGCCACCGTCCGCGATCTGACCCTCACGGTGCGCAAGCACCCGGTCGACTGCGGGGACCGCGCCGGGTTCATCGTGAACGCGTTGCTGTTCCCGTACCTGAACAACGCGGTCAAGATGGTCCAGGAGCACTACGCGTCGCTCGATGACATCGACGCCGCGATGAAGCTCGGCGGCGGCTATCCGATGGGCCCGTTCGAACTCCTCGACGTGGTGGGCCTGGACGTCTCCCTCGCCATCGAGAAGGTGCTGCACCGTGAGTTCCGCGACCCGGGCCTCGCACCGGCACCGCTGCTCGAACACCTGGTGGCCGCGGGCTGCCTCGGCCGCAAGACGGGCCGTGGCTTCCGCGAATATGCCCGGCGCTGAGCCGGGTACGGAGGCCGGAGCCGGCTGGGGCGGGCTGCTCGGAGCATCGGGCGGCCCGCTTACCGGGGAGCGACTTGGAACGTACATGCAGTACGTTCGGGGCATGACGCCCGCTTCCCAGGCCGACCAGTCCTCCCGTACACCCGCCACGACCGGCGCCTCCGGTGCCTCCTCGGACGCGCCCGAGAGCGCCGCGAGCAGCCGTGCCGCGGCCCAGCGGCTCAAGATGCGCCGCGAGCTCGCGGCCGCGGCGATGGAGCTGTTCGCCACGAAGGGGTACGAGGCGACGACGGTCGACGAGATCGCCGCGCGGGCCGGCGTCGCCCGCCGCACCTTCTTCCGGCACTTCCGCTCCAAGGAAGAGGCGATCTTCCCGGACCACGACGACACCCTGGTGCGCGCCGAGGCCGTGCTGAACGCGGCGCCGCCGCTCGAGCACCCGCTGGACACGGTGTGCCGCGGCATCAAGGAAGTCATGAAGATGTACGCGGGCTCGCCCTCGGTGGCCGTGGCGCGCTACCAGCTCACCCGCGAGGTGCCGACGCTGCGCCAGGCCGAGATCGCCTCGGTCTCCCGCTACGAGCGCCTCTTCACCCGCTACCTCCTGGGCCACTTCGACGAGCAGGCCCACCACGACGGCAACGACGACCCGCTGCTCGCCGAGGTCGCCGCGTCCGCCGTCGTGACCGCCCACAACCACGTGCTGCGACGCTGGCTGCGGGCCGGCGGCCAGGGCGATGTGGAGAGCCAGCTGGACCACGCCTTCGCCATCGTGCGGCGCACGTTCGGCACCGGCATCGGTGCGGGCCGCACGCCCGCCGCACCGGCCCCCGCCGCGCAGGTGTCGCACACCGATGAGGTGCTGGTGACCGTGGCCCGCACGGACGCGCCGCTGGCGGAAGTGATGCGGACGATCGAGGAAGCCCTCAGGAATCGGTGAATCGGTAACCAGTTCCCTCGCCCCATAGCCGGTAGCCGGAAATTCGCAACCGGCAGGCAGGACTTCCAGGACCGATGACCGGCCACATGCAGTGCGGTGGTTCGCCCTGCGTGCCCGACTGATTGTCCACCCCATCCACCGCAGCTGTACGAACCTATTCGGTATCTCCCCGGTGCACTGAACCCCGTGGCATGCTGACGCCTTGTGCCAATCCGACCGATTCCGCGTCCGCGGCGTCCATATCCGCGATCCAGGGGGGAGACCGGATATCGGGGGACCGGGGATCAGGGGGATTTCCAGTGGGTGCTTCAGAAGAGTTATTCACGCATGCCGCGACGCCGGTCGTAGGCATCATCGGACTTGGATATGTCGGCCTGCCGACCGCGCTCGCCCTGCTCGACTCCGGGGTGCGGGTGATCGGCGTCGACGTCGACGAGCGACGGCTCGCCGCGATCCGCGCGTACGACGTGGATCTGCTGCCCACCGACCATGCGCGCCTGCGCCGTCAACTACCCAGCCAGCGCTTCTTGTTGACGTCGGATCCGAACGAACTGCGGGCCGCCGAAACCGTGTTGATCTGCGTACCGACGCCGGTCGACGACCATCTCGTGCCGGACCTGCGGGCCCTGGAGGGCGCGTGCCGCTCCGCGGTCGAGCAGGCCGTGCCGGGGCAGGCCATCGTCCTGACCTCGACCAGCTATGTGGGCACCACCCGCGACCTGCTGCTCCGCCCGCTCGCCGAGCGGGGCCTGGCCGTGCCGCAGGACGTGTGCGTGGCGTACGCGCCGGAGCGGATCGACCCGGGCAACGCCGCGCACACGCAGGACACCACACCCCGGGTGATCGGCGGGGTGAGCCCGGAGTGCACCCGGCGCGCGGCGGACATGCTGCGGCGCACCGGTGCCCGGGTGCACGAGGTCCTCTCGCCGGAGGCGGCGGAGATGACCAAGCTCCTGGAGAACACCTTCCGGGCGGTGAACATCGCCCTGGCCAATGAATTCGCCACCATCTGCGGGGAGTTGGGCCTGGAGGCCATCGAGGTCATCGAGGCCGCGGCGACGAAGCCGTACGGGTTCATGCCGTTCTTCCCGGGGCCCGGCGTCGGCGGGCACTGCATTCCGTGCGACCCGCACTACCTGCTGTGGCAGCTGCGTGAGCGGCGGGTCGCCTCGCCGCTGATCGACACCGCGATGACCGCCATCGCGACCCGCCCCCACCAGGTGGTACGGCGGGCCCGCGAGGTCCTCGCCGACGCCGGGACGGCGCTGCGCGGGGCCCGGATCCTGATCGTGGGCGTCGCCTACAAGCCCGGGGTCGCCGATGTGCGCGAGTCGCCGTCGGTGGAGATCCTGGCCGGGCTGCGCACGGCCGGCGCCGAGGTGGCGTACGCGGATCCACTGGTGCCCGAACTGACCGTCGAGGGGCAGCCGTTGAAGGCGGTGACGAACCCCCGCGAACTGCCCTGGGACCTGGTCCTGATCCACTCCGTGCAGCCGCTTCAGGACCTGTCGTGGATCCCCGACCGGGTGCCGGTCCTGGACACCACGTACCGGCTGCAGGACTTCAAGCGCAGGGCGGTCGTATGAGCCTGGAGACGGAGCCCCTCCCCGATCCGTGGGCGGCGCCCCCGCCGCCCGTGACCGCACCCCTCACCCTCGCCCCGCCGCGCCCCGGGCGGTTCCGGGACGCCGGTCCGCGCGGCCGCCTGGTCCGCTTCGCGGACCGGATGGACCCGGGCGTGCGGCACGCGGCACGGCGGCTCGTCGTGGTGATCGTGCTGCTGCCGCTGCTGCTCGTGCTGGCGCGCGAGGCGCCGCGCCTGGTGCAGGCACCGCTGCTGCTCGGCTACGGGTTCACGGTCCTGTCGGTGACGATCGCGATGCTGTTCATCGCCTACAGCCGCTACGACGACCCGTCGGTGCGCATCCTGCACCACCGCCCCCGCCGCCTCGACCGGTTCCCCGCGCTGCCCGACGTCCCGCGGGTCAGCTTTCTGGTGGCCGTGAAGGACGAGGAGGAGGGCATCGAGGAGTGCGTGCGCTCGATGGCCGGAAGCGACTACCCGGATCTGGAAGTCGTCGTCGTGGACGACGCGTCCGAGGACGGCACGCGCGCGATCCTGGGCCGGCTGGAGCGCGAACTACCGCTGAAGGTCCTCTACTTGGAGGAGAACGTCGGCAAGAAGCACGCTCTGGTGAAGGCCGCCGAGCAGGCCACGGGCGAGGTCATCGCGTTCACCGACTCCGACTGCCTGCTGGCGCCCGACGCCCTGCAGCGCTGCGTCACGGCGCTGGTGCACCACCCGGAGCTGGGCGCGGTCAGCGGCCACGCCCGCGCCCTCAACCCCGACGACTCACTGCTCTCCCGCACGCAAGACGTCTGGTACGAGGGGCAGTTCAGAGTCGCGAAGGCGGCGGAGGCCACCTTCGGCTCGGTGTCGTGCGTGTCGGGACCGCTCGCCGTGTTCCGCCGCGACGCCATCTACAACTATCTGCCCGCGTGGGCGGGCGACCGGTTTCTCGGCGGCGAATTCCGCTTCGCCACCGACCGACAACTGACGGGATATGTTCTCGGACAGTGCTGGAAAGGCCGGAAATTGAAGAAGCGATATTCGGACTCGCCCTTCGTCAAAGAAGCCGACCACCCCGAACTGCCGTGGCGCATCGGCTATGTGCAATCGGCGAGAGTGTGGACGACGGTACCCGCACGATTTCGGCCCTTCATGCGGCAGCAAGTGCGCTGGAAGAAGAGTTTCATCCGTAATCTCTTTTTCACCGGGACATTCATGTGGCGCAGGGGACTCGGACCCGCCGTCCTCTTCTACGGGCACGTGCTGTGGGTGCTGTGCGCGCCCCTGATGGCCGTACGCCACCTGGTCTGGGCGCCGTACCACGGGCTGTGGTTCCTGACCGGCCTGTATCTCGCGGGGATCATCCTCAAGGGCACGGTCTGGGGGCTCGCCTTCAAGGTCGACAACCCGGGGGACGCGAACTGGCGCTGCCGGCCGCTGATGAGCCTGCTGTCGTCGCTGCTGCTGTCGTGGCTGCTGCCGTACTCGCTGCTCACGATCCGGCGCGGCGTGTGGTCGAGGAGTCGGTCATGAGGCAGCCGGTGCGCGGGGCGGGCCGGATCACGGCCGCGCTGCTCACGGCGGCGCTCGTCGTGTTCGTGTACCTGCTGGTCCTCACCCGGGGGAGCTGGCCGCCATGGTCTTCACTGTGACGCGGGTGCGGCCCCGGTGGACGGTGCGGGTCGCACGGCGCGGGGTGCGGGTCGTCCTGACGCTGCTCACCGTGGTCGTGCTGGCCGTGCCGTTCCTGGTGGCCTGGCGGCTGTACCAGGACCAGCGGTTCGTGACGCGGCAGGAGGACACCCCGGCCGCTCCGGTCGACGGGGCGGCACGGGAGCGCTGGCGGGGCATGGCGGCCGGGCTGCCCGAGCGGGCCGCGCCCGTCGTGCTCACCTACCACGACATCGCGAAGGGCAGTCCGAGCAAGTACGTCGTCGGCCCCCAGGCCTTCGAACGGCAGATGGCGGCCCTGTCGGCGGCCGGCTACCGCACGCTCACCGTCGACGAGTTCGTGAGGTACCTGCTCGGCGGCCCGGTGCCGCAGCGCTCGGTCCTGCTCACCTTCGACGACGGCACGCACGGCCTGTGGACCTACGCGGACCGCATCCTGGCCCGCCACCGCATGCACGCCGTGTCGTTCCTGATCACCGGCAAGGTCTCGGTGAAGCGGCCCTACTACCTGTCCTGGCAGGAGATCGACCGGATGGACAACTCCGGCCGCTGGGACTTCCAGAACCACACCCATGACCTGCACACCCGCAGCCGCACGGGCCCGGACGGCGAGACCGGCTCGCTGCTGATCAACCGCCGCTACCTGGCCTCCACCGGGCGGCCGGAGTCGCAGGCGCGCTACGAGCAGCGGGTGCGCGCGGACCTCGACACGTCCCTGAAGGAGTTCAGGGAGCACGGGCTGGCGACGCCGCGGCTGTTCGCGTACCCGTTCTCGGAGAACGCGCGCCCCGGCGACCATGCCTCCGCCTACGTCCACGATCTGCTCAACCGCCTCTTCGTCGCGGCCCTCTCGGACAAGACGGGCACCGCGCAGCCGGTCGGCCGGCGCTCCACGGTCGCCCAGCAGTACCAGCGCCTCGAGGTCTTCGCGGACACCACAGCGGATGCGCTGCTGCGGCAGGTCACGGCCCGTACGCCGGTGCCCGCGACCGGGGATCCGCTGCGGGCGCCGCAGCGCTGGACGGGCAACGACTGGAAGCCCCTGACCGACCTGCGCTTCCTCACCGGCAAGGGCCCCCACCCGCGCAGTGGCCCCTACCGGTACGCGGCCTACGCGCCGTACGGGTCCGCCGACTGGGACCACTACACGGTGACCGCCGACGTACGGGCGCTCGATCCGCGCGGTGGCGGCGTCAGCGTGTCCGCCCGGGTGGGTTCGCCCGCGCAGGTGGCGGCGCGCGTCTCGTACGACAGGCTCCAACTGGTGCTCGGACAGTCAGTGGTGGCGGAGCGTCAGCTGCTGCCCGGCGCCCGGCACACGGTGCGGGTGCGCGCGGCCGGGGCCCGCACGACGGTGACCGTGGACGGGACGGTGCAGGTGTCCACGCAGCACGCGTACGGGGCCCGCGGCACCGGCGGCATCGCCCTCATCCTGTCCCGGCGGGGCGTGCCGGACTGGCCCGCGGTCGGCCGGGTGCGACTCGCCTCTGACCGGGCCGCGACGACCCGGGCCCGCCCCTTCGACGGCGTCGGGCCGTGGCTGGAGCGGAAGCCGCACGGCGCGGGCTGGACGCGTTCCGCGGTCGTGGTCGGCGGGGGCCGGGTGCAGCCGGTCGGCACCCGCGGATGGTCGTACGCCGCGTACGACCCCCGGCACAGCAGGAGGTGGACGGACTACACGCTGCGCACGACGGTCACCGGACTGACCGAGCGAGGGCTGCACGCCAGTGTGACCGTGCGGCGCGGCGCCCGCGAACAGCTCACCGTCCGGATGTCGAAGGGCTGGGTATCGGTGCTGACGGGACCGGACCCCGGGGTGGGGCGGGTGACGTCGCGCAAGCTCGCGCGGGCGGACCGGCGGACCGTGACCATCACGGTGCGGCCCGACGTCACGCTGGTGCGGGTGGCCGGCACGTCCGCCCTGGAGGTCCCGGCGTACGGCGGCACGGGCGGCATCGCGCTGAGCGCGTACCGGGGGTCGCCGCTGCAGCCGTGGCCCGGGTTCGACGCGGCGTCGCTGACCGGGCCCGGCGGGGGCACACCATGAGGGTGCTGCCGCTGGTACGCCGTTGGGGCCCGCGGCGGTGGGCGCTGATCGCGGCGGCGCTCGCACTGATCGCGGCCCTGCTGATGGCGTTCGGTCTGTCCGGCGGCGACACCGGGGACGGGGCGTTCCGCCCCCGCTTCCCCCAACAGGGCCTGGTCACCAATGAGTTCGCGTACTGGCACCCCAACCGGGCGCACGTCCGCCACTCCCCCGACTGGACCATGACGAGCGGCTCGCTGTTCGGCAGGGACGGCGCGGGCTGGACCGGCGTGCCCGACGGCGACGGCCCGGACGCCCGCTCGGCCACCGGCACGGACTCGGCGGTGTTCCGGCTCGCCAGCCGCAGAAGGGACTTCGGGCGGACGACGGTGCGGCTGCGGCTGCGCGTGCAGCGGATGGTGACGACGGGGCGCACCCCGTCGCGGCGGTACGACGGGGTGCACATCTGGCTGCGCTTCCACAGCGAGCAGGAGACGTACGCGGTGAGCGTGGCACGCCGGGACGGCGAGGTCGCGGTGAAGCGCAAGACGCGGGGCGGCACGTCGAACGGCGGCACGTACGTCACGCTGGCGCACGCCCGTGCGCCTGCCCCGATGGGGAGTTGGTACCCGGTGAGCACCTCGGCCGGCACCCTCGCCGACGGCCGCGTCCGCCTCACCCTCGATCTGGCGGGCCGCCGTGTGCTCGACGTCGTGGACGACGAGCCCGGGGAGCTGGCGCGGCCCGGGGCGGTCGGCATCCGGGGCGACAACACGGAGTTCCTGTTCGCAGGCTTCGTGGCGTGGGGCGGCCGGTAGGCCGTCCGCCGGGGCCCCGCGCCGTCCGGCAGCGCCGTCCTCACCCGTCCCACCCCATCGAACACATCCGGAGAAGAGGTCCAACTCGCCATGACAAGACGACACTTACCCGCGCGGGCCAAGCTCGCCGCACTCGCCGTCCTGGCCGCTCTCGCGGCCGTCCTGGTCCCCGCGGCCACCGCCGCCCACGCGGCCCCGGGGCCGGTGACCGTCTCACTCACGTTCGACGACGGGACCGCCGACCACTTCACCACCGTGAAGCCGATCCTCGACGACCACGGCATGAAGGCCACGTTCTACGTGAACAGCGACCGCCTCGGTGACGCCGGGCATCTGACAGCCGCTCAGGTGAAGCAACTCGCGGCCGGCGGACAGGAGATCGGCGGGCACACCGCCACCCACGCCCGGCTGCCGGACCTGAGCCCCGACGACCAGCGCCGCGAGATCTGCAACGACCGGGTGGCCCTGCTGAAGCTCGGTCTGAGCGTCAAGAACTTCGCCTACCCCTTCGGCGCCGACACGGCGGCCACCCAGGGCTACGTCGCCGACTGCGGCTACAACTCGGCGCGCGACGTGGGCGGCCTGGTCACTCCTGGGTCGTGCGGCGGGTGTCCGTACGCGAACGCGGTCCCGCCCCCGAACCCGTACGCGGTCCGCACGAACGACTCGGTGACCACCTCGACCAGCTTGGCCACGCTGCAGGGTTACGTGACCCGGGCGGAGGCGAACGGTGGCGGCTGGGTGCCGATCGTCCTCCATCACGTGTGCAACGGCTGCGAGCCCACCTATGCGACGACGCCCGCACTCCTGGACGCCTTCCTGGACTGGCTCGCCGCCCGCGGCACGGCGGTCGCCACGGTCGACGCCGTGGTCGGCGGTCCGCTGCGGCCCGGCGTCCCGGGTCCGGCCCCCACCTCGACGCTCCAGAACGCCTCCCTGGAGGCGTCGTCGGGCGGCGTGCCGACCTGCTTCCAGCTGGGCGGCTACGGCACCAACACGTACTCCTGGACGTACACGACGGACGCCCGCACCGGCTCACGCGCGCAGAGAGTCGACGTCACCTCCTACACGGACGGCGACCGCAAGCTCGTCACCCGTCAGGACACCGGCGCCTGCGCCCCGGCCGTCACCGCGGGCCGCAGCTACACGCTCGGCCTGTGGTTCAAGGGCAGCTGGCCGGCCGGCGCCCCGGTGAAGATCAGCGTGGCCCTGCGGGGCACCGGCGGCGCCTGGGCGTACTGGACGGGCTCACCGGCGTACGCACCGTCGCCGTCGGTCTGGCAGCACGCGGTGTTCACGACGCCGGCCGTCCCGTCGGGCAGCACGGCGATCAGTTTCGGCCTGTCCCTCCCGGCGGTGGGGAACGTGACGGTGGACGACTTCTCACTCGTACAGACCTGAGAACGGTTCACACCCGGGCGCTTGACGTGGCACTGCGTGCCACGTCAAGCGCCCTTCTCCTGCCCCGCCCCACCCGCTCACCGACCCCCGTGATCGATCATCGATCCCTTGTGACGGTCGAAACCCCTCCCTGACCACGGATGATCGATCATCGCTCGCCTGAACCGTAAAGATTTCATCTGAGCGCAACCAATGGCACGCAGTGCCTTGCCAGCTGTCACGGTGTGCCATACGTTGAAGGTGTCCGGGCGGCCGGCGTGCAGAGAACTTCCGTACGCCGGCTGTCCCCACGAGCCACGACAGACCGTGACCCGTGCGCCCGGACGCCTGCGTCACAGGCAACCTTCCGCGCCACACCAAGCGCTGCCACAGCACCATCCGCCGAACCGACGGCACACCCCTCAGTTCCCTGCAGCCACACCCGACTCAGCGTTCCCCTCAGACGCTCACCGCCGGAGGCACCACCGTGAAGGACATCCTGGACGCGATCCAGTCGCAGACCGCCACGTCTGCCGACTTCGCCGCCCTGCCGCTCCCCGACTCGTACCGCGCGATCACCGTGCACAAGGACGAGACGGAGATGTTCGCGGGGCTCGAGTCCCGCGAGAAGGACCCCCGCAAGTCGATCCACCTGGACGACGTGCCGGTGCCCGAGCTCGGTCCGGGCGAGGCCCTGGTGGCCGTGATGGCCTCCTCGGTCAACTACAACTCGGTCTGGACCTCGATCTTCGAGCCGCTGTCGACCTTCGGGTTCCTGGAGCGCTACGGCCGGCTCAGCGAGCTGACCAAGCGCCACGACCTGCCGTACCACATCATCGGCTCCGACCTGGCGGGCGTCGTGCTGCGCACCGGCCCCGGCGTGAACGCCTGGAACCCGGGCGACGAGGTCGTCGCGCACTGCCTCAGCGTCGAGCTGGAGTCGAGCGACGGCCACAACGACACGATGCTCGACCCCGAGCAGCGCATCTGGGGCTTCGAGACGAACTTCGGCGGCCTCGCCGAGATCGCGCTCGTCAAGTCCAACCAGCTGATGCCGAAGCCGGACCACCTCAGCTGGGAGGAGGCCGCCGCTCCCGGTCTGGTGAACTCCACCGCCTACCGCCAGCTGGTCTCGCGCAACGGCGCCGGCATGAAGCAGGGCGACAACGTCCTCATCTGGGGCGCCTCCGGCGGCCTCGGCTCGTACGCCACGCAGTTCGCGCTGGCCGGCGGCGCCAACCCGATCTGTGTCGTCTCCTCCCCCGAGAAGGCCGACATCTGCCGGTCCATGGGCGCCGAAGCGGTCATCGACCGCAACGCCGAGGGCTACAAGTTCTGGAAGGACGAGCGCACCCAGGACCCCAAGGAGTGGAAGCGCTTCGGCAAGCGCATCCGCGAGTTCACCGGCGGCGAGGACATCGACATCGTCTTCGAGCACCCCGGCCGCGAGACCTTCGGCGCCTCGGTCTACGTCACCCGCAAGGGCGGCACCATCACCACCTGCGCCTCGACCTCGGGCTACATGCACGAGTACGACAACCGCTACCTGTGGATGTCGCTGAAGCGCATCATCGGCTCGCACTTCGCCAACTACCGCGAGGCGTGGGAGGCCAACCGCCTGATCGCCAAGGGCAAGATCCACCCGACGCTCTCCAAGGTCTACTCCCTGGAGGACACCGGGCAGGCGGCCTACGACGTGCACCGCAACCTCCACCAGGGCAAGGTCGGCGTCCTCGCGCTCGCCCCCGAGGAGGGCCTGGGCGTGCGCGACCACGAGAAGCGCGCCCAGCACATCGACGCCATCAACCGCTTCCGCAACGTCTGAACACCCAGAGGAGCAGCGGCTCATGACTGAGCGTCAGAAGGACCGGCCGTGGCTGATGCGGACCTACGCCGGTCACTCCACGGCGGAGGCGTCCAACGAGCTGTACCGGCGCAACCTCGCCAAGGGGCAGACGGGCCTGTCGGTCGCCTTCGACCTGCCGACCCAGACCGGGTACGACCCCGACCACGTCCTCGCCCGCGGCGAGGTCGGCCGGGTCGGCGTCCCCGTCTCCCATCTCGGTGACATGCGGCGCCTGTTCCAGGACATCCCCCTGGAGCAGATGAACACCTCGATGACCATCAACGCCACCGCCATGTGGCTTCTGGCGCTCTACCAGGTCGTCGCGGAGGAGCAGGGCGCGGACATCGCGACGCTCCAGGGCACGACGCAGAACGACATCGTGAAGGAGTACCTGTCGCGGGGGACGCACGTCTTCCCGCCGGGCCCCTCGCTGCGTCTGACGACCGACATGATCGCCTACACGGTGTCCCACATCCCCAAGTGGAACCCGATCAACATCTGCTCGTACCACCTTCAGGAGGCGGGGGCCACTCCGGTCCAGGAGATCGCGTACGCGATGTCCACCGCCATCGCGGTTCTCGATGCCGTACGCGACTCAGGGCAGGTCCCCGCCGAGAAGTTCGGGGACGTCGTGGCCCGCATCTCCTTCTTCGTGAACGCGGGTGTCCGCTTCATCGAGGAGATGTGCAAGATGCGGGCGTTCGGGCGGATCTGGGATCAGATCACGCGCGAGCGGTACGGCATCGAGAACCCGAAGCAGCGCCGTTTCCGGTACGGCGTGCAGGTGAACTCGCTCGGCCTGACCGAGGCGCAGCCGGAGAACAACGTCCAGCGGATCGTGCTGGAGATGCTGGCCGTGACGCTGTCGAAGGACGCGCGCGCCCGGGCCGTCCAACTGCCCGCCTGGAACGAGGCGTTGGGCCTGCCCCGCCCCTGGGACCAGCAGTGGTCACTGCGCATCCAGCAGGTCCTGGCGCACGAGAGCGACCTGCTGGAGTACGAGGACATCTTCGCGGGCTCGCACGTCATCGAGAAGAAGGTCGACGAGCTCGTCGCCGATTCCCTCGCGGAGATCGACCGGATCCAGGAGATGGGCGGCGCGATGGCCGCCGTCGAGTCCGGCTACCTCAAGTCGCAGCTCGTCTCCTCGCACGCCGAGCGCCGCGCCCGGATCGAGGGCGGCGACGAGAAGATCGTCGGCGTGAACATCTACGAGTCGACCGAGCCGAACCCGCTCACCGCCGACCTGGACGCCGCGATCATGACGGTGGACCACCAGGTCGAGGCGAAGGTCGTCGGGGCCATCGGCGACTGGCGCACCACGCGCCAGGAGTCGAGCGACCGGCAGGGCATGGGCGACCCGTTCCACTACCCGACCACCGGCCAGGCCCTGGAGCGCCTCAAGGAGGCCGCCGCGGGCACCGAGAACCTCATGGAGGCCACCCTCGAGTGCGCCCGCGCCGGCGTCACGACCGGCGAGTGGTCGGAGGCGCTGCGCGAGGTGTTCGGCGAGTTCCGGGCGCCCACGGGCGTCTCGTCGGCGCCGGTCGCGGTGACCGCCGAGGAGGGCACGCCGCTCGCCCTCGTCCGCGAGAAGGTCCGCCGCACCGGTGACGAACTCGGCGGCCGGCTGCGTCTGCTGGTCGGCAAGCCGGGCCTGGACGGCCACTCGAACGGCGCCGAGCAGATCGCCGTGCGGGCCCGCGACGCCGGGTTCGAGGTGGTCTACCAGGGCATCCGGCTCACTCCCGAGCAGATCGTGTCCGCCGCGCTCGCCGAGGACGTGCACTGCGTCGGCCTGTCGATCCTGTCCGGGTCGCACGCCGAGCTGGTGCCGGACGTCCTCGACCGGCTGCGCGAGGCGGGCGCCCCCGACATCCCGGTGATCGTCGGAGGCATCATTCCGAATGCAGACGCCGAGGACCTGAAGCGGGCGGGTGTGGCCGCCGTCTTCACCCCCAAGGACTTCGGCATCACGGAGATCATCGGCCGTATCGTCGACGAGATCCGGAAAGCGAACAACCTCGACCCGTTGGAGGTCCCCGCATGACCAGCTCCGTCAACCGCCTTCGGCCGCGCCGTTCCTGTCTCGCCGTCCCGGGCAGCAATCCGCGCTTCCTGGAGAAGGCCCAGGGCCTGGCCGCCGACCAGGTCTTCCTGGACCTGGAGGACGCCTGCGCCCCGCTGGCCAAGCCGGAGGCCCGGCACACCATCGTCAAGTTCCTCAACGAGGGTGACTGGACGGGCAAGACGCGCGTCGTGCGGGTCAACGACTGGACGACCGAGTGGACCTACCGCGACGTCGTGACCGTCGTGGAGGGCGCCGGCCAGAACCTCGACTGCATCATGCTGCCGAAGGTCCAGACGGCCGACCAGGTCGTCGCCCTGGACCTGCTGCTCACGCAGATCGAGAAGACGATGGGCTTCGAGGTCGGCAAGATCGGCATCGAGGCGCAGATCGAGAACGCGCAGGGCCTGAACAACGTGAACGCGATCGCCGAGGCGTCCCCGCGCACCGAGACGATCATCTTCGGCCCGGCCGACTTCATGGCCTCCATCAACATGAAGTCCCTGGTCGTCGGCGAGCAGCCGCCCGGCTACGGCGCGGACGCCTACCACTACATCCTGATGAAGATCCTGATGGCGGCCCGCGCGAACGACCTCCAGGCGATCGACGGCCCCTACCTCCAGATCAAGAACGTGGACGGCTTCCGCGAGGTCGCGGGCCGCGCCGCCGCCCTGGGCTTCGACGGCAAGTGGGTGCTGCACCCCGGCCAGGTCGACGCGGCCAACGAGGTCTTCTCGCCCTCGCAGGAGGACTACGACCACGCCGAGCTGATCCTCGACGCGTACGAGTACTGCACGTCCGAGGCGGGCGGCAAGAAGGGCTCGGCGATGCTCGGCGACGAGATGATCGACGAGGCCAGCCGCAAGATGGCCCTGGTCATCTCCGGCAAGGGCCGGGCCGCCGGCATGCAGCGCACCAGCAAGTTCGAGGCCCCGGAGGCGTAAGCACCATGCAATTCGGCCGCACCTACGAAGAGTTCACCGTCGGGGACGTCTACAAGCACTGGCCCGGGAAGACGGTCACGGAGTACGACGACCACCTCTTCTGCCTGCTGACGATGAACCACCACCCGCTCCACATGGACAGCAACTATGCGGAGAAGACGACGGACTTCGGCAAGAACGTCGTCGTCGGGAACTACATCTACTCCCTGCTGCTCGGGATGTCGGTCCCGGACGTGTCGGGCAAGGCGATCGCCAACCTGGAGGTCGAGTCGCTCAAGCACGTCGCGCCGACCTTCCACGGCGACACGATCTACGGCGAGACGACCGTCCTGGACAAGACGCCCTCGAAGTCGAAGAGCGACCGCGGGATCGTGTACGTCGAGACCAAGGGCTACAAGCAGGACGGCACGCTCGTCTGCGTCTTCCGCCGCAAGGTGATGGTGCCCACCGAGACGTACATCAAGGAGCGCGGCGGCGAGCAGCCCGGCCGCCCCGAACTCGAGCAGCAGGAGAAGTAGCCATGGCGCGACTCGCCCGGACCGCCGGTCTCACCGACGTCCAGCAGGAAATCCTGTCCACCGTCCGCGACTTCGTGGACAAGGAGATCATCCCGGTCGCCACCGAGCTGGAGCACCGCGACGAGTATCCGCAGGCGATCGTCGACGGGCTCAAGGAGTTGGGTCTGTTCGGGCTGATGATCCCCGAGGAGTACGGGGGGCTCGGCGAGTCGCTGCTCACCTACGCGCTGTGCGTGGAGGAGATAGCGCGTGGCTGGATGTCGGTCTCCGGCATCATCAACACCCACTTCATCGTGGCCTACATGCTCAAGCAGCACGGGACGCAGGAGCAGAGGGAGTACTTCCTTCCGCGGATGGCGCTCGGCGAGGTGCGCGGCGCGTTCTCGATGTCCGAGCCGGCGCTCGGCTCCGATGTGTCGGCGATCACGTCGAAGGCGGTCAAGGACGGCGACGAGTACGTCCTGAACGGTCAGAAGATGTGGCTGACGAACGGCGGCACGTCAACGCTTGTGGCGGTTCTCACGCGAAGTGACGAAGGCCACCCCGAGGGCACCGCCCCGCACAAGTCGATGACGACCTTCCTCGTGGAGAAGGAACCCGGCTTCGGCGAGGTCCGTCCCGGCCTCACCATCCCCGGGAAGATCGACAAGATGGGGTACAAGGGCGTCGACACCACGGAACTGGTGATGGACGACCTGCGCATTCCGGCCAATCGTGTACTCGGCGGCGAGACCGGCCGAGGGTTTTACCAAATGATGGACGGCGTCGAAGTCGGGCGCGTGAATGTGGCGGCGCGTGGCTGTGGCGTCGCACAGCGTGCATTTGAGCTGGGTGTCTCGTACGCCCAGCAACGTCACACTTTCGGCAAGCCGATCGCCCAGCACCAGGCGATCCAGTTCAAGCTGGCCGAGATGGCTACCAAGGTCGAGGCCGCCCATGCGATGATGGTGAATGCAGCACGCAAAAAGGACTCCGGGGAACGAAACGACCTCGAAGCGGGAATGGCCAAGTACCTGGCCTCCGAATACTGCAAAGAAGTCGTGGAGGACGCGTTCCGGATTCACGGTGGTTACGGGTTCTCGAAGGAGTACGAGATCGAGCGTCTGTACCGTGAGGCGCCGATGCTGCTGATCGGTGAAGGTACCGCCGAAATCCAGAAAATGATCATTGGTCGTCGACTCCTCGAGGAGTATCGCTTCCAGGGCTGAGCCTGGGCGAGATGTCCTGTTACGGGGTGTTTTCTTCGCAAGGAAGATCACACCCCGTCAACACTCTTCGGCCGTCGACTCGGCTTCCTGGCTTGCCCAGTTGTGGCTCGCAACCGATAGCATCCCCGGAAAAGCCGCCGTCCCCCCGTATCCAGCGCGGCCTCATCCGCTACGAAGGTCATCCATGCCCCACAGCCAAACCTCTGCACCACGCGACGGCTTCCTCGGTGGTCGCCTTGCGCGCGGAGCATCGCCGTGGCTTCTCCCGACCGTCGCCACGGCTGCCCTCAGCCTGGCGCGCTCGCGCCGTTCCAAGAAGGCAGCAGCACTCGCCGTCCCGACCACCGCTCTGGCGGCCGGCATGCTGTGGTTCTTCCGCGACCCCGAGCGCGAGATCGCCCCGGGCCGGGTCATCTCCCCGGCCGACGGCGTGGTGCAGAGCATCATGCCGTGGAAGGACGGACGCACCCGCGTCGCGATCTTCATGAGCCCGCTGAACGTCCACGTGAACCGCGCCCCCCTCGCGGGCACCGTGACGTCCGTCGAGCACATCCCGGGCGGCTTCGTGCCGGCGTTCAACAAGGAGAGCGAGAACAACGAGCGCGTGGTCTGGCACTTCGAGACCGAGCTCGGTGACATCGAGATGATCCAGATCGCCGGAGCCGTCGCCCGCCGCATCGTGCCGTACATCCCCCAGGGCACGAAGGTGGAGCAGGGCGAGCGCATCGGTCTGATCCGGTTCGGCTCGCGCGTCGACATCTACCTCCCCGAGGGAGTCGAGGTCGATGTCGAGGTGGGCCAGAAGACGGTGGCTGGGGTGACTCGCATTGACCGTGACTGATCCGGAGACGCAAGCGGGCTGGGTGCCCGAGACGGACGAGGCGGACGACGCGGAGGAGATGCCGCTCTCACTGCGCCTGTCGATAGCGGACACCCTCACGCTCGGTAACGCGACGTGCGGCTTCATGGCCGTCTACTTCACGACGACCGGCATCCTGATCCCGCACATCCAGGGCAGCAACGACTCGGGCATGGCGCGGCACTCCGCCGCGACCGCCGTGATCCTGATGCTGGCCGCCGCGATCTTCGACCTGTTCGACGGTCTGGTGGCCCGCAAGCTGCGGTCGTCGCCGATGGGCGCGGAGCTGGACAACCTCTCCGACCTCATCAGCTTCGGCCTGGCGCCCGCGTACTTCGTCCTCGTCTACGGCATGGTCGCCGACGACGCGCACCAGAGAGTCGCGGCGGTCGGGGCCATCGTGGTGCTGCTGGCGGTGGTGCTGCGGCTTGCGCGGTTCTCGTGCGTGACGGTGAAGGACGGCACCTTCCAGGGCATGCCGTCGCCGTTCGGCGCGCTGACCGTGGTCTCGATCGTGCTCCTGGAGCTGCCCTTCGTGGCGACGCTCCTCGCGATCATCGGCACCGCGTGGCTCATGGTGAGCCGCGTCGAGTACCCGAAGCCGCGCGGCCGCCTCGCCGTCGCGATGCTGTCGTGGATCGTGCTGAGCATGGGTCTGCTGGCCGCGTGGGCGTTCGACGCCCCCGGTGGCCAGCTGCTGCTCCAGACCGGCTGTGCGCTGCAGCTCGTCCTCGGCGCCGTGATCCCGCTGTTCGCCACGGCCCGCCGGGTGAACAACTTCCGGGACAACCGGCGCGAGGCGCGGGCGGCCCAGCTCCCGTAGCGCTCCGGCACCCGGCATGACGAAGGGCCCCGAACCATCCGGTTCGGGGCCCTTCGCCGTGTCTCAGCTCGCCGACGGCGTGTAGGACGCGGCCTGCTCGGCCTCGCCCGGCTGCCGGACGACCTTCATGCCGCCGACGGCGGACTTGTCGGGCTGCAGGATCACCGACTGGTGGGAGGACGGGGCCTTGGGGTCGCTGAAGTCCTGGTCGACGCCGAAGCCGTTGTCGAAGGAGCTGAGGGTGAGCAGCGCCTTGTCGACGCCCTCGCGGGTCAGGTCCTTGCTCTCGCACGCCTTCTTCAGGGCCTCGCCGAAGACCGACGCGGCGGTCCAGCCCGCGACGACGCCGTTGTCGAGGGAGTCCTTCGGGTAGGCCTTGCGGTAGTCGGCGACGAGCTTCTTCGCCTCGGCGGTGTCGGCGCCGATCGGCAGCGACGGGGAGGCGACCCAGTAGTTCTTCTCCAGCGCGGGTCCTGCCTGGGTGGCGAGGAGCTGGGGCGCGAAGGCCGAGTTGTTGCCGATCACCGGCACGTTCAGCTTCGCCGCCGCCGCGACGCCCACGAGGGAGGCCGCCTGGCGCGGGCCCGCGCTGATCACGATGCCCTTGACGCCGGCCTTCTTCAACGCGGCGACCTGGGCGGTCATGTCGTTGTCGGTCGGCTTGATCTTCTGCTCGACGACGGTCAGCCCGGCCTTGTCCGCCATGTATGTCGAGCCCTGCAGCGCGTTCTCGCCGTAGTCGCCCTCGAAGTAGACGTGACCGAGCTTGTCGCCCTTCTTCAGGCCCTTCTCCTTCATCAGGAAGTCGATCGCGTTGATCGTCTCGATGTCGTACGTCGATCCGATGACGCGGACGTACGGGCTCCCGAGCAGATGCGCCGACCAGGCCTGCGGCAGCACCAGGGCCTTGTCCTGGCCGTCGATGCGCTGCTTGACGGCGGCGACGAACGGCGAGCCGATGAACTGGGTGAAGCCGAGCACCTTCGGGGCCAGCTCGGTGTAGCCGGCGACGGCCTTCTGCGGGTCGTAGCCGTGGTCGCGGACGGTGAGCTTCAGCTGGTAGCCGCAGATCCCGCCGTCGGCGTTGATCTGCTTCACGTACAGCTGCTGGGCCTGGGTGACGGACTTGCCGAGGGTCGCGTACACGCCGGTCATGTCGGTGAGGACACCGAGGTCGATCGTCTTGCCGGAGATGCCCTGGCCGGTCTTGACGCCGCCCGCGCTCTGCTTGTCGTCGTCGTCTCCCCCGTCCTTGGCCTTGGAGCTGCACGCGGCGGTCAGCGCGAGCAGCGCGGCCACGGCGGTCGCCGTGAGCGTACGGGTGCGGTTACGGGGGTTCCGGGCGGTCATGCGTCCTCCTGAGGGTGTTTCCGGGCACGGCGGGCGGCGAGCTGTACGAGTCCGCCGGGTAGGAACAGGACCACTGCGACGACGGCTGCGCCGTAGAGGTAGCGGGATGCCTCGCCGGGCGCGACGCCGCCGGTGCCGGGGGCCGAGACGAGGGGCAGGGCGTCGCTGTAGCGGGTCAGCAGCTGGGGCAGCAGCGAGACGAAGGCGGCGCCGACGACGGCGCCCGCCACGGAGCCGAGCCCGCCGATGACGATCATGGCGAGGTACTCCAGGGAGAGCGTGATGCCGAAGTAGTCGGGCACCGTCCGCTGGAAGACCAGGGCGAGCAGGACGCCGGCGAGGCCCGCGTACATCGAGGAGAGGACGAAGACGGCGCCGCGGTAGCGGGCGACCGGGACGCCGAGGACGCCGGCCGCGATCCGGTGGTCCCGGATGGCGTTCATGGCGCGGCCCGGGCGGCCCCGCAGCACGCCCCGGGCGAAGAGTCCGCAGCCGAGGGTGAGGACGAGCCCCAGGTACCAGAGCTTCTCCGCGGAGCCGAACGGCACGTTCGCGACGGTGAGCTCGCTCTCGTCGAAGGTGAGGCCGAACAGGCTCATGGCGGGGACGTCGCGGCCGTTGGCGCCGCCCGTGAGGTCCTCCGCGTTGAACAGGACGTGCTGCCCGATGAAGATCAGCGCGAGGGTGGCGATGCCGAGGTAGGCACCCTTGAGGCGTCCGGCGATGGGGCTGAACAGGCCGCCCGCGACCCCGGCGACGAGCACGGCGAGGACGGCGGCGAGCCAGGGCGGCAGCCCGAGCCCGTTGATCTCCTGTCCCCGCTCCCCCGCGAACACGCAGTAGCCGTACGCGCCGACGGCGAGGAAGAAGGCGTGGCCCATGGAGAGCTGGCCGGTGGCGCCGGTGAGCAGGTTGAGGCCGATGGCGCCGATGGCGGCGGCCATGGCGAACAGTCCGGCCTGCAGCCAGAAGCGGTCCAGGTAGAAGGGCAGGGCGAGCAGCAGCAGGGCGCAGGCCGTGATCACGTACGTGCGCCGGCGGGTGAGGAGGGTCTTCGTCGAACCGGCGGGGGCGGTGCGGGACTCGGCCGGTTCGGCCTGGGTGGCCACGGCGTCAGACACGGGCGAGCTCCTTCGTGCCGAAGAGCCCGGAGGGCCTGAGCAGCAGGATCAGGGTCATCACGAGGTAGGGGGCGAGGTCGCCGAGCCCGCGGCCCATGAAGGCCAGTTCGCTCTGGTAGCCGGTGGCGAGGGACTCGGTGACGCCGACGATCAGGCCGCCGACGAGGGCGCCGGTGGTGGAGTCGAGGCCGCCGAGGATGGCGGCGGGGAAGGCCTTCAGCGCGGCCAGCGAGGTGGCCCGTTCCAGTCCGGGCGTCGGGAACACGGTGAGGAACAGCGCGGCGACGGCGGCGAGTCCGCCCGCCACGGCCCAGGCGCCGAGCGACACCCGGCCGAGGCGTACGCCCATCAGCGCGGCGGTCTCGCTGCTCTCGGCGGCGGCGCGCATGGCGACGCCCCACGACGTGTACCGGAAGGTGAGGAGGAAGGCCGTGATCAGCAGGGCGGCGGCCACGAACGCGGCGATCCTGGTGTGCGCGATCGACACCCCGCCGACGGTGAGCACGGCGTCGCCCCAGGGGTCGCCGAGGGTGAGGACGTCGGTGCCGAGGCGGCGGGTGAGTTCGGTGGTGAGCAGGATGTCGACGCCGATGGTGACGATGGCGAGGACGCTGTGGTCGTGCCCCCGGTAGCGCCGCATGACGAGGAACTCGACGGCGGCGCCGACGACCGCGGCGGCGGCGATGCCGACGCCGAGCGCGGGCCAGAAGCCGATGTCGTCGTGGAGCGACGCGGTGACGTAGCCGCCGGCCAGCAGCAGGGAGGCGTGGGCGAAGTTGACGACTTCGGTCGCCCGGAAGATGACCACGAACCCGAGGGCGATGAGGGCGTAGACGGAGCCCATCGAGACGCCGTTGAGGAGGAGTTCGAGGAAGGTCGAGACGTCGCTCATGCGGTGGCCTCCGGCTCGTCGGGGGCGCCCAGGTAGGCCTGGATCACCGCCGGATCGTTCTGGACCTGCTCCGGGGCTCCCCCGGCGATCCTGCGGCCGAAGTCGAGGACGGTGACCTCGTCGGCGAGACGCATGACGACTCCCATGTCGTGCTCCACCAGGACGATGGAGATGCCGAGGCTGTCGCGGACGCCCGCGATGACGGCGGCGGTGCGGCGGCGTTCGTCGGCGGTCATCCCGGCGACGGGTTCGTCGAGGAGCAGGACCCGCGGCTCCATGCACAGGGCGCGGGCCAGCTCGGCGAGCTTCTGCTGCCCGTAGGGCAACGCCCCGGTGGGCGTGGCCAGTTGGTCGGCGATGCCGACGAACTCGGCGATCTCCCTGACCCGTTCGCGGTGCCGGCGCTCCTCGTGCACCGCCGACGGCAGCCGGAGCCCGGCGGCGACGAACCCGGCGCGGGTCAGCCGGTGCCGGCCGAGCAGCAGGCTGTCGGCGACCGTGGTGCGCGGCGGCAGGGCGAGGTTCTGGAAGATGCGGGCCACGCCGAGTCCGGCGATGCGGTGCGGGGGCAGCCCGGTGAGTTCCGTGTCGCCGAGCCGGACGCTGCCGGAGGTGGCCCGGTACACGCCGGACAGGACGTTGAAGCAGGTGGACTTGCCGGCGCCGTTGGGTCCGATGACGGCGTGCACGGTGCCGGGTCCGACGGTGAGACTGATCGCGTCGAGGGCGGTGAGGCCGGCGAACCGTACGGTCAGCTCCTCGACGCGCAGCGCCGGTACGTCGCTCATGCGTCGCCTCCCCACTTGCGCAGCACCGGGGCGTGGGCGGCGACGGCCGTCGCGTCGGCGGCGGCGGTCTCGTCGACCACGCCCAGGTAGCGGCGGCGCACCTCGTCGGACCCGGCGAGTTCGTCGGCCGGGCCGTGCAGGGTGATCTCGCCGACCTCCAGGACGTAGGCGTGCGAGGCGAGCCGCAGGGCGAGGGCCGCGTTCTGTTCGACGAGGAGCACGGAGACCTGGCGGTCGCCCCTGGCGTTGATCTCGCGGACGGTGTCGGCGATCCGCGCGGCCATCAACGGGGCGAGTCCCAGGGAGGGTTCGTCGAGCAGGAGCAGCCGGGGAGCGGCCATCAGGGCGCGGCCGACCGCCAGCATCTGCTGCTCACCGCCGGACAGCAGCCCGGCCCGCTGGTGCGCCCGGTCGGCGAGGACCGGGAACAGTTCGTGCACGCGGCGCAGCGCGGCGGCCTTGTCGGCCCGCGAACCGGTCGCGCCGAGCGCTCCGGCGCGCAGGTTGTCGGCGACGGTCATCCGCGCGAACACCCGCCGCCCTTCCGGGACCTGGCAGATCCCGGTGGCCACCACGCGGTCGGCGGCCAGGCCGCTGATCCGGCGCCCGCCGAACCGCACCTCGCCGGACGTCACCGCCCCGCCGTGGAAGCCCAGCGTGCGCGAAATGGCGCGCAGCAGCGTGGACTTGCCCGCGCCGTTGCCGCCGAGCACGGCGACGACGGCGCCCGGCGGGACCTCCAGCGTCACCGAGCGCAGCGCCCGTACGGGCCCGTAGCCGACCGACACGTCGTCGACGGCGAGCCCTTCTTCTTGTGCATCGGCCACAGCCAGCGTCCCTTCCCTGGGTCGATGGCGCTCACGACAGCACCGCGCGGGCGGCCCGTCCACGGGCGGCCCGCGAATCGCTGCGTGGGCCCAGCGCCCGCCCGCCCCCGTTGTGCGCGCGCACAAGACCCCGTGTCAGGGGCCTGCCGGGGAGCGGTGCGGGGTGGCATCCTCCGCAGAGGCGGGCGAGTCCTTTGCCGTCGCTTTACGGGTTGTTGGGGAGGGGCGATGGGCGCACGCAGGCATCGCACGGGGCAGGACTGGAAGCTCCTCAAGGAGGCGTGCACCAGCCTGCTCGACCGGGTGCCCGAGCTGGTCGACGAGCATCTGCGGCAGCTGTTCGCGTACTCGGACGTGTACGCGCGGGTGCTGTCGTACGACGCGCAGTGGCGGGAGGCCGAGGAGGCGATGCGGATCGGCATCGAGACGATCTCGGCGCCCCGCGACTCACCGCGCAGGGACCTGGCGTACGCGGAGGACGCGGGCCGGCGCCGCGCCGGTCAGGGCCTCCCCCTCGACCTCCTGGTCCACGCGTACCGCAACGCGGGCTATCTGGTCTGGGACGCGCTGATGGAGAGCGCGGGCGGCGAGCCGGCCCGGCTGTCCGCCCTCATGCGCTCGGCGACGATGGTGTGGGCGGCGGTCGACGCGCAGGCCGAGGCGGCCTCGGAGGCGTACCGGGCGACGGAGCTGGAGTTGCGGCGGCGCACCGACGAGCAGATGCAGGCGCTGCTCGACGCGCTGCTGGAGGGCCGTCCGACGCCGGGGCTCGCCGCGCGCGCCGCGGCCGGGCTCGACCTGCCCGAGCACGGGCCTTACGCGGTGGTCGTGCTGCGGGTGGAGCGCCGGGACGCCCGCGAGGCGTTCCACCGGCGGATCCAGGATCCGGGGTTCCGGTTCGTCTGGCGGATGCGGGCGGACTGCGAGGTCGGGGTGGTGGGGCTCGGCACGGACCGCACCCTCGACGACGTGTCGGCGCTGCTCGACGGGCGCTGTCCCGGCCCCGGCGGGCTCAGTCCGGTCGTCACGGGCCTCGCCGAACTCGGCCACGCCCGTCGGCTCGCCGAGCTCGCCCTGCGCACCTGTCCTCCGGACACGACCGGTGTGGTCCGGCTCGACCGGCGGATGCCGACGGCCCTCGTGGTGAGCCAGCCAGATCTGGCGCAGCGCCTGGTCTCCGGCGTCTTCGGCGAGCTCCTCTCCCTCGAACCGGCCGACCGGGCCGTGCTCCTGGAGACGCTCGAGGCGTGGCTCTCCTGCGAAGGTTCCGCGGGGCGGGCGGCCGGGCGTCTCTACTGCCACCGCAACACGGTCTTCAACCGCCTGCGACGCCTCGAACAACTCACGTCCCGGTCGCTGTCACGTCCTCGGGACCTGATGGAGATGACGCTGGCCCTGGACGCGTACCGGCTCTCGCCGGGTTAACGGGTCCCGGGTCACTTCTTCGCCCGCGGGCCGGTGGGGCTGATCGACTGCGTCTGCCCGGTGGGGTTGCGTCGCCGGGTGCGGGCCGGTGGAACTTCTCGCGCAGTTCCCCGCGCCCCTGACGAGCCGACTGCGTCCGGCCCACGCAGGTGCGCCGCCGGGTACAGGCCAGTGGGGGCTTCTCGCGCAGTTCCCCGCGCCCCCGACAGGCCGACTGCGTCCGGCCCATGCAGGTACCTCGCCGGGTACAGGCCAGTGGGGGCTGGTCGCGCAGTTCCCCGCGCCCCCGACAGGCCGACTGCGTCCGGCCCACGCAGGTGCGCCGCCGGGTACAGGCCAGTGGGGGCTGGTCGCGCAGTTCCCCGCGCCCCTGAAAGCCTGCGGCTGCGCCGCGCTTTCCCCTGGAGGTCGCGCACGAAGTGCGCACCGCCAGGGGCGCGGGGAACTGCGCGAGAAGCCCCACCAACCCGCACTCCGCCACACAACCGGACCTTCAGGGGCGCGAGGAACTGCGCGGGAAGCCCCACCGGCCCGCACTCCGCCACGCAACCAGTCCTTCAGGGGCGCGAGGAACTGCGCGGGAAGCCCCACCGGCCCGCACTCCGCCACGCAACCAGTCCTTCAGGGGCGCGGGGAACTGCGCGAGGAGCCCCACCGGCCTCCGCGGCGCAACCGGTTCAGGCCACGTAATCCGCGGCGATCCGCGCAGCGACGTCCTCCAGGATCGGCCCCGCCTCCGCGATGCAGCGCGCCACATCCGGCTCCACCTCGGTCAGAGGATACGCACGGCGGATCCCGGCCCGCCCGAGCGCCGCGGGATCGAGAGCGAGCCGGCCGCAGACGGCGACGACCTCGACCCCGGCCGCCCGGGCCGCCGCGGCGACCCCGGCCGGCGCCTTGCCGTGCAACGTCTGCTCGTCCAGCGACCCCTCACCCGTGATGACGAGCGTGGCCCGCGCCAGCGCCGGCGCGAAGCCGAGGACGTCGAGCATCACCTCGATCCCGGGCCGGAAGCTCGCACCGAGGCCGACCAGCGCCCCGTACCCGATACCGCCGGCGGCACCCGCCCCGGGCGACTCCGCGTACTCCAGGGCCTGCGGCCCGGCCGACTCGGCCAGCACCTTCGCGAAGTGGCCGAGCGCCGCGTCCAGCTCGGCGACGTCGTCGGGGCTCGCACCCTTCTGCGGACCGTAGACCGCGGGCGCGCCCTTGGGCCCGGTGAGCGGGTTGTCGACGTCGCTGGCGAGGACGATCTCGACGTCGGCGAGGCGCGGGTCGAGGCCGGAGAGGTCGGCCGAGGCCAGTGCCGCCAGGGCGCCGCCGCCGGGTCCGACCGGCGCGCCCGCCGCGTCCAGGAACCGTGCGCCGAGCGCGGCGAGCATGCCCGCGCCGCCGTCGGTGGTGGCGCTGCCGCCGACCCCGAAGACGATCGAGCGGGCGCCCGCGTCGAGCGCGGCGGCGATGACCTCGCCGGACCCGTACGTGGTCGATGTCAGCGGCGCGAAGACGCCCTCGGGCAGCAGCTGAAGGCCGGACGCCTCCGCCATCTCCACGACGGCCGTGCCCTCGCGCAGCGCGTACGCGGCGGTGACCGGCTCGCCCAGCGGCCCGGTGACCCGGACCTCATGGCGCTCGAACCCGGCGGCGACCGCCGCCGCGACGGTCCCGTCGCCGCCGTCCGCGACCGGCACGGACTCGACCGTGACCCCGGGCACGACCCGGTGCAGTCCCGCCGTCACACGCTGTGCGACCTGCACCGCGGTGAGCGAGCCCTTGAACTTGTCCGCCGCGATCAACACGTGCCGCGCGGCCTGTGCAGCGTCCGCCACCTTGCTCCCCTTGCTGTTCGGGCCTTGCTCGCGTCAAGGCAGTCGCGCCGCTGCGACCTTAACCGCAGGAGGGGTCCGCTGCCCATGGCCGTCCGCCCCGCGAAACGGCGCGCCCCGCCCGAATATGCCCCTATTACCGGCCATAGTGGGGCGCCATGAGCACGGAAATGATCGATCAGCCGGGGCGCCCCGCACCCGCGGACCTGGCTGGTGGTGACGTGGGGCGTGCCCATGGCGGCGGTCGCGCGCGGTGCGGCTGGTGACGGGCGGCCTCGCATCGCCGCGGAGCGCGACCGTCCTCGTGGCGCTGCCGTGCGTCGTGGCGCTGCCGTGCGTCGTGGTGATGCCGTGCGTCGTGGTGGTGCCGTGCGTCGTGGTGGTGCCGGCGGGGCCACGCGCCCCCGCACTGGCCGCGGGACGCGGTGCTGGCGAGGGCCGGTGACGCGATCCCGAGCGCACCAGCCCGCACACTCCGGCGGCGGCCAAGTCGCGGAACCAGGACGACAGTTGATGTAGGGAAGCGGGTAGACCGGACACATGACAGCAACGAGCCCCCAGCTCACCGAACACGACCTCGCCGACCGGGTGCTCGGCGGCTGGCTCGGCCGGATCGCGGGCAACATGCTCGGCAAGCCGGTCGAGCAGGGCGAGGTGTGGACGCGTGAGCGCATCGACCGCTACCTGCGGCAGGCCGAGGCCCTGCCGCTCACCGACTACCTGCCGGAACCCCCTTCGGACGACGTGGAGTTGGCGCTGCGCCCGGAGTGGCGCCAGTGTGTCCGCGGCCGGATCCACGGCAGCTGCCGGGACGACGACGTGGACTACGCGGTGCTCGGTCTGCACCTCCTGGAGACCCACGGCTTCGCCTTCACGACGGAGCAGGTCGGGGAGGTGTGGCTGCTGCGGCTGCCGTACCTCCAGACGTTCACGGCGGAGCGCGCGACGTACCGGAACCTGGCGAACGGTCTGAAGCCGCCGCTCACGGCGACGTACGACAACCCCTACCAGGAGTGGATCGGCGCGCTGATCAGGGCGGACGTCTTCGGCTGGACGTGTCCGGGGGCGCCGCGCCGGGCCGCCTCGCTGGCCCGCCGGGACGCGGTCCTGTCGCACACCGGCAACGGTGTGTACGGAGCGATGTGGGCGGCGGCCCTGATCTCCGCCGCGTTCACGGCCCCGACGCCGCGCGCCGCCCTCGACGCGGCGCTCGCGGTGATCCCGGCGAGCAGCCGGCTGGCCCGCGTCGTGCGCCGCACGATCTCGCTCCACGACTCCCGCCTCACCTGGGAGGAGACGCTCGCCACGGTGGAGGAGGAGACGGGCGGCCTGGGCTGGATCCACACCGTCCCGAACGCCGCGGTGATCACGGCCGGACTCCTGTACGGCGACGGGGACTTCACCCGCACCGTGACGCTGACGGTGCGCGGCGGCCTCGACACGGACTCCAACGGGGCGACGGCCGGGTCGGTGGCCGGGGTGCTGTGCGGCGCCGCGGCGGTCCCGGCGCAGTGGAAGGAGCCGCTGGAGGACCGGGTGCGCAGCGCGGTGTTCGGCTTCGACGGCGTACGCATCAGTGAACTGGCGGCGCGCACGGTGGAGTTGGCCGGCCGCCCGGACGGACCGTGACCGTCCCCCGGCCTTCGGCCGGGGCGATCACTGCCGCACGGACGCGACCTGGTCCTCCCCGGCCTCCGGCCGGGGCACCCCCTGACAGGTCCTAACCGTCGCGCTCCTCGCCCTGGGCGACTTCCACCTGGTGGTGGACGCCGACGAGTGCGGTGGTCGCGGCGCCCGTCGAGAGGAGGGCGCCGACGGCGAGGGCGACGGCGATGCCGCGGGACGCGCGGGGGCGGCCGGGGGCGAGGAGGGCGG
>NZ_JASERH010000149.1:0-171781 GCF_030766975.1 Streptomyces sp. KL116D | reverse complement strand
GGCCAGCGACTCCGCTGCAGCGCGCGGCCAGTTCGCCGGCCGGGGCGGGCGGCGGTCCCGCGGCGTCGCGGATGCCGAGCACGGCCGCGCCCAGTCCGCCGCCGCCTCGCCCGCGGACCGCGAAGCCCGCGCCCCGCAGGACCTGGGCGGCGGCGCCGCACCGGGTCACGACCAGGGCGCCGGTGCGGCTGTGGAAGAGCCGGGCGTCGCCGCGCGGATCTGCTCGTACCAGCGGCCCGGAGTGTCGTCCTGCCCGCGCAGGAGCATCGCGTACGGGTCGCCGTTCACGCCGAAGGCTCCAGTACTGCAGCCGCGGGCCATCTGGAGCCGGCTGCACCGAGCCGGCTGCGGTCGGTGGTCGTTCGTCATGCCAGGTTCTGTCCATGTGTGGATGCGGTCGGCGACGGCCGCGGCGTGCTCCTGCACCATCGAGAAGTGGTTGCTCGGCACGTCCATGCGCTGCCGTGCGGGAACGGCCAGGTGGACCGCCACGACTGGCTCCTCGCCAGGCGCCGAGCGCCTCGGTGGCGCGGACGAGCAGCGTGGGCACGGCGAGGTCGCGCGGCTGCCAGTACGGGTGAAGCGGTGGTAGGCGCCCAGGCGGTGAGCCGGGTGTCGTCGACCCGCACCCTTCGCGGCCGAACATGGTGGTGGTCGTTCGGTGAGCCAGCCGGTGACCGCCTGCTGCTGTCCGGGCGGGTAGCACGCCGATGAGGACGTGACGCCCGCGGCGGGCGGCCGCGGTCGGTGAGTTCGGCGGCCAGCGTACGCCACCAGGGCGCCCGCGGAGTGGCCGACGAGGACGAACGGGCCGTCCGTCGACTTGAGTGACGGCGTCGGCTCCAGCGCGCCGAGACCGCCGCCAGCGACGCGCGGGCAGCTGCTCGCCCGGCTCGTAGCCGGGCTGCGGCAGCGCGGACACCGGCAGCCGGTCCTTGAGGGCGGCGGCGATCCGGCGGAACTCGTGCGGTCCCGCCACGGGGCCGTACCGGCGCAGCAGATCAGCCGGAGCTCGCCCGGTCCCGCCGCCAGGTCCACCAGGCCGAGCGGGTCGAAACAGTCCTCCGCCCTCGAACCGGTCCCGGTGACCGGCGAGGTCGCCGAGCAGGTCCAGGTAGGAGTCGAAGCGTCCGTCCCGCACGGACCGTTCGTAGAGGGTGCGCAGCATGCCGCCGGCCGGTGGCGGCGGCGTGGGCGGCGCGCGCCGACTGATGAGCAGGGGCCGCAGGTGGGCGGCGACGCCGGCGACGCGAGAGGGTGGCCGAACACCAGGGCGGTGGGCAGGGCGAGGCCGGTGGCCTCCTGGAGCCGGCTGCGCAGGCCCACCGCGGTCAGGGAGTCGAAGCCCAGCTCGGTGAAGGGCAGCGTGCCAGGTGTCACCGCGTCCGTCCGGGCGTCTGAGCACGGCCGCCACCTGGCGCGGATCCAGGCGGTGAGGGTCGCTGCCTCGTCAGCGGGCAGCCCGGCGGAGCGTTCGCGCCAGGTGGGGCTCGGTCCCCCGGTCGTGCCTCGGCGCCCGCGGCGGGAGCCTGGCCGGTCGGTGTCGGGCAGGTCCTCGACGAGCGCGGGCGTGCGGCGGTGAAGCCGACGGCGAACCGAAAGTCTCCAGCCGACGTCCGCGACGGACGACGCAGACTGTCCTCGCTGGTCCAGGGCCTCGCTGGAGGGCGCGCAGCGCCTTGTCGGGGGCCATCGGGCGCAGTCCGCGCCTGATCAGTCCTCGGCAGGTCGGCGTCGGCCATGCCGCCGTCCGCCCAGGCTCCCAGGCGATGCTGGTCGCGGCCAGGCCGTGCGGGCCCCGCGCCGCTGGGCGAGGGCGTCGAGGTGCGCTGCCCGCGGCGTAGGCGCCGAGCCGGCTTCGCTGCCCCAGACGCCCGCGTGTTGGAGGAGAAGAGCACGAACGTCTCGGCGTCCGCGCAGAGCTCGTCGAGGAGCCGGGCGCCGACGGTCTTCGCCCGGGTCACGCGCGCCAGCTCGGCCGGGTCGAGGTCGGCCACGGCCCGGTCGTCGCTCCGGCCAGGTGCATCACCGCAGCGGATCCGCTCGCCCTGCCGCGCCAGTGACGCGACCAGGTCCGTCAGTCCGGCGCGGTCGGTGACGTCGCAGGCCGCGAAGGCGTCACCCGCGCCGAGGGCGGCAGCCTCGGCCGCCAGTTCCGCGTGCCGGGGTGCCTGTCCGCCTCGACCTGCCGACCAGGACAGCGAGGTGCTCCGTGGTCCCGGTGCGGGCGAGGTGCCGGGCTGACGTGGCCGCCGAGGGCGCCGGTGCCGCCCGTCACTGTAACAGGGCGGTGCCGGTCGCCACGGGTCGCGCCGGCGCGGCGGGGCCCGACGCGAGCCGCCGGACGTGGCAGCCGGTGTCGCGCAGCGCGATCTGGCGTCCTCGTCGCCCGCGCCCGCGAGGCAGTCGGTGAGGGCGCGCAGGACGGGTCCGGTGAGCTGCTCCGGCAGGTCGACGAGGCCGCCCCAGTGCGGCCGGCCGCCTCCAGCCCCATCACCCGCCCGGTGCCCACACCATGGCCTGCGCGGGATCGGCCGGTTCCGTCTCCTCGACGGCCACGCGCCGAACGTGACGAGCCACAGTGGGCGCGTCGACGCCCGCGTCGCCGAGGGCCTGGTGGAGGGTGAGGACGGCGGTGACGGCGCGCAGGTCGTCGGGCTCGGTGGGGACCGTACCGCTGGAAGGTCCGGTGGTTCCGGTGGTCCCGGAGGTCCCGGCGGCCCCGGCGGCGGAGATCCCGGAGGGCTGGTCCGGGTCCAGGGCCGACAGGGAGATCACCGCTGTGACGTCCTGTGCCTGCTCCACCAACTCCTCAGCCTCCGGGCGAGTTCGGTCCGGTCTGCGGCCGTCCGCGGATCGGTCGTGAGGTGCAGCACCGTGCCGCCGGCCTGCTCGACGGCGCGTCGGTCACCGCCTCCCGGCGCGGGTCGGTGCCGGATCCGACGACCAGGTAGCGGCGCCGGGAGAGCGGGGCCGCGGCCGGGCGAAGCGCCACTCGACGCGGCGCGCCAGCTCGGCCACGCGCGGCATCTCGGGCGCCAGCCAGCAACGCCGGTGCTCGAACGGGTAGTCGGCAGCGCGACCGGCGCCCTGCCGGGGACGACGGCGGACCAGTCGACTTTGGGTACGCCAGCCGCAGCGGCGCGGCCGAGCCTCGCGGACGAGGTGCCGTCTCACCGGTGTCCCGGTGGAGGGTGCCGAGGACCAGTGCCTCGGTCCCGACCGTTCGGCGGTCTCCTGGACACCGCTGGTGAGTAGCAGGGTGCGGGCCGACTCGACGAACGTGTCGCAGCCGTCGGTGAGGCGGCGTCGACCGCCTCGTCGAAGCGGACCCGGTTGCGGAGTGCTGTCGTACCGGTGCACAGCGCGCGTCCATGGCGCCGGTGTCGCAGCGTTCGCCGCGCAGCGTGGAGTGCACAGCGGTGGCGCCGTGGACGGCCGCGCGGCCTACGTCGGCCAGGTCGGTGAGGACGCGCTCGCGCACCCGTTCCATGTGGGGCGAGTGGGAGGCGTAGTCGACGGGGATGCGCCGGGCTCGGACGCCGTCGGCGGCGCAGCGCTCTCGAACGCGGTCAGCGCCTCGGGGTCACGAGCCACGACGACCGAGGCCGGGGAGTTGACCGCGGCGACGTCGATGCGGCCAGGCCAGTCGGCGATCAGTTCCCGTGCCCGGTCCTCGGCAGCGAGACGGAGGTCATGGCGCCGTCCCCGGCGAGTTCGGCAAGGGCGCGGGCGCGCAGCGCCACCACCCGCGCCGCGTCCTCCAACGACAGCGCGCCCGCCACGCAGGCAGCCGCGATCTCGCCTTGGGAGTGTCCGACCACGGCATCCGGCTCGACACCGCACGCCCGCCACAACCGCGCCAGCGAGACACCATCACCGCGAACAGCACCGGCTGCACGACCTCGACCCGCTCCAGCGAAGGCGCACCCTCCACCCCACGGATCACATCAACAACGGAGAACCCGGCCACCTCCGCCAGCGCCGCATCAGCACTCCGCCAACGCCTCCGCGAACACCGGCACTCTCGAGCAGCCTCGCGCCCCATCCCTTCCCACTGCGATCCCTGGCCCTGGGAACACCCACACCACACGCCGACCGCCACCACCACCGATACCGGTGAGGAGGTCGGGGGCCGGGAGTCCTTCCCGGAGGCGTCGCAGGAGGTCCTGGGCCGTCCCGTGGTCAGCGGCGAGGGCGACGGCGCGCCGTTCGTGGTGGGTGCGGCCGATGGCGAGGGAGCGGCCGACGCCCTCCAGCGCGTCCGATCCCGCCAGTACCGTCGCCATGCGGTCGGCTTGTGCGGCGAGGGCGGTCTCCTGTACGGGCGGACAGCACCAGCGGCACCACACCAGCCGCCTCCAACACCCCCACAGAAGCCACATCCGAGCCGACCGGCGTCGAAGGCGGCTCTCCACGATCACATGCGCGTTCGTACCGCTCACCCCGAACGCGACGACACCCCCGCCCGCCGCAACCGACCCGCCACCTGTGGCCAGTCCCGCGCCTCCCTGCAGCACCTCCACCCCACCCGACGACCAGTCCACATGCGACGACGCACCCGCGCATGCAACGACGCCGGCACCACACCACGCCCCAACGCCAACACCATCTTGATCACACCGGCCACACCTCGCAGCCGCCTGCGCATGCCCGATGTGCTCGACTTCAACGACCCCAACCACAACGGCCGTTCACGGTCCCGGCCCCGCCCGTAGGTCGCCACCAGTGCCTGGGCCTCGATCGGGTCGCCCAGCACCGTGCCCGTCCCGTGTCCCTCCACCACGTCCACATCAGCCGTGCCAGCGCCAGCGGCCGCCAACGCCCCGCGGATCACCCGCTGCTGCGCCACTCCGCTCGGCGCGGACAGGCCGTTGCTCGCCCCGTCCTGGTCTCACCGCACTCCCGCGCAGCACCGCCAGTACCCGGTGCCCGTGACGCCGGGCGTCCGACAACCGCTCCAGCACCACCAGACCCACGCCCTCGGCGAAGCCGAAGCCGTCCGCCTGCTCGGAGTAGGCCTTGCAGCGGCCGTCGGCGGCGAGCGCGCCCTGCGTGGCGAACTCGGTGAAGACCTCCGGGCCCGCCATCACCGACACACCACCGGCCACCGCCAGGGACGACTCGCCGTCCCGCAGCGAACGCGCCGCCAGATGCAACGCCACCAGCGACGACGAGCACGCCGTGTCCACCGTCAGCGCCGGACCCTCAAGCCCCAGCACGTACGCGACGCGGCCCGACGTGACGGCGGGTGAGCCGCCGGTGCAGCAGATAGCCCTCGCTGCTCTCGGGGAGCTCGACCCCGTGGCCGTACCCCTGGTAGGCGGCGCCGAGGAAGACGCCGGTGGCGCTGCCGCGCAGCGCGCGCGGGTCGATGCCGGCGTTCTCCATCGCCTCCCAGGTGACTTCGAGGATCTGGCGCCGCTGCGGGTCCATGGCGAGGGCCTCGCGCGGCGAGATCCCGAAGAACGCCGGGTCGAAGTCCCCCGCCGCGTCGAGGAAGCGACCCGTAGCGGGGTCCCGCGCCGTGCCGTCGGCGGCGGTGTCGCTCAGGCGGTCGAGGTCCCAGCCCCGGTCGTCGGGCAGTTCCGAGACGGCGTCGCGGCCTGCGGAGATGAACTCCCAGAGGTCGGAAGGGGAGTTGATGCCGCCGGGGAACCGGCAGCCCATCCCCACGATCACCACCGGGTCGTCGGCGCTCTCCGCACTCCGTGCGGGACCGGCCGCGGGTGCCGTGCCCGCGTCCTGCTCGGTGTCCGTGCCGTGTTCGGGGGTGAACAGGCGGTCGAGGAGGTAGTCGGCGAGCGCGGTGGCGTTGGGCCGGTCGAAGACGAGGGTGGACGCTTCGCGCAGGCCGGTCGCCGCGGTGAGCCGGTTCGCGCAGCTGCACGGCGGTCATCGAGTCGAACCCGGCGTCCCGGAAGGCCCGGTCCGGTTCGACGGCCCGGGCGTCGGGGTGTCCGAGCACGGCGGCGGCCTCGGCCCTGACCAGGCGCAGCAGGTGGTCCCTGCGCTCCTTCGCCGACAGCGGCAGCAGCTTCTCGCGCAGCCGCGAACTGCCCTCCGGAGCTTCCGCCTCGGGCCGCCGTCCTGCCCGGCCGGGGGCCGGGCGGGCGCCAGCTCGTCGAACAGCGGCCGGTGCCGGGCAGCGCCCATCAGGTCGAGGAACGCGGGCCGGTCGAGGTCGGCGACGGAGACGCAGGTCTCGCCGCGGTCGAGGCACGTGTCCAGCTCGGCGAGGGCCTGCTCGGGCGGCATCGGCCGGACGCCCTGGCTGCGCAGGAAGTCCTGGCCCGCGTCACCGGCCATGCCGGGACCGGCCCACAGACCCCAGGCCACGGACACGGCGGGCAGTCCGCGGTGCGCACGCCGCTGTGCGAAGCCGTCGAGGAAGGCGTTGGCGGCCGCGTAGGCACCGGCCCTGGCCGCGCCCCACACGCCGGCGTTCGACGAGAACAGGACGAACGCCTCCGCGTCCGTGCAGAGTTCGTCGAGGTGCGCCGTGCCGGTGGTCTTGGCGGCGGTGACGTGCGCGAACTCCGCCTCGGTGATGTCGTCGAGAGACGTGGACTGGGGACGCCCGCCGTGTGGAAGACGGCGTCGACGCTCCGGCCAGCGGCCCGTTCGGCGGCGAGCAGTGCGGCGAGCGCGTCCCGGTCGGTGACGTCGCAGGCGGCGAGGGTCACTCCGCAGCCCGACTCGCGGATGTCCGCGGCCAGTTCGGCGGCGCCGGGCGCGTCGGGTCCGCCGCGACTGGTGAGAATGAGGTGGGTGGCGCCCGTGCGGGCCAGGCGGCGGGCGACGTGGGCGCCGATGCCGCCGGTGCCGCCGGTCACCAGGACGGTGCCGTGCGGCGACCAGCCGGAGTCAACGGAGGGAGTGTCGGCCGGGGCGGGCACGAGGCGGGAACCCTCGCCCCGGTCGCCCGAGCGCCACCTGGTCCTCGTCGCGCGGTCCGGCGAGCACCGCAGTCAGCCGGGCGCCGAGGTCGTCGTCGGGTCCGGGCAGGTCGATCAACCCGCCCCAGCGCGTGGGGTGTTCGAGCCCGATGACCCGGCCGAGGCCCCACACGGCGGTCTGCGCCGGGTCGAGCTCGCCGTCGGTCTCCGTCACGGTCACGGCGCCGCTCGTCAGCACCCACAGGGGTACGTCGGCGCCCGCGTCACCCAGCGCCTGGGCGAGGGTCAGGGTCCGCAGCGCAGGCAGCTGCGCCGGGTCGACGGGCCCCTCCCCGCGGTGGCGTCCGGAGCGAGCAGGGACAGCAGGGACAGCACTGCCGTCGGCTCGTGCTCCGCCGCTTCCGTGGCCGCGCGCAGGGCGGTCGCGGTGGCGGTGCGGTCCCGGCCGTCGCCCACGTCGACGGTCGTGACCGTCGCGCCGGCGCGTTCGAGGGCCGTGCTGGCCATGTACGCCCCAGGCGTCCGGGACTTGGGATCCCGTCACGAGGAGGACGGGGCCGGTGAGCGGGGTTGTTTCAGGCGGCGTCCCGCCACTCCACACGGTAGCGGCGCCCTGCGTCGGCCGCCCCGGTCCTGCGGACGGGTGCCGCGTGCCAGAACAGGCGGTGCTGGAAGGGGTAGGTGGGCAGGTCGGCCACGGCTCCGGCGGCCGGCAGCGCGGGCCGCCAGTCGACGCGTACGCCGTGCACATGGGCCTCGGCGAGTGCGGCCAGGAACCGGTCGGGGCCGCCCGCGTCCCGGCGCAGGGTGGCCAGGACCACGGCGTCGGCGCCGACCGCGTCCACGGTCGCCTCGATGCCGGGGGTGAGGACGGGCTGCGGGCTCACCTCGACGAAGGCGTCGAAACCGGCCTCGGCCAGCCGTCGCGTACCGGTCTCGAAGCGGACCTGCTCGCGCAGGTTCCGGAACCAGTAGTCGGCGCCCATCAGGGCGGTGTCGATCGGTGCGCCGGTGGTCGTCGAGTACAGCGGCACGGATGCGGTCCTGGCCACGACGCCGGACAGGGCGGCCGTCAGTTCCTCGCGCAGCGGCTCGACCATGGGCGAGTGGGAGGCGTAGTCGACCGGGATGTTCTTGGCGCGGACGCCGTCGGCCGCGCAGGCCGCCAGGAGCGCGTCGAGTTCCGCGCGGGGACCGGCCACCACGACCGACCCGGGGCCGTTGACGGAGGCCACCGACAGGGCGCCGGCGTAGGGGGCGAGCAGCGCCTCGGCCTGCTCCTCGGTGCGGGCCAGGGAGACCATGCCGCCGGTGCCCGCGAGCGAGCGCAGCGCCTTGGCGCGGACGGCGACGACCGTCGCGGCGTCCTCCAGGGAGAGGGCGCCGGCGACGCAGGCGGCCGCGATCTCGCCCTGGGAGTGACCGATCACCGCGGCCGGTTCGACGCCGTACGAGCGCCAGAGCGCGGCCAGCGACACCATCACCGCGAACAGCGCGGGCTGCACGACGTCCACCCGCTCCAGGGGCAGGCCGTCGGCGATCACCTCGGTCAGCGACCAGTCGACGTGCGGGGCGAGGGCCTGCTCGCAGGCGCGCAGGGAGCGGGCGAACTCCGGATCCGACGCGAGGAGTTCGGCGGCCATGCCGGCCCACTGGGAGCCCTGTCCGGGGAAGACCATCGCGACCTTGCGGCCGGGCCTGGCCGGGCCGGTGCCGGTGACGGCCCGTGCGTGCGGTTCCTGCGCGGCGACGGCCCGCAGGGCGGCCACGGCGGCCTGGACGTCCGCGGGATCGGTGACGGCGACGGCGACGGCGGCGCGGTGGGCGAACACGGTGCGCCGGGTGGCGAGGGTGCGGGCCGTGTCCGGCAGGGGTGCGGCGCCGGGCCGCTCCAGGTGGGCGGCGAGCCGGGCGGCCTGGTCGCGCAGGGCGCCGTCGGTCCTGCCGGACAGGAGCAGCGGGTACGGTCCCGGCGTGGGGCGTTCGGGGTCCTGGCCCGCTTCGGACGTCGGGTGTCCGGGGTCCCGGCCCTGCTTCGGACGTCGGGTGTCCGGGGTCCCGGCCCACTTCGGACGGGTCGTCCGCGGCGGCGTCCGGCGCCTCCTCGACGAGGACGTGCGCGTTGGTGCCGCTGATGCCGAACGAGGAGACGCCCGCGCGGCGCGTGCGGCTGCCGGGCGGCCACGGCGTGCTCTCGCCGAGCGGGACGACGGCGCCGGTCTCCCAGTCGATGCGCGACGAGGGCGCGTCGAGGTGAGGAGGCGGGGCAGCCGGCCGTGCCGGAGGGCGAGCACCGTCTTGATCAGGCCCGCGACACCGGCGGCCGCCTGGGTGTGCCCGATGTTGGACTTCACGGAGCCGAGCCACAGCGGCCGCTCGGCGGGCCGTTCCGCGCCGTAGGTGTCCAGCAGGGCGTGCGCCTCGATGGGGTCGCCGAGGGTGGATTCCGGTGCCGTGCGCCTCGACGTAGTCGACGTCGCCGGGGCCGAGCCGGGCGTCGTCGAGGGCCTGCCGGATCACCCGTTGCTGGGCGGGTCCGTTGGGGGCGGTGAGACCGCTGCCGGCGCCGTCCTGGTTGACGGCGGAGCCGCGCAGCACAGCCAGGACGCGGCGGCCCTCCTGCCGGGCCGTGGACAGCCGTTAGCAGGACGAGAGAGAGGCCGGCGCCCTCGGCGAGCGCGAAGCCGTCGGCGGCCTCGGCGAAGGGCTTGCACACGGCCGTCCGCGGCGAGCCCGCCCTGGCTGCTGAACTCGGTGAACGCGCCAGGGGTGCTCATGACGGTGACGCCGCCCGCGAGCGCGGTCGTGCACTCCCCGCGGCGCAGCGCCTGCATGGCCAGATGGGTCGCGGTGAGGGACGAGGAGCAGGCCGTGTCCACGGTCAGCGCGGGACCTTCGAGGCCCAGTGCGCACGCCACCTCGGCCGGAGGCCACGCTGGATCGCGGTGCCCGCGCCCAGGTAGCCGAGGACGCCGGGCGACGCCTCGTCGGGGCGCGGCCCGTAGTCGACGGCGCCGACCCGGCGAAGACGCCGGTGGCGGTGCCGGCCAGCGACGCGGGTCGAGGCCCGCGCGTTCCAGTGCCTCCCAGGCGACCTCCAGGAGCAGCCGCTGCTGCGGGTCCATGGCGAGGGCCTCGCGCGGCGAGATGCCGAAGAAGTCCGCGTCGAAGCCGGCCGCGTCGTGCAGGAACCCGCCGGTGCGCCGGTCGGCGGAGTCGGTGTCCCAGCCCCGGTCGGTGGGCGGGCCCGACACGGCGTCGCCATCCCCGTCGATCAACTCCCAAAGTTCTTCTGGGAGTTGACGCCGCCGGGGAACCGGCAGCCCATGCCGACGACCGCGATCGGCCCACCGGCCCGGTACTCGGTCTCCCACGCGGCCGTGCGCTGACCGCCTCCAGGTCCCGACGGTGCGCCGCAGATAGCGGCGCAGCTTGCCCTCGGTGGTCTCCTGCTCCCCTGCTCATCGTCCCTCGTTCCCCTCACCGAACCGCTGATCGAGAAGTTCGAACAGTTCCTCGTCGTCGGCCTCGTCGATGACGCCGACGGCACCGGCGGCCGTGCCGGTCTCCGTGCCGCCCGCAGCGCTCCACCTGCCGAGCAGGGCGCTGTCAACCGCGCCTCGATCGCCCGGCGTTGGCCGGCGGTCTCCGCGGTGGCCGGCGCGTCCCTGAGTGCTGTCGTGCCAGCCGTCCAGCGCCGCCTCCAGGGCGTTCAGGTGCTCGATGACCGGGCGGCGCGGGTCCGTCTCCGCCCCGCCGGGCGCGCGTCCGCGAACAGCCGGCCGTCGACGTACGCGGCCACCGCCTCGGGCGTCGGGTGGTCGAAGACGAGGGTGCTCGGCAGCCGCAGGCCGACCGCGGTGCCCAGCCGGTTGCGCAGCTCGACCGAGGCCAGCGAGTCGAGCCGAGGTCCTTGAACTGCCGCCCCGGCGCCACCGATTCGGCCGTGTCGTACCCGGCGACCGCGGCGGCCTGCGCCCGTACGGCCTCCGTGAGAGGCGGCGATCCGCTCGGTCCTGGGCAGCGGCGCGAGACGCGCGGCGAGCCCGGCGCCGGTCGGCGCGGCGGCGGCCCGGCGCAGCGGCGCGTGCAGCAGCCCGCGCAGCACCTCGGGCACCGCGTCCGGCTCCTGCTCCCGTGACGTGTCCAGGTGCAGCGGGAAGAGGACCGGGTCGCCGCGCCGGATCGCGAGGTCGAACAGGGCCAGGGCGCGGGCGGTCGGCAGGGGCCGCATGCCGGACCTGGCCATCCGCCGGGTGTCCCGCTCGTCGAGGGCGCCCGTCAGACCGCTGGCCTCCTCCCACAGGCCCCAGCCGAGGGACGTCGCGGGCAGTCCGCGCGCCTGCCGGTGGCGGGCCAGCGCGTCCAGCGCGGCGTTGGCCGCCGCGTACGCGCCCTGTCCCGGTCCGGCCAGCACGGAGGCGCCGGAGCCGAACAGCGCGAAGAAGCTCAGCTCCCGCCGTGCGGTGAGGTCGTGCAGGTGCCAGGCGGCGTCGGCCTCGGCGCGAGGACCGCGGCCAGCGCGTCCGGCCGCAGGTCGGCGGCGAGGCCGTCCGCGAGGACGCCCGCGGTGTGCACGACGCCGGTCAGCGGGTGGTCGGCCGGGATGCCGTCGATGGCCGCCGCGAGCGCGGCACGGTCGGCGACGTCGCAGGCGAGCGTGGTCACGGTCGCGCCGAGCGCGGCGAGTTCCTCCTCGAACCGGGCGGCTCCGGGGGCGGCGGGCCCGCGGCGGCCGAGCAGCAGCAGGTGGCGTACGCCGTGCTCGGTCACGAGGTGGCGGGCCAGCAGCCGGGCCAGGGTGCCCGTGCCGCCGGTGACGAGGACGGTGCCGTCGGGGTCGAGGGGGGCCGGCTGGACGAGCACCAGCTTCCCGGTGTGCCGTCCGGTGCTCATGTGCTGGAGCGCGGCGGACGCCCTGCTGCAGCGGCCACGCCGTGACCGGGAGGCGGCCGATGCTGCCGTCGGCGACGCGGGCCGCGATCCCGGTCAGGATGGCGCCGAGCCGGTCGGGGCCCGCGTCGGCGAGGTCGAACGGCAGATAGCGGCCGGGAACTCGTCCGGGTCGCGCGGGTCGGTCTTGCCCATCTCGACGAACGCCCCGCCGTCCGCGAGGAGCCCGGCGGACTCGTCGAGCAGCGCGCCGGTCAGCGAGTTGACCACGACGTCCATGCCGCGGCCGCCCCGGAAGGACCGGAACCGCTCGCCGAACCCGGGTTCCCGGGAGGAGGCGATGTGGTCGTCGTCGAGGCCGAGTCCGCGCAGGACGTCGTGCTTGGCGGGGCTCGCGGTGGCGAAGACCTCCGCTCCGGCGAGGCGGGCCAGGCGGACCGCGGCGAGGCCGACGCCGGTGGCGGCGGCGTGCACCAGGACCGCCTGTCCCGGCCGCAGGCCCGCCAGGTCGTGCAGCGCGTAGTGGGCGGTGGTGAAGACGATGGGCAGGGCGGCGGCCTCGGTGCTGCTCCAGCCCCGCGGCACGGGCACCACCAGCCGGCGGTCGGTGACGGCCACCGGTCCGAAAGCGCCCTGGAACAGGCCCATGACGCGGTCGCCCACGGCGATGTCCGTGACGCCGGGTCCGGTGGCGGTGACGACTCCGGCGCCCTCGGTGCCCATGACGGCGGCGCCGGGGTACATGCCGAGGGCGATGAGGACGTCGCGGAGTTCACGCCGGTGGCGCGGAGCTCGACCCGTACTCGCCGGGGCCCGGCTGCCGTCCGGCGTCCGGGGCCGCCGCGAACGCGAGGGCGTCGAGGGAGGATCCGGTGGGTTCCAGGCGGGCGGGCGTCCGGGGCGGCAGCAGGGCCGCCGCGCCCCGGGTGGCGGCCAGCCGCGGCACCAGCGCGAGGTCGCCGCGCAGCGCCACCTGCGGGTGGTCGAGCACGGCGGGGAACCGGACGAGGGCCGCCGGGTCCGCGGCGCAGTCGACGAGCGCGAAGGTGCCCGGCGACTCCGCCTGGGCGGAGCGGACCAGGCCCCACACGGCGGCCTGGGCGGGGTCCAGCGTCCGTGTCGGCGGGTCCCGCGGCGACGGCGTGCCGGGTGAGGAACACCAGGCGGCCGGTGCGCTGCGGCGCGTCGAGCCAGGCGCGGACGAGTCCCGCCGCGTGCAGCACGCTCTCGCGCACGGAGCCGGCCGGGTCGTCGGCCCGCCACGGGAGGCAGCGCACGAAGACGGCGTCGGGTTCCGGTTCGCCGGTGGCGACCGCCGCGGCCAGGGCCGCCAGGTCGGGGTGGTCCTTGCCGAGTCCGGGCAGGCCGCCGCCGACGGTCGCGCAGCGCACGACCGCGTCGTCGGTCCGCGGCAGCGGCCGCCAGGACAGCCGGTAGAGGTCGTCGGCGCCCGCTTCCTCGGCGTCGCCGTGCCGCGGCGCGCCGCCGGCCGGGCGCACGGTGACGGCGCCGACCTGGGCGACCGGCGCTCCGGTGGGGTCGGTCACCGTCAGGCTCATCGCGGCGCCGTCGGCCGGGACCGCCGTCACGCGGACGGCCGTGGCTGACGCGTACAGGGTGGTGCCGCTCCAGGAGAACGGCAGGAACGACCCTTCCCGGTCGGCCAGGGAGCTCAGGCCGAGCGTCCGCGCCGCCGCGTCGAGGAGGACGGGGTGCAGCGGGTAGCCCGCGTCACCGGTCCCGTCGGGGCCGGCGGCGGCGGGGAGTTCGGCCTCGGCGAACACCTCGTCGCCGCGCTGCCAGGCGGCGCGCAGCGCCCGGAACGCGGGGCCGTAGGCGTAGCCCCGGTCGGCCAGGCGGGCGTAGGCGGCGTCGACGTCGAGGGGGCGGGCGTCCGGCGGCGGCCAGGCGGCCGGGGCCTCGGGCGGCGCCGCGGTCCTCGCCGAGGACACCGGTCGCGTGCCGGGTCCAGGGCGTGTCGGGGCCGCTTGCGTCGCGGGCGTGCACGTCCACGGTGCGGGTGCCGTTCGGGTCGGCGGCGCCGACGGTGACGCGGACGGCGGTGGCCGGGCCGAGTTCCAGCGGTGCGGAGAGCACCAGTTCCTCGACGGCGGGGGTGCCCGCGTGGCGGCCTGCCGTGAGGGCCAGGTCGACCAGTGCGCTGCCGGGCAGCAGCGTGCGGCCGCCGACGGCGTGGTCGGCCAGCCAGGGCTGGTTGCCGAGCACGATCCGGCCGGTGAGGACGTGTCCGCCGTCGGGCGTCTCCAGGGCCGTGGACAGGACGGGGTGCGCCACCGGGTCCATGCCGAGGGCGGCGGCGTCGCCGCGGGCGCGGCGGGGCGCGGCCAGTAGGAGGTGTGCTCGAACGGGTAGGTCGGCAGTCCGGTCGCCGTGCCGGCGGGGCCCGTGGCCGGGGTGAGGTCGACGGGCAGGCCGGCGGCGCGGGCCTCCAGCAGGCCGCGCAGGAAGGTGCGCGGTCCCGGGCGGTCGCGGCGCAGCGAGGCGAGGGTGACGACGTCGTCGCGGCCCAGGTCGTCGGCGGTGCCCTGGATGCCGGGAGCAGCACCGGGTGCGGGCTCACCTCGATGAACGTGTCGAAGCCCTGGGCGGTCAACTGCCGTACGGCGTCGTCGAGCCGGACCGTGCCGCGCAGGTTGCGGTACCAGTACGCCGCGTCGAGCCCGGCGGTGTCGAAGAGGTCGCCGGTGACGGTGGAGAAGAAGGGGACGGCGGCGGACCGGGCCTCGATCGTGCCGAGTCTCGTCGGCGAGCCGCCGCTCGATCCGCTCGACCTGCGGGGAGTGGGAGCCGTAGCCGACGGCGATCCGCCGCGGGGACAGGCCCTCGGCCCGCGGCGAGCGGACGAACGCGTCGAGGGCGGTGGCCTCTCCGGCGACGACGAGGGAGCGCGGCCCGTTCACGGCGGCCACGCTCAGCCGGCCGTCCCACGGTGCGAGGGCGGCCTCGATCTCGTCGGGTGTACCGGTGACGGAGGCCATGCCGCCCTGTCCGTCGAGTGCGCGCAGCACCTTGCTGCGCAGGGCCACGACCTTCGCGGCGGTGTCGAGGGTGAGGGCGCCGGCTATGCAGGCCGCGGCCATCTCGCCCTGCGAGTGGCCGACCACGGCGGCGGGTTCGACGCCGTGGGCCTGCCACAGCCGGGCCAGCGACACCATCACGGCGAACAGCAACGGCTGGACGACGTCGGGCCGTTCGTACGCGTCCTCGGGGCCCGCACCGCGCAGCGTGGCGAGCAGGTCCCAGTCGGTGTACGGGGCGAGTGCCGTCGCGCACTGCTCCATCGACGCGGCGAAGACCTCGGAGCGGTCGAGCAGGTCGCGGGCCATGCCGTCCCACTGCGAGCCCTGGCCGGGGAAGACCAGCACGGCCCTGCGGTCGGCGGCGGTGCGGGGCGGCACCACGTCGGCCGCGGCCTCGCCCGCCGCCAGCGCGTCCAGGGCGGCGCACAGCGCTGCCCGGTCGTCGCCGACGACTCCGGCCCTGACGTCGAACCGGGCGCGGCCGGCCGCGAGCGTACGGGCCGTGTCGGCGAGCGGGATCCGCGGTGCGGTGCGCAGGAGTTGGGCCAGTTCCCTGGCCTGGGCCGCGAGCGCGGCGGGTGTCCTGGCGGCCAGCGGGAGCGCCACGGCGTCGGCGGCGAGTCCGTGGCCGGCGGGCAGCCGGTCCGGCCCGGCGGCGTCCGGTGCGGGTGCGTCGGGGGCCTCTTCGACGAGGACGTGGGCGTTGGTGCCGCTGACGCCGAACGAGGAGACTCCGGCCCGGCGCACGCGGGGCCCCGCGGCCAGTCCGCGTTCTCCCGCTGGACCTCGACGGCCCCCGCCGACCAGTCGATCTCGGGGGAGAGTTCCTCGGCGTGCAGGCTGCGCGGGAGCACGCCGTGCCGCAGGGCGAGGACCGTCTTGATGACGCCGGCGACGCCCGCGGCGGCCTGGGTGTGGCCGATGTTGGACTTGACCGAGCCGAGCGCCAGGGGCCGTTGGCGGTCCGCCCCGTACGTGGCCTGGAGCGCGCCGGCCTCGATCGGGTCGCCGAGCCGGGTACCGGTGCCGTGCGCCTCGACCGCGTCGACGTCGGCGGCCGACAGCCGGGCGTCGGCGAGCGCCTGCCGGATGACGGCTTCCTGGGCCGGGCCGTTCGGGGCGGCCAGGCCGTTGCTCGCGCCGTCCTGGCTGGACGGCGCTGCCGCGCAGCACGGCGAGTACGGGATGCCCCGCTTCCAGGGCCTTGGAGAGGGGTTCGAGGAGCAGCGCGCCGGCGCCTTCGGCGAGGCCGAGCCGTCGGCCTCGGCCGCGAACGCGTTTGCACCGGCCGTCGGCGGCGAGGCCGCGCTGCCTACTGAAGTCCACGAACGTGTACGGGTCGGAGATCGACGGTGACGCCGCCCGCCAGGGCCATGGTGCACTCGCCGCTGCGCAAGGCCCGATCGCCAGGTGGATGCCGACCAGCGACGACGAGCAGGCCGTGTCGACGGTGAGGGCCGGGCCCTGCCAGCCGAAGACGTAGGCGAGCCGCCCGGACAGCACGCTGGCCGAGTTGCCGAGGCCCTGGTAGCCCTCGACGCGGGCGGCCTCGCTCTCCAGGAGCGGCATGTACGACTGTCCGTTGGAGCCGACGAAGACGCCGACGCGGCTGCCGCGCAGCTGGTCGGGGTCGATGCCGCGCGCGCTCCACGGCCTCCCAGGCGACTTCGAGCATGAGGCGCTGCTGGGGTCCATCGCGAGGGCCTCGCGCGGTGATGCCGAAGAAGTCGGCGTCGAAGCCGGCCGCGTCGGTGAGGAATCCGCCGCGGTCGCTGTAGCTGGTGCCGGGGTGGTCGGGGTCGGGGTGGACGAGGGCAGCCAGGTCCCAGCCGCGGTCCCGGGGCAGGCCGCCGGTGAGGTCCCGGCCGTCGGCGACGGCCCGCCACAGGTCGTCGGGCGACGCGATGCCGCCGGGAAGCGGCAGCTCCCATGCCGACGACGGCGATCGGTTCCTGCGCGGCGAGCGGCGCGGGGCCGGTCGTCGTCCCGGCGGGGTCGTCCGGGCGGGGTCCGGTGGCCAGCAGGGACAGCAGGTGGCGGGCGAGGCGGGTGACGGTCGGGTGGTCGAAGACGAGGGAGGCGGGCAGCCGCAGACCGGTGGCGGCGGCGAGCCGCTTGCGCAGTTGCACGGTGCCCAGGAGTCCAGGGACCCAGTTCGGTGAACGCCCGGCGGCCGTTGACGTCGTGGGCGCTGTCGTGGCCGAGGACGGCGGCGGTGGCCTCGGCGACCACACCGACCAGCAGGTCCTCCCGCTCGGCCGGGCTCAGGGCGGCGAGCTTGGCGGCGAGTTCGCCGGCCGGGCCGCTGTCGGGGCCGGTGACCGGTGCCGCGGGCTCCGGCGTCTCGCGCGCCTCGGCGATGTCCGCGAACAGCGCGGTCGGCCGGACCGCGCGCCGGCCCGCGGCGAAGGTGGGCCAGTCCACGTCGGACACGGCGACGGCCGTCGCCCGCGCGTCGAGGACGGACTCCAGGACGGCCAGGGCGCGGTCGGCGGCTCAGGGCGCGCAGTCCGCGCTGTGCCACCGGCCGGGCGGCGTCGGGGACTTCGGGGGCGTCGGGAACTCGGGGGACACCGGCGGCACCGGGGGCGTCGGGAGCGTCGGGCAGGGCCCAGGGCTCCAGGCCACGGCGACGCTCGGGTGGCCCGCGGCGCGCCGGTGCGCGGCGAACGCGTCAGAGCAGGCGCTGCCCGCCGCGTATCCGGCCATGCCCGCGCCGCCCCAGACCCCGGCCACGGACGAGCAGTGGAGTCTCCTGTTCCACCGGCTGTCCCGCCAGGACGCGGGCGAGCGTCAGGGCCGGTCCCGTCTTGGCGTGCACGGTGGCCGCGAAGTCCTCGGGGCCGGTCTCCAGGACCGGCCCGAACTGGAGTGCGGGTCGCGGCGTGCAGGACGGTGCCGACGGCGTGCGGGGCCGCTTCGACGGCGGCCCGGAGGGCGTCCTCGTCGGCCGTGCAGCGGGTGACCGTGGTGCCGCCGTCCCGGAGCGCGCCGATGAGTTCCTCGTCCGCCTCCCCGACCAGGACGAGGTGGCCGGCTCCGGCGTCGGCGGCCCACCGGGCGAGCCGCTGGCCGATCGGGCTGTCGGCCCCGGTGACGACGACGGTCCCGTGCGGGCGCGGGCCGGCTCTGGCGCCGGCCGGCAACGCGGTCCGCACAAGGCGTCGACCGTACACGTGGTCGTCGCGCAGGGCGAGTTGGTCTCGGCGGCGGGTGCGCCCTGCGAGGATGCCGGGCACCCGGGCGACGAGGGGTTCGGCCACGGCGCCGGGCGGCAGGTCGAGGACGCCGCCCCAGCGCTGCCGAGCTCAGACCGGCGACCCGGCCGAGGCCGTGCACGGCGGCCTGCGCGAACGACCCGTGGCGGCGTCGTCGGCGGGGGTCCGGGCGGCGCCCTGCGTGAGGCACCACAGCGGTAGCTTCGACGCCCGCGTCGCCGAGGGCCTGGAGGAGCGTCAGGGTGGCGACCGCTCCCGCCGGTACGCCGGTCAGGCCGCGGTGGTCCGACTCGTCGGCGGCGAGCAGAGGACACGACACCGCACAGTGCGGTACCGCCGGCCGTCGCGGCGGTGACGGCCGCGGTGACCGCGGCGCGGTCCTGGTCGGGTCGAGGACGCACGTCGGGGTGTGCCGCCTGCCTCGCGAGCGCGGCCGTCAGCGGTGCGGCGAAGGCGGGCGCGGTCGGCGGGTGACGACCAGCGAGTCCCGCGCGCGCTCGCGTCGGGTTCCGCCCGGCCCGGCGCGGGCAGCGGCGCTGCCACGCCTCGCCGTAGGTGACGTCACCGGCACCGCGGGCGGAGCGCGGCGACGGACGTCCAGTAGTGCTTGCGCTGGAAGAGGGTACGTGGGCAGCGGGACGTGCCGCGCGCCGGGGAAGAGCGGGCTGCCAGCGCGCGTCGACGCCCGCGACGTGGGCGCTCGCCGAGGACGCGAGGAACGACTCCGGGCCGCGGCGCGGCGCAGCGTGTGCCGACGACCACGGAGTCGCCCGGCTCCGGCCCCGCGCGTCGAGGGTCTCCTCGACCGTCGCCGCCAGCACCGAGGTGCGGGCTGATCTCGACGAAGGCGTCGTGGTGCGCGGCGGCGGCGAGCTCCACGACGTCGATACCGCAGGCGCACGGGTTCAGCGCAGGTTGCGGTACCAGTAGGAGGCGTCGAGCTCCTCGCCGCGCATCGGCGATCGGTCAGCGTCGAGTAGAACGCCACCTGCGCGCGGCCGGGCTTCAACTCCCTTGTGGCGTCGGCGAGTTCGTCGCGCGCACTGGTCCATCTGCGCGGAGTGCGACGCGTAGTCGACGTCGATGGCGCGGGCCTGAGCGCCCTGCTCGGCGCAGGCCGCCACGACGGCGTGCGCGGCGTCGGGTGCGCCGCGCGGCGACGACGGCGGCGGGGCCGTTGACGGCGAGCCACCTCGACGGCGCCCCGCCGCAGGGCGATCAGCTCCGCACGGCGGTCTCGTCGAGGGCGACGGCGGCCATCGCGCCCTGCCCGGCCACCGACCGCAGCAGCCGGCTGCGCAGCACGATGAGCCGCGCCGCGTCCTCCAGGGTGAGGATCCCGGCGACGTGCGCGGCGGCGATCTCGCCCTGCGAGTGCCCGGCCACCGCCGCGGGTTCGACACCGTACGAGCGCCACAGCGCTGCCAGCGGCACCATCACGGCGAACAGCGCGGGCTGCACCACGTCGACCCGGTCGAGCGGGGCGCCGGGCTCCTGGCGCAGCACCGCGGCCACCGACCAGTCCTGCCACGGTGCCATCGCCGCGTCGCAGGCGCGGATCGACTCGGCGAAGACCGGGGACCATTCCAGCAGGTCGGCGGCCATGCCGGCCGATTGCGAGCCCTGGCCGGGGAAGAGGAACACGGCGGAGCGCCCGCCCGATTCGACGGTCCCCCTGATCCGCGCCCGGCCGTCCGCCACCTCGCCGATGCCGAGGGCGGCCGCCTCGCGGGTACCGGCCAGGACCACCGCGCGGTGCTCGTGCCGGGCCCGGTCCACGGCCAACGACAGGCCCAGGTCGGGCAGTTGGACGGTCTCGTCGGCGACGACGGCGGACAGCCGGCGCGCGCCTGGGCGCGCTGAGGGCTTCGTCGGTCCGCGCGGAGACGACCAGCGGCACCGGGCCGTGCGGGGCCGAGGCGGGCGTCCCGGTCTCCCGCGGTTCGGCGGCCTGTAGCTTCCAGGGGCCTCCCCGAGGACGACGTGGGCGTTGGTGCCGCTGATGCCGAACGCGGAGACGGCCGCGTACCGGGGCCGCTCTCCGCGCGGCCAGGCCTGCTCCTCGGCGAGCAGGGCGACCGCGCCCGACGACCAGTCGACGTGCGGCGAAGGCTCCTGCGCGTGCAGGGTCCTGGGCAGCCGCTCGTGCCGCAGGGCGAGCACCATCTTGAGGATGCCGACCGCACCGGCGGCGCCTGGGTGTGGCCGATGTTCGACTTCGCGGAGCCCAGCCAGCAGCGGGCGCCGCGCGTCGCGCGGTGCCGGCCGTACGTGTCGAGCAGGGCGTGCGCCTCGATGGGGTCGCCGAGGGTGGTGCCGGTGCCGTGCGCCTCGACCGCGTCGACGTCGCCGGGGGCGATGCCCGCGTTGGCGAGCGCCTGCTCGATGACCTTGCGCTGGGCGGCCCTGCTGGGTGCGGACAGGCCGTTGCTGGCCCCGTCCTGGTTGATGCCGGTGCCGTGGACGACGGCGTGCACGGTGTGCCCGTTGCGCCGCGCGTCCGAGAGCCGTTCGAGGAGCAGCACGGCGACGCCCTCGCCGAAGCCGAAGCCGTCCGCCGTCGCGCCGAACGCCGCTTGGAGCGCGGCCGTCGGCGGCGAGGGCGCGCTGCTGCCGCGCGAGAGTCGATGAACACCTCGGGCCCCGCCATCACGGCGGCGCCGCCGCACGATCGCCGTCGCGCACTCGCGCGCCGCAGCGGCGCCACCGCCAGGTGCAGGGCACGAGAGAGGACGAGCAGGCGGTGTCCAGGGTGATGGCGGGCCTTCGAGCCCGAGGGTGTACGCGATCCGGCCGGACGCCACGGACGGCGCGACGCCGGTGACCGTGTACCCCTCGGCGTCCTCGGCGGAGCCCGCGGCGTCGCCGTAGTCCCGTGCCAGGGCGACGCCGAGGACACGCCGGTCTCCGTGCCGCGCAGCGCGTGCGGGTCGAGTCCGGCGTCCTCGACCAGCTCAGCAGGTCTCCAGCAGGAGCGCTGCTGCGGGTCCATCGCGGCGGCCTCGCGCGGGAGATCCCGAAGAACGCGGCGTCGAAGTCGCCCGCGCGCTCAGGAATCCCCCGTGCGCACATAGGTGGTGCCGGGGTGGTCGGGGTCGGGTGGTAGAGGCCGGTCAGGTCCCAGCCGCGGTCGTCGGGGAACCGGGACAGCCGTTCCTCGCCCGCCGCGAGCACGTCCCAGAAGCCCTCGGGGTGTCGATCCCGCCGGGCAGCCGGCAGGCCGTGCCGACGATCGCGATCGGGCCGGCCTCCAGCTCCTGGATGCGCTGCCGGGCCGCGCGCAGGTCGAGGGTCGCGCGACGCAGGTATGAAGCGACCTTGTCGTTGTCGTTCGTCACCGTGTTCAGTCCTTACCTGTTCGCCGTCGGCTGGCCGTTGTCGCCGAGCTCGCGCCCGAGGGCCTCCATCAGTTCGTCGAACCCGGCCTCGGCGAGGTCCGGCTCGGATCGGGCGCGACGCGGGATCCGCCGTCGTGGCCGGGGCCGCTCCGCAGGGCGGTCAGCACGCGGTCGAGGTGCCGGGCCACTTCGGCGCGCCGTGGCCCGGCCACCTGGCCGAGCCAGTGCCTCAGGCGGTCGAGGCCGCCGAGCGCCGCCGCGACGGCGTCGTCGACGCTGTCGGTACCGCCCGGACCACCCGTGTCCGCCGCGTCGTCGGGTCCGTGAACAGTTCGGTGCGCAGGTGGGCGGCGAGCGCGGCGGCGTTGGGGTGGTCGAAGATCAGGGTCGAGGGCAGAGCGAGCCCGGTGGCGCCGCTCAGGCGTCTTGCGCAGGCGGACGGCGCCCAGCGAGTCGAAGCCGAGTTCGCGGAAGGCCGTGTCCACCGCGACCGCGCGGACGTCCTCGTGCCCCAGGACCGCGGCGGCGTGGGAGCGGACCAGGTGGGCCAGTTCGTGGTGCTGCTCGCTTGCGGGCCGGCCGGTGAGCCGGTCGCGCAGGGCCGATCCGGCGGCCGGTTCCCCGGGTGCGGCGTCGGCGGCCCGGGCGCCGGGCAGCGCGTCGAGCAGCGGCCGGCGCCGCAGGGCCGTGAACGTCTCGGTGAACCGCGCCCAGTCGACGTCGGCGACGACCGCGGTGGCCGCGCCGTCGGCCAGTACCGATTCGAGGACCGCCAGTGCCCGGTCGCCGGGCATCGGGCGCACGCCCTGGTCGCGGAGCCGGGCGACGGCCTGCACATCGTCGGTCATGCCGCCCTCCGCCCACAGTCCCCAGGCCACGGACGTCGCGGCCAGGCCGTGGGCGCGGCGCTGCTGGGCGAAGGCGTCGAGAAGGCGTTGCCCGCCGCGTACGCGCCCTGTCCCGCGCTGCCCCACACGGCGGCGCCCGAGGAGAAGAGCAGGAAGAGGTCCAGGTCGGGGCAGGCGTCCGCGAGGTGGTGGGCGCCGTGCGCCTTGGCGGCCAGCACCTCCCGGTACTCCTCGACGGTCATGTCCCGTACCGGGGTTCGCTGGTTGAGTCCGGCCGCGTGCACGACGCCGGTCACGGTCGCGCCGTCGGCGCGCAGCCCGTCGACGAGTGCGGTCACCGCGTCGCGATCGCCGACGTCGCAGGCGTGGACGGTGACCCGGGCGCCCAGGGCGGTCAGTTGCGGCGACCAGGGCGGCCACGCCGGCGCCGCCTCGCCGCGGCGGCCGACCAGGGCCAGGTGCTCGGCGCCGCGGGCCGCGAGGCGGCGTGCGGTGAGCGCGCCGAGGCCACCGGTGCCGCCGGTGACGACGATCGTCCCCTGCGGCACGACGCCTTCGGCGGTGCCGGGCCGCTGGTCCGCGTCCTGCGGGGCGTCCTGCGGGGCGTCCTGCGGGGCGGGCAGCAGCCGGCGGGCGAGCACGGCGCCGGAGCGGATGGCGATCTGGTCCTCGGTCCCGGTCAACGCCCGCACGAGAGCAGGTCCTGTTGGGCTTCGGTCGGCTCCTGCGACAGGTCTACGAGGCCGGTGTGCCGGGCGCCGCGTTCGAGTGCGGCGGCCTGGCCGAGGCCCCACACCTGTGCTCCGGCCGGGCAGGTCACGGGGTCGTCGGCGCCGGTGCCGACCGCGCCGCGCGTCTGCCAGCCAGACGGGGGCCTCGGTGTCCGCCGCCGCCAGTTCGCGCAGCAGGACGAGGGTCGCCTCGGCCCCGGCGTCCAGGGTCCTCCCCGAGCGCCAGCAGCGAGAGCACTCCCGCGTAGCCGTCGGAACCGGGCGGGTCGGCGAGGGCGGCGCGTACGGCGGTGGCCACCGCGTGCAGGGTCGCCGACCGGGACGGTGACCGTGTGGGGCGGGGCCCCGTGGCCGGCGAGGGCGCCGGCCGCGGCGTCGCACCAGGCGTGCCCGGCCTGCGGACCGTCCGGCGCCGCGGGCACGAGCAGCAGCCAACGCCCGTCCAGGTCAGCAGAGTTGAGGCTCTCTGTGGTCTCCTGCCAGCCGACGCGGTAACGCCATGCGTCGGTCGCGGGGGCGGGTCCGGTCGCGTCGGGGAGCAGCCAGAAGCGTTCGTGGTCGAACGCGTAGGTCGGCAGGTCCACCGGTCCGTACGACCCGTCCGGCCTCTCGGTTCCGTCCGGTCCGGCGTCGCCGTGCACGGCCCGCCAGTCCACCGCGACACCGCCGACGTGCGCCTCGGCCACGGAGGTGAGGAAGCGTCCGGGGCTGTCGTCGCCCCGCCGCAGGGAGCCCACCACGGTGCTCGCGTCGCCGACGGTGGCCTGGATGCTCGCGCCGAGCACCGGGTGGGGGCTCACCTCGACGAACGCGTCATAGCCCGCATGGCCGAGCGTGCCGATGGCGTCCTCGAACTCGACGAGTGCGCCGCAGGTTCTCGTACCAGTACGCGGCGTCGAGGCCGGAGCCGTCGGTGAACTCGCCCCGCAGGGTGGAGTAGAGGGGGATGCCGGCCGCACGCGGGGTGATGCCGGCCAGCGGTGCGGTGACCGCGTCGCGCAGCCGTTCCACGTGGGAGGTGTGGGAGGCGTAGTCGACGGGGAGCAGTCGCGCGTCGATGCCCGCCTCGGCGCAGTGCTCCTGGAAGCGGCGCACCGCGTCGGGGTCACCGGCCACGACGACGGCGTCGGGCCCGTTGACGGCGGCCGTCTCCAGCGCGCCGGGCGCGACCGTCTCCAGCCCACCGGACGCGACCGTCTCCAGCCCGCCGGACGCGGCGTCGCGCAGCAGCCGCTCCGCCTCCGCGCGACCCACGCGGAGCGACAACATGGCTCCGTGGCCGCGCAGTTCGGCGAGGGCGCGGGCGCGCAGCGCCACCACCCGCGCGGCATCTTCCAACGACAGCGCGCCCGCCACACACGCAGCCGCGATCTCGCCCTGGGAGTGTCCGACCACGGCATCCGGCTCCACACCGCACGCCCGCCACAACCGCGCCAGCGACACCATCACCGCGAACAGCACCGGCTGCACCACCTCGACCCGCTCCAGCGAAGGCGCACCCTCCACCCCACGGATCACATCCACCACCGAGAACCCGGCCACCTCCGCCAGCGCCGCATCACACTCCGCCAACGCCTCCGCGAACACCGGCACTTCGAGCAGCCCGCGCCCCATCCCCTCCCACTGCGACCCCTGACCCGGGAACACCCACACCACACGCCGACCGCCACCACCACCGACACCACCGACACCTGTGACGGCACGCGACGTGGGGCGGCTCTCGGCGAGGGCGCGCAGGGTGTCCCCGGCGTCCGCGACGTCGCGTACGAGGGCCAGCGGCCCGCTGGTCGAAGGTCTGCCGCGACGAGGTGAGCGCCCTGGCCACGTCCGGCAGCGGGACGTCCTGCTGCCGCGTCAGGTGTGCGGCGAGGCGCCGGGCCTGGGCAGCGAGGGCGGTCTCCGTACGAGCGGACAGCACCAGCGGCACCACACCAGCCGCCTCCAACACACCCACAGAAGCCACATCCGAGCCGCCCGGCGCCGAAGGCGGCTCCTCCACGATCACGTGCGCGTTCGTCCCGCTCACCCCGAACGCCGACACCCCAGCCCGCCGCAACCGACCCGCCACCTGTGGCCAGTCCCGCGCCTCCCGCAGCACCTCCACCCCACCCGACGACCAGTCCACATGCGACGACGGCACCCGCGCATGCAACGACGCCGGCACCACACCACGCCCCAACGCCAACACCATCTTGATCACACCGGCCACACCCGCAGCCGCCTGCGCATGCCCGATGTTCGACTTCAACGACCCCAACCACAAAGGCTGTTGAGCGTCACGGTCCTTGCCGTACGTGGCGAGGAGCGCCTGCGCCTCGATCGGGTCGCCCAGCGACGTGCCTGTCCCGTGCCCCTCCACCACGTCCACGTCCGCCGCACCGAGACCGGCCGCCGCCAATGCCCCGCGGATCACCCGTTGCTGGGCGGGACCGCTGGGCGCGGACAGGCCGTTGCTCGCCCCGTCCTGGTTCACCGCACTCCCCCGCAGCACCGCCAGCACCCGGTGCCCGTGACGTCGCGCGTCCGACAACCGCTCCAGCACCACCAGACCCACGCCCTCGCCCATGCCGAAGCCGTCGGCGTCCTGGGAGTACGCCTTGCAGCGGCCGTCGGCCGACAGGGCGCCCTGTCGCGAGAACTCCGTGAACACGTCCGGGCCGGCCATGACCGACACACCACCGGCGACCGCAGGGACGACTCGCCGTCCCGCAGCGAACGCGCCGCCAGATGCAGCGCGCACCAGCGACGACGAGCACGCCGTGTCCACCGTCAGCGCCGGCCCTTCGAGCCCCAGTGCGTACGCGACGCGGCCCGAGGTGACGCTGGCGGTGGTGCCGGTGAGCAGGTAGCCCGCGACCTCGTCCCGGCCCTCGACCGGTCCGGTCGCGTATCCCTGGTGCGACATGCCGACGAACACCCCGGTGTCGCTGCCGCGCAGGGTCTCCGGCAGGATGCCCGCCTGCTCGAAGGCCTCCCAGGTGACCTCCAGGACCTGGCGCTGCTGCGGATCCATGGCGAGGGCCTCGCGCGGCGAGATCCCGAAGAACGCCGGGTCGAAGTCCCCCGCCGCGTCGAGGAAGTTGCCCATGGGGCGGTCCGCTCCGGCGCCCGGTGCGCCGCGCCGCTCCCAGCTCCCGGTCGTCCGGCGCCGGGCCCGAGGCGTCGCCGTCCGCGGAGAGGAACTCCCATAGCTCGGAAGGGGAGTTGATGCCACCGGGGAACCGGCAGCCCATCCCCACGATCACCACCGGATCGTCGGCGTCCCCCTGACCCCGTACGGGACCGGCCGCGGGCGCCGTACCCGCGTCCTGCTCGGACGTGGTCCCGCCGAAGAGTTCGGTTTCGAGGAAGGCCGCGACGGCGCGGGGGTGCGGGTGGTCGTAGACGAGGGTCGCGGGCAGCCGCAAGCCGGTGGCGGCGGTGAGCCGGTTGCGCAGTTCCACCGAGGCCAGCGAGTCGAAGTGGAGCTCGCGGAAGGCCCGTTCGGGTTCGATCCGGTCCGCGTCCCGGTGTCCGAGGACTGCCGCGGCGTGCTGTCGCACCAGGTCGAGGAGGGCCCGGCCGCGGTCGGCGGCGGGCAGCTCCGCCAGGCCGCCGCCGAGCGAGGACCCGGCCCCGCCGTGGGCGCGGCGCACGGCCTCCCCGCCGCCCGGGCCTCGGGCAGCCCGTCGAACAGCCGGGTGGGCCGCTGTGCGGTGATACGCGAGCAGGAAGGGCTCCCACTCGACCCCGATGATCATCGGGCAGACCTCGGCCCGGTCCAGGGCGGTCTGCAGGGCGTCGAGGGCCTCGTCGGGGGCCATCTCCACGACGCCGTGCCGGCGGAAGCGTTCCGCGACGGGGCCCTCCGCCATGCCGCTGCCGGCCCAGGTGCCCCAGGCCACCGACGTCGCGGGCAGCCCGGCGGCGCGCCGCTGCCTGGCCAGGCCGTCGAGGTAGGCGTTGCCGGGCGCGTAGCCGCCGAGGCCCGGTGCGCCGAACGCGGAGGCGAACGAGGAGAACAGGACGAACGCGGTCAGCGGCGCGTCGGCGGTGAGCTCGTGCAGATTCCGGGCGCCGAGGGTCTTGGCGCGGCCGGCCTGTTCGATGCGGTGGCCGGTCAGGGTGTCGAGGGTGCCGTCGTCCAGGGTGGCCGCGGTGTGGAACACGGAGGTGAGCGCGGCTGGTCGTCGGGCAGGCCGGCGAGCAGCGCGCGCAGTGCGGCGCGGTCGGTGATGTCGCAGGCCGCGACGGTCACCTCTGATCCGGACGCGCGTATCTCCTCGGCCAGTTCGCTCGGTTCCCGGGCGTCGGGTCCGCTGCGGCTGACCAGGACGATGCGCGGGCGCCGTGGCGGGCGAGCCAGCGGGCGACGTGCCGGCCGATGCCGCCGGTGCCGCCGGTGACCAGGGCCGTGCCGGTGGGCCGCCAGGTGTCCGGCGCGGCGGCGGGCGCGGTGGGTGCGGCCCGCCTCCAGCGGCGTACGAACACCTCCTGGTCCCGCAGGGCGACCTGGTCTCTCGCCGCTTCCGCCGGTCAGGACGCCGGCGAGCGAGTGGACGAGCTCGGTTGTGGATCCGGCGGACACGTCGATCAACCCGCCCCACAGATCCGGGTGTTCCAGCGCGACAACCCGTCCCAGACCCCACAGGGCTTCCCGCGCGGGGTCGCCGGGGCGCTCGTCGGCCGGGTGACCTGGACGTCCTCGGTGAGGCACCACATGGGGAGCCGTCGAGGCCCGAGTCGGTGAACGCCTGGGCGAGGCACGACGGTGTCGCCGAGCGACGGCAGGCCGAGCGGGGTACCGATGCCCGCGCCGCGCTCGTCGGCGGCGAGCAGGGACAGCACGCCGACGCGGTCCGCGCCCCGGGCGGCGTCGCGCAGGGTCCTCGTCAGGTCCGCCCGGTCCAGGCGGCGGCGCGGTCGGTGTTGTCAGCGTCGCCGGCGCGGTCGGCGCGATCGGTGCCGTCGGTGTCGAGCGCACGAGGTCCGCCACCGTCGCGCCGGCCGCTTCGAGGCGGTGCGCGCGGCGTCGGCGAGCGCTTCGGCTGCGCCTTCGTAGCGGACGACGAGCCAGTCGTGGAGGCCGTCGGCGGAGGGCCGCGGCGCGGGAGGGTGCGCTCCCAGTCGATGCGGTAGCGCAGCGCGTCGGCCGCGTCCCGCGCCGCCGCGCCGGGGCCGGTGGCGGTGGCGGTGTCCGGGGCGGGCTCCCACCAGAAGCGCTCGGGTTCGAACGGCGAGGTGGGCAGCGGCACCGGGCGCGCGGGCACGCCGAGAACACCGAGTCCCAGCGGATCGGGGACGCCCGCGGCCCACGCCGCCCCGAGGGAGCGGGCGAAGTCCTCGGGACCGCCGTGGCCGCGGCGGACGGTGCCGACCGTGGTCGGTCCGCCCCCGCGGCCTCTGCCGGTCTCTCCCGACGGCGGTGGTGAGCACCGGGTGGGCGCTGAGTTCGACGAAGGTGCGGTGTCCCTGCTCCACGAGCGCCCGTACGGCGGGGGCGAAGCGGACGGTCTCGCTGGAGGTTGCGGAACCAGTACGCGAGTCGAGCGTGCCGGGCCGCGCCAGTCACCGGTCACCGTGGAGAAGAAGGGCACGGCGCCGGACAGCGGTTCGATCCGCCCGAGCTCCTCGTGCAGGGCGGTGCGGGCCTCGTCCATGTGCGCGGTGTGCGAGGCGTAGTCGACGGGCAGGCGCTCTGGCCCGTACGCCCTCGGCGTGCAGGGCGGCGACGAGGTGGTTCAGGTCGTCGTCGGGGCCCGCCACCACCACGGAGCGTCCGTTCAGCGCGGCGGTCTCCAACCGGCCTTCGTAGGCGGCGAGTCGGCCGGTCAGGTCGTCGGGGTGGTGGCGACGGCGACCATGCCGCCGTGTCCGCGCAGCCCGGCGATGACGCGGCTGCGGACGGCGACGAGGCGGGCCGCGTCGTCAAGGGAGAGGGCGCCGGCGACGCAGGCGGCCGCGATCTCGCCCTGGGAGTGCCCGATGACCGCGGCCGGCTCGACGCCGTGGGCCCGCCACAGCGACGCGAGGGAGACCATCACGGCGAACAGGACGGGCTGCACCACGTCGACGCGGTCGGTGGACAGGTCAGTGGCCAGGTCAGGGGACGGGTCGGTGTCGGGCGGCCGTCCGCGGCGGCGGCCTCCGCGCGCAGGAACGGCAGGACGCGGAAGTCCAGGTGCGGCTCCAGGGCCGCGGCGCACTCGTCGAGGGCGCGGGCGAAGACCGGTGCGGTGTCGTAGAGCCGGACCGCCATGCCCGCCCACTGCCAGCCCTGGCCGGGGAAGACGAAGACGGGCGAGGACTGCGCCGGGCCGCGGCCACGTGCGGCGTCCAGCGGTGCGCCGTCGGCCAGCGCGTCGAGCGCGGTGAGCGCGTCGGCGGGTCCCGCCGGGACGAACGCGGCGCGGTGGCGGGCCGCCGCCCGGGTGGTGGCCAGCGAGAACGCCACGTCGGTCGTGGTGAGTTCGGGGTGGGCGCGCAGGTGCGCGGCGAGGCGGCCGGCCTGGGTGCGCAGTGCGGTCGCGCTGTGCGCCGACACGGTCCACGGCACCACTACGGCGGGGGTGCCGGGGGCGTCGTCCGCCGTGCGGGCGGCCGGTTCCTGCTCCGGGCCGCCTCGACGATGGCGTGGGCGTTGGTGCCGCTGATGCCGAACGACGAGACGCCGGCCCGGCGGGGGCCGGGTCCCGCGGGCCAGGCCATGGGTTCGGTGGGCAGGCGTACGTCGCCCTGCGACCAGTCGATCTCCGTGGCGGGGCGGTCGGCGTGCAGGGTCGGCGGGAGGGTGCCGTGACGCATCGCGAGGAGCATCTTGATGACGCCGGTGACGCCGGCGGCGGCCTGGGTGTGCCCGATGTTGGACTTCACCGAGCCCAGCCACAGCGGCCGGCCGGCGGGCCGGTCCGTGCCGTACGTCTCGATGACGGCGCGGGCCTCGATCGGTCGCCGAGCCGGGTGCCGGTGCCGTGCGCCTCGACGAGCGTCGACGTCGGCCGGGGCGAGTCCGGCCTCGGTGAGCGCCTGCCGGATCACCCGGCCTGGGCGCGGCCGTTGGGCGCGGAGAGGCCGTTGCTCGCGCCGTCCTGGTTGACGGCCACGGCGCGGATCAGGCCCACGACGGGGTGGCCGAGGCGCCGGGCGTCGGAGAGCCGTTCCAGCAGGAGCACGCCTGGCGCCCTCGGCCATCCCGAGCCGTCGGCGTCGGCGGAGAACGCCTTGCAGCGGCCGTCGGGGGCGAGCCGCGCCGAGCCGGCTGAAGTCGACGAGCATGCCGGGCGTCGGCATCACGGTCGCGCCGCCGGCGAGTGGCCAGGTCCGTCTCCCCGCGCGCAGGGAGCGGCAGGCGAGCTGGAGGGCCACGAGCGAGGACGAGCAGGCCGTGTCGACGGTGACGGCCGGGCCCTCCAGGCCGCAGGGTGTAGGCGATGCGCCCGGAGGCGACGCTGGTGGTGGTGCCGGTCACGAGGTAGCCGCCGACGTCCGCGCCGCCGTCGGCCATGCGGGGCCCGTACTCCTGGGCGATGACGCCGGTGAACACTCCGGTGCGGCTGCCGCGCACCGCCTCGGGGAGAGACCGGCGCGTTCGACGGCCTCCCAGCTGACTTCAGGAGGAGCCGCTGCTGCGGGTCCATGGCGAGGGCCTCGCGGGGCGAGATGCCGAAGAACTCCGTCGAAGTCGGTGGCGTCGTGCAGGAATCCGCCGGACCGCTGGCGCACCGTGCCCGGCCGGGTAGGGGTCCGGCGGGCGAGCGCCTCCAGGTCCCAGCCGCGATTGGTGGGCAGGCCCGCCACGGCGTCCCGGCCGTCCGAGAGCAGCTCCCAGAACTGCTCGGGGTGCGTACGCCGCCGGGCAGCCGCACGGCCATGGCGACGACCGCGACGAGGGTTCGTCCGGCGTGGGCCCGGCGCCCGGTTCCCCCTCGTGCCGGGCGGGCTCGGCGTCCGGTGCGGGGTGCTGGGCGCGCGGGCGCAGCGGTCGTACAGCGCGTCGGTGAGGGCGTGCGGGGTGGGATGGTCGAAGAGGGTGGCGATCGCGATGTCCTGGCCGATGGCCGCCGCGAGCCGGCCGCGCAGCTGTACGGCGAGGACGGAGTCGAGGCCGAGTTCGGCGAAGGTGCGGTCGCGGTCCGCGGGCTGTGTGCCGGCCCCGGTGGGCGCGCCGGTCACGGCGGCGGTCTCCGCGTCGACGAGGCGGGCCAGCCGCTGCCGTATCTCGTGCTCGGGCGCGTCCGGCGGAAGAGCCCCGGCCGGCCGGAGCCCGTGGACGGTGCGGCGGTGGCCGGCGGGTCGGGCAGCGGGGCGGCCAGATCCTCGTCGACGCCGGGGAAGGCGGCCGTCCAGTCGACCTCCACGCCGTGGGCGTACGCCTCCGCCGCCGCGGTCAGGAAGCGCCGCAGCCCGCCCTGGCCGCGCGCAGCAGCGTGGGCAGGACGGCGTGTTCCGCGCCCGCCGCGTCGAGGGTCTGCCGGACGGCGGCCGCGAGGACGGGGTGCGGGCTCACCTCGACGAAGACGCCCGCCCGGTCGGCGGCGCAGGTCCGCACCGAGCGCTCGAACAGGACCCGGTTGCGGAAGTTCTCGCACCAGTAGTCCGCGGTCAGTTCGCGGGTGTCGACGGCGGTGCCGGTGAGGCTGGAGTAGAAGGGGACGCTGCCCCCGCCCGGTGCGAACTCAGCCGAGGGCGGCGCGCAGTCCGCCCACGACGTCGTCCATCTGCGGGGAGTGCGCGGCCATCGCGACGCCGATCACCTGGGCGCGGACGCCTTCGGCGGTCAGCTCCGCCACGCAGCGCTCGATCGGGGCGGTCGCCCCGGCGAGCAGCACGGAGCGGGGGCCGTTGATCCCGGCCAGGACGAGGTCCGGGCCCCAGGAGGCGAGCGCGGTGCGATCTCGTCGGCGGGCAGGGCGATCGACGCCATGTCCCCGTTGCCGACGAGCGGCACGAGTTCCTTGCTCCACTGCGCCACCGCGCGGGCGCCGTCGGCGAGGTCCACGCTGCCCGCCGCGTGGGCGGCGGCGAGGTCGCCCATGCTGTGGCCGACGACGGCGTCGGGCCGGACGCCGAAGGAGCGCCACAGTTCGGCGAGGCGGCGCTCACCGCGTAGAGGGCGGGCTGCACGACCTCGACCCTGGGGGTGCCACCGGGGGCGGCGGCGGTGTCGAGCGCCTCGGTCAGCGACCAGCCGGACTCGGCGGCGAAGACCTCGGCGCAGCGGGCGATCGCGTCGGCGAACACCGTTGACTCGTCGACGAGTTCGCGCAGCATGCCGGGCCACTGGGAGCTCCTGGCCCGGGTAGACGAAGGCTGACGGGTGCGGGGGCGTCGGCCGCTCCGCGCGCGACCGCGGGAGTGCGGGCTGCCGTCGGCTGACGGCGGCCAGGGCGTCGAGGAGTTCCGCGCGGGTGGCGCCGACGAGCACGGCCCGGTGCGGCAGGCGCCGGTCGTGGCGGGCGAGCGCGGCGCCGAACGCGCGCGTCGACGCCGAGGTCCGGATGTGCGCGGAGGTGGTCGGCGAGCCGGCCCGCCCAGGCCCGCAGCATGCCGTCGTCGGCGCCCGACAGGACCCACGGCCTGGCTGCCCCTTCAACAGCTGCGGAATGGTTCTTACCGTGCCGGGGACTGCCGTTCACACCTGACTCCTAGTCTTCCGCGCATTACCAGGGAGTGGGCCTCCGCAAGACCTGGCCGACGGGGTGCGCGCATCACGGAAATATCAATCAACCGTGCGTCATAAACGCTCTACTACCGTTTATCAGCGGCCAGTTGAACGTACACCAGCCCACCTCACCGGCCAAGAAGTCTTTGCTTCACAAACCTGCCGCAATTTCGAGACTTCGCAGGTCACGGCGGTCGGCAAGGTGATGGTGCCCATACGAATCCCAGCGACCGGACATCAATCCTCAAGCTGCCCTGTAGTTGAGCTCAACTGGTGTGCGCGAGGATATGCCGGAACCGATTTCGGCCGGTCGCGAACGGCGACGGCAACTCCTGGACAGCGGCAACCAATTGAAGGGTCGGTGAGCCTTGCTACCCGCGCAAAAAGCCCACACGCTTACCTCTGCCGAGGCGCCCGACGGCCGGGGAGTTCTGGCCGAACGGCTGCCTTCGCTCACCGGGCTGAGGTTCTTCGCCGCGTTTCTGGTGTTCCTCTGCCATGCGCTCAGCCAGTTCAATCCGCAGACGGACTCCGTCTCGCACGACGTGGCGTACTTCCTGCTGCCGGCCGGTCCGGTCGGCGTCTCCTTCTTCTTCGTGCTGAGCGGTTTCGTCCTGACGTACGCGGCCCGGCCGGGCGACACGGTGCGGCGCTTCTGGCGGCGCCGCGTGGTGAGATCTATCCGAGCCACGTCGTGACCTGGTCGGCCGGTCTGGTCGTGGCCTGGGTGACCGGCGCCGTCGTGACCACGTCGACGACCGCCGCCGCCCTGCTGCTCGTCCAGGCCTGGTGGCCGGACATGATCCTCACCGCCACGGTCAGCGATCTCGTGGACGCTCGCCTGCGAGCTCTTCTTCTACCTGCTGTTCCCGTTCGCTGTACCGCTGCGCCGGCTGCCGCGGCAGCGGCCGTGGCCGGCCGCGGGGATCCTGGTGGCCCTGGTCACGCGCCGTACCGCACCTGGCCAAGCTGCTGCCCGGCGAGCCCATGCCGCTGGCCGGGTGGACGCTGACGCAGTTCTGGCTGGTCTACACGGCGCCTCCCGTGCGGCTCCTGGAGTTCGCGCTCGGCATCGTGCTCGCGCTCCTCGTCCGCGAGGGGATGTGGCCGCTGCTCAGCGTCAAGCTCGCCGCCGCCCTGTGCGTGGCCGGCTACGCGGTGGCCGGCGATCACCACGATGGTCACCGAACTGCCCCACCTGTGGGCGATGTCGAGCGCCACCGTCGTCCCGCTGGCCGTGCTCATCGCCACGGCCGCCCGGCGCGACCGGGAGAACCCGCCGTCCTGGCCCGCCGTCCGCGCCTGGTGCGCCTCGTGAACTCTCCTTCGCCTTCTACCTCGTGCACCACATGATCCTGACGGCGTTCTTCGCCGCGCTGCCGGACGACGTCCGGCCGGGTCTCGCCCACCCTGACCGGCATGGCGGTCGTGCGCTGTTCTTCGTCTGCTGGGGCGCCGCCTGGCTGCCGCACACCGGCGTCGAGCTGCCCGCCATGCGCCGCTGGAGCCGCCCGCGGGCGGCCTCCCGAGGATCCGACACGCCCCACCCGGCACCCGGGCACTCCGCGCCCCTCACCGGCGAAAGGACACCATGAACCAGCCGCACCTGCCCGAGGTCCTCGACCAGAGCAGCGAGCTCTTCCACACCGACCAGTACGCGACGTACCGGGACATCCTCGAACAGCGTCCCGTCACCAAGGTGCGCTTCTACGACGGCTCGTCCGTCTGGCTCGTGAACCGCTACGACGACGTGCGCGCGGCCTGAGCGACGACCGGCTAGAGCAACGATCCGACGAAGCAGTCGGACGTCGACCTGTCGGCGGCCACCGGCATCCCGGCCGACTTGGTCGAGTACTTCCAGCGGAACATGTTCCGCAGCGACGAGCCGGACCACGGCCGGCTGCGCAAGCTGGTCTCGGGAGTTCACGATGCGGCGCATCAACGCGCGCTGCGGCCGCGGATCCGGGAGATAGCCGAGGACCTGGTGGCGAAGTTCGCCGCCGCGGCGGCGGCGGCGACCTGGTGGGCGCGCTCGCCCGCCCGCTGCCGCTGACCGTCAGTGTGCGAACTGCTCGGCGTGCCCGAGGAGGACCGCACCGACTTCAGACCTGGTCCCAGCACGTCGTCGAGAGCAGCGGAGTTCGCCGAGCGCAACGCCGTCTCGTACCGCAGCCTCTTCGAGTGCATCCGCTCGCTGATCCGGCGGCGCCGCGACGAGCCGGGCGACGACCTGCTGTCGGCCCTGGTCGAGCTGCGCGACTCCGGGGACCGGCTGTCGAGGACGAGCTGATCTCCACGGCGTTCCTGCTGCTGGTGGCCGGCATCGAGACCACGGTCAACGTGCTGGGCACCGGGTCGTTCCTGCTCCTCGACCACCCGGACCAGCTGGCCCGGCTGCGCGCGGACGAGGGCCTCGCTTGGATCCACCGTCGAGGAGATCCTGCGCTACATGGCGCCCATCGAGATGACGAGCCGGCGCACCCTGGAGCCCGTCGAGATCGGCGGGCAGTCCATCGACGCGCAGAGCACGGTCCTGATCAGCATGGCGGCGGCCAGCCGCGGTCCGGCCCGGTTCCCCGACCCGCAGTCCTTCCGGGTCGACCGCAACGACGGCAGCCACCTCACCTTCGGCCACGGCATCCACTACTGCCTGGGCGCCGCGCTGGCGCGCGCGGAGGCCGAGGTCTTCTTCGACGTGCTCCTGACGCGCTTCCCGTCGCTGGAGCTCGCCGTCGACGCAGCGCCGAGCTGACGTGGCGTGCACAGTCTTCATGCGGGGTCCGCTCGAACTGCCCGTCCGCTGGCGGTGACCCCGTGAAGCGTGCCCTCACCGATCTCGCGCTCTTCGGCGGCCCGGAGGCCTTCCTGCGCCCGCTCATGGTGGGCGTGCCCACCATCGGCGACCGGGCACGGTTCCTGGCCCGCCTCGAATGGGCCCTGGACAGCGACTGGCTGACCAACGGCGGCCCGCTGACCACGGAGCTGGAGGGCCGCATCGCCGACCTGGCCGGCGTGCGGTACTGCGTCGCCACGTGCAACGCGACCGCGGCGCTCCAACTGGTGCTGCGGGCCTCGGGGTGACGGACAGGTCATCATGCCGTCGCTGACGTTCGCGGCGACGCCCCACGCGGCGGCCTGGGTGGGGCTCGAGCCGGTGTTCTGCGACGTCGACCCTGGTCACCGGCTGCCCCGACCCGGCGCGCGTCGCGGAGCTCGTCACGCCCGACACCGGCGCCGTCCTCGAGCGCGACCACCTGTGCCGGACGGCCCCGTCATCGAGCTGGAGAAGCTGGCCGCCGAGCACGGCGTGAAGCTGTTCTTCGGCGCCGCGCGCACGCCTTCGGCTGCACCGCCGGCGACCGGCCCGTGCTGGCGGCTTCGGCGACGCGTGGAGGCAGTGTTCATGGCCTGCACGCCACCAAGACGGTCGCATGGCGCGTTCGAGGGCGGCGCGGTGACCGCCGACGACGGCGAGAGCTCGCCGAACGGCTGGTGGCCCTGCGCAACTTCGGCATCGACCGGACCGGGTCGGTGACCGCCAGATCAGCGCATGAACGCCAAGATGAGCGAGGCCTCGGCCGCCATGCGAAAGCCTCACCTCTCTCGACGCCTTCGAGCGGACCCGCGAGCGCAACCGGGAGCAGAACCACGCCCTCTACACCTCGGAGCTGCGCGACGTCCGGCATCGAGGTGCTGGCCTTCGACGAGCACGAGCGCAACAACCACCAGTACACTGATCCTGCGCACCGACCGCGCCGTCACCGGTCTGCACCGCGACCGGCTGCGCAGGCTGCTGAGGCCGAGAAGGTCTTCCCCCGGCTGTACTTCTCGCCGCCCTGCCACCTGATGCCCGCCTACCGGACCGATCCCCCGCTCCGGCTCGAGCACACCGAGCGCCTGTCCGAGCAGGTGCTCGCGCTGCCCACCGGCCTCGGTGTCCTCCGAGGACATCCGCCGGGTGTGCAGCATCATCCGGCTCGCCGCCGAGCGCGGCGAGCAGATCGAGAGCGATGTGGGCGCAGGCAGTGCCCGCATGAGCGCCATCGGTCCGACGTCCGACCCGGAGGTAACAGTTCTCGTGGACACCGCCCAAGCGGTCACGCCCGCGCAGGCGATCGAAGACGTGGCACGTCCCGGCGGCGACCGCGCCGCGGCGATCCGCGCCCTGCGCTCCCGCCTCGCCGAGATCGAGCGACACCGGAGAGCGCGGGAGCGCGCCGAGCACCTCGTCGACCTGGCCGTGCGCTGCGGCTCCCATCGTTCACCACCCTGGAGCAGGCCCGGCACCTGCTGGGCGTGGACCGAGGCGGCCTTCGCGACGCTGCTCGGCCACTTCCACCGCGTCCCCGAACTCGGCACGGCCAGTCGAGCGGGGCCCGAGAAGTACTGGACCACCACCATCCTGCCGCTGGAACGGACGGGCGCCCTCGACGCGGTGGTGCACGGCCGCCCGGCGTTCTGCAGCGTCGGCCGCGACTCTGCCGGGCCGACCTGCATGTTCCGCCGCCACTCCTGCGACGATCGCGTCGCGGGCGCCCGCTACGGCGCCGCGTGCACTGGACGCCGGCAGCGCCATGTTCGCCTCCGTCATCGACGAGGTGCCCGACACCCAGCCGTCCACGGTGTACTTCTCCGGCGGCCTCGAACCGCTCGCCCAACCCCGGCCTCGGTGAACTGGCGGCGCGCGCGGGCACGCGCCTCGACAGCGATCGCTCTACACCAACGCGTTCGCCCTCACCGACCGCACCCTGGAGCGCCGGAGCCGGCACTGTGGTCGCCGCACGCGATCCGCACCTCGCTGTACGGCCTGAACGTGACACGGAGTGCGAGGCCACCACGGCCAAGCCGCGCGCCTTCGGGCGGGTCAGCGCCAACCTGGGGCGTTCATGGCGCAGCGCGAGCGGCGCGACGCCGCGGTGCGGCTCGGCCTCAACTACATCATCCTGCCGGAAAGCGCGGGCCGCGACCGGCTCATGGACCTGGTGGACTTCGTGGCCGACCTGAACGAGCACGCCCCCGGCCGGCTCCCTGGACTCTCGTGACGGTCCGCGAGGACTACTAGCAGCGTGCCGATGCGGACGGCGCGCTCGCCGAGGCCGAGCGCGCCCGGCTGCGCGACGCGCTGCGACTTCACCGCTGCACGCGAAGGAGCGCACCCCCGCGCTCCACATCGATCTGTAGCGCCCTGGAGAGCCTGCTGCAGCGGCGTGGACACCAGGCTGCTGCGGATCACGCCGCAGACCATGCGCGCCGCGCACGCGCAGGTCGCCGTGCAGCGACCTGCTGGGCACGACGTCTACCTGTACCGCGAGTCGGGGTTCCCCGAACTCGCGGGCGCGGACACGCTACATCGCGGGGCGCGTCACGCCGGACAAGAGCCTGCACGACGTGGTCCGTGAGTCTCGTCGAGCGCCATCCGCACATCGAGCCGCGGCCCGGCGACGAGTACTTCCTCGACGGTTTCGACCAGGCCGTGACGGCCCGCCTGAACCAGAGATGGAGCAGGTGATCATCGCCGACGGCAGGAGGCGCACCGCCTGCTGGGCGCGGCCACCGGGCGTGACCGCGCCGCGCGGCCTCAGCGGGTCGCGACCCGCTCCGCCAGGGCGGAGGCCACGTCCTGTGCGCTCGGCGCGGGCCTCGGCGCGCAGTGCGCGGGCCCGTCCAGTGAACGCGGGTCGGCCAGCACCCGGGCCAGCGGCGCCGCGGAGCTCCTCGGCGCTCACCTCGCCCTCCCAGCCCAGGTGCAGGCCGGCAGCCCGCGGCGCCGTCTGCAGCGCGCGCAGGACGGAGTCCCACAGGTACGGCACTGCGCGACCTGCGGCACCCCGTGTAGTAGAGGGCCGTGGACCAGTGCCGTTGCGCCGCCGTGGTGGACGACGGCGGAGCAGCCCTCCAGGAGCACGTCCATCGGGGCGGAGTCGACGACCCGGACGTTCTCCGGCAGCGCCCGGCCTTCGCCAGGGCGGCGGCGTCGGCGGTGACGACGAGTTCGGCGTCGACCTCGGCGAGGACCGTCAGATAGCGGTGGAAGACCTCCGCGGCGGTGAAGCCGCTCCCGGTCGACGGTGGTCACGCACACCCGGCGCCGCGGCCCCGGCTCCTTCAGCCAGTCGGGCACGACGGCCCGGCCGTTGTACGGCAGGTACCGCAGTCCCTCGGCCGGCAGCCCCAGGTCGAGCCGGAAGCGCTCCGGCAGCATGTCGACCGAGAACTGGCCGACCACCAGCTCCTCGTCGTACGCCACCCCGTGGCGTCCGGCGGCCTCGGTCAGCCAGTCGCGCAGCGGGTCGGGGCGCTGCTCCGCGGGCCGTTCGGCGAGCGCCTTCACGAACTCCTGGCGGAAGTGGGCGTTCAGGTCGCTGGCGCTGAGCACCCGGGCGTGGGCGGCGCCGCAGGCCCGGGCGGCGATCGCCCCGGCGAACGTGTACGGCTCCCACAGGACCAGGTCCGGCTGCCACGCGCGGGCGAACCCGACGAGGTCCCGGACGAACGACTCGTCGTTGATCACCGAGTAGAAGTAGGGCACGGACAGGTCGTAGAGGTTGAACAGGTAGTCCCAGTCGAAGTCCTCGGGGCGGGACAGGTCGATGTCGGCGGAGTACTTCTGCAGCTCCGCGCCCTTCTCCTGCATCGCTTCGAGCAGCCGGTGGTCGTCGCCGACCGGCACGGCGGTCAGTCCGGCCCCGGTGATCGCGTCGGCGAAACCGGGCTGGCTGGCCACCCGCACGTCGTGCCCCGCGGCACGCAGGGCCCCCGCGAGCGGCACGAAGCCATGGAAGTGCGAGGTGTGCGCGAAGGCCGCGATGAGCACACGCATGAACAACTCCCCCAAAGATCCAGGCAATTGACGAACAGTGGCCGATTGTGCCGCGCCGCCCCGGCCCTGAACACGGACAGCGGTCCGCGCTGGACCCGCAGCCGAGCGCCCCTTGAGCGACGCCACGACGACACGCACCACGAAGGCCACGCGCCGTGCGGGCCACCCGACATGAAGAGAGGCACTGCCATGACCGGTCCCCTGTCCCCCGGCGCCGGGCGGGACGCGTCCCGCCGACCGCTGGTCGTCGTCCTGGGTGCCTCCGGGTACATCGGTTCCGCCGTGCTGCGGGAGCTGTCCCGCCGGCGGATCCGGCTGCGGGCGGTGGCCCGCGGCCCGTTCGCCGCACCGGCGGGCGGCCCGGCGGTCACCGAGGTGGTGCGGGCCGACCTGACCGAGGAGGGGGCCGTCGCCGCCGCGGTCGACGGCGCCGACGCGGTGATCCATCTGGTCGCCCACATGACGGGCCGCGGTGCGTGGCGGTCCGCCGCGTCGGACCCCGCGGCGGAGCGGGTGAACGTGGGCCTGGTACGGGACGTGCTCGCGGCCTGCGCGGCGCCGCCCGGCGGCGGGCCCGGCCCGGTCGTGCTGCTGGCCGGCACCAACCAGGCGGCGGACGGCGGCGGCCCGCAGCGCAGCGCGTACGCCCGGCACAAGGCGGCGGCCGAGCGGCTGTTGCTCGACGCCACGGCCCGGGGCACCGTCCGCGGTCTCGCGCTGCGGCTGCCCACCACGGTCGGCAGCGAGGCGGGGGTGGCGCCCTCGATGGCCCGCCGGGCCCTGGCCGGCGAGCCGCTCACCCTGTGGCACGACGGCAGCGTGCGGCGCGAGTTCCTCGACGTGGCCGACGCCGCCCGCGCCTTCGCCCTCGCGCTCGACCACGCGGCGGACCTCGACGGCCGTGCCTGCGCGGTGGGCGGCCACGCCGTCGCGCTCGGCGACCTGTTCCGGGCCATCGCCGACAGCGCGGCGCAGCACACCGGGGGCCCGCCCGTCCCGGTGCTCTCGGTGGAGCCGCCCGCGTACGCGGAGACCGGCGACTTCCGTGACCTGGACGTGGACTCCTCTCTGTTCCGCGACGTGACGGGGTGGCGGCCCGAGGTGCCGCTGCGCCGGGCCGTCGACAGTGTCGTCGCGGCGTCGGCGACCGCGTCAGCGCCGGGCCGCGGCGCGGACGGCCTCGACCAGCCGGGCCTGCTCCACCAGGGCGTCGCCCGCGAGGGGTGACGGGACCGGCGCGCCCGACCGGACGCCCTCGACGAAGTCCGTCACCACGGTGCGGAACTGGTCGTGCGGGGGCACGGTCAACTCCTCGCGGGCGCCGTCCCGTTCGAGGTGGATCACGGCGGGGTGGTCCGCGGGCGGCGTATAGGCGCGGGGCACGGTGATGCGGCCCTCGGAGCCGGTGAGCTCGTACCGGCCGCGGTAGGCGTGCCGCAGGCCGAAGGCGACCTGGGCCACCGTGCCGTCGGCCGCCGTGAGCAGCGCCGCCCCGTCGGTGTCGACGCCGGTGTGCGGGTCCGGGCCGAGGTGTGCGCCGGCCACGTCGAGGCCGGGTCCGAGGTAGCGCAGGGCGGTGCGCAGGGGGTAGCCGCCGATGCCGGTGAGCGCGCCGCCGTCGAGGTCGCGGCGGTGGCGGATGTCGTCGGCCGGTTTGCCGGGGATGGTGAACTCGGCGGTCAGGGACCGGAGTCGGCCGATCCGTCCGGCGGCGAGCAGATCGTCGACCAGCCGGTGCTGGGGGTGGCACAGGAACATGTAGTTCTCAAACAGCACGCGGCCGCGGTCCCGGGCGAGGTCCCGCAGCTCCGCCGCCTCCCGGGCGCTGCCCGTCATCGGCTTCTCGCACAGGACGTGCTTGTCCTGCCGCAGGGCGCGCCGGGCCCAGTCGGCGGTGAGGGAGGGCGGCAGCGGGACGTAGACGGCGTCCACGTCGGACCGGTCGAGGACGGCCTCGTACCCCGTCACCGGTTCGCCGCCGAACCGCCCGGTGAACGCGGCGGCCTTGGCCGGGTCCCGGCTGCCGACCGCCACGACGTCCACCGAGGGATGGGCGGCGAGCGCGGGGAGCATCCGCCGCCAGGCGATGTCCGCGCAGCCCAGGACGCCCATCCGGACCCGCTCCACGACCCGCTCCCCCGCTCTCCCGCTAGCCCAGGGCGCTCTCGACGAGGTCGGCGGCCCGCCGGGTCCCGCCCTCGGCGAGCAGTTCGGCGCGCAGCTCGGCGGAGCGGCGCCGGACCTCCGGGTCACCCGTGAGCTCCAGGAGCGCGGTGCGCAGCGCGTCGGCGGTGGCGTCGGCGGTGTCGATGCGCCGGGCCACGCCGAGCGCGACGAGCTGGTCGGCGTTGCCGAACTGCTCGGCGCCCTGCGGTACGGCGATCATCGGCACGCCGGTGTACAGCCCTTCGCTGCTCCCGCCCATCCCGGCGTGGGTGACGAAGGCGTCGGCCTGCTCCAGGATCGCCAGCTGCGGCACCCAGTTGTGGACCTCGACGTTCGCGGGGACGTCGCCCAGTTCCGCGGCGTCGGTCTGCTTGCCGATCTGGAGGACGACGTGCCAGCCGGCCAGGTCCCCGAAGGCGGCCAGGCACTGGCGGTAGAACTCGACCTGGTGGGTGTAGGCGGAGCCGAGGGAGACCAGCAGTACGTTCTCCGCGTCGGCGGGGCGGGTCCAGCCGCCCTGGTCGGAGCGGTCCCCGAGGCACGGGCCGACGAAGGTCACCACGTCGGTGTCGACCTGGTCGGCGTTGGGCTGCATGGCCTTCGTGATCAGGGCGACGGTGCGGGCGGGCATGCCGCTGAACGCGTCGACGTCCAGCGTGGTCGCCCCGTTCCCGGCCAGCCAGGAAGCGAACTTCTCCCGGTACGCGTCCGCGCCCGGCAGTTTCATCAGCTGGTCGCCGACCTGCTCCTGGTAGCCCTTCCACGCGACGAACGTCGGGGAGAGCTGGACGAGGGGGCGGCCCTGCGACTCGGCGAGCGCCCGGCCCGCGTAGGACCCGATGTCGTACAGGTAGAGGTCGGCGGGGTCCTCGTCGTAGTGCGCGTGCAGCTGGGTGAGCGTCTGCACCGCGTCGTCGAGGAAGAGGGTCATCGCCGCGATCGGGTCCGTCGGCCAGTTGTTGTCGGCGACGGGGAGGGTGGTGGTGACGGGGACGAATTCGGCACCGGTGGCGGTGATCAGGTCGGCGACGACGGGGTCGGCGGCGTACGTCACCCGGTGTCCTCGCGCGACGAGTTCACGGATGACCTCGATGCCGGGCAGAACGTGGCTGACGATGGGGCTGCCGACCATCGCGATGTGGTGACGGGGCATGACTGAGTACTCTTTTCGGTGCTACGGCGTATTCGCAGACACTAACCACAGCCGTCGATTCCCGAGAAGTGCCGCCGACAACAGCCGAAAACCACCGGATCTTGTCCGATTCCCAGCGGCCACTCGCCTCACCTGCGCAAAAGGCTCTGCTAAGGTCTTTTGTGTGATTCTCACTTTCGCCGCCGCAGGCTTCTACTACATCTGACGCCGTCCGACGGGCAGTTCTGCTCCGGGCGTTCCCAGGCACGGCCGTACCGCTTCTCCAGCGGTCTTCCGGCGATCCTCCAGTGGTTCTCGAGCGGTGCTCCACTGCGGTTCGAGCCTGCCTCCCTCCCGTTCGAGCAGTGTGCCCGCTCCGGTCGATTCTGCGGACCTACGGACGAAACGGCGTGCGAATCCATGCATGACTCCTCTTTCACGAATACGGCTGTCCACTCGACGGCGAACTCCGCTGCGTTCCAGGTGGTCCTGGACGACATCGGGCATTCCCGCGGCACCCGCCGCCTCCTTGACGGGGTGCACCAGTCGGTGGCCCTCGGTGAGCGCATCGGCGTCATCGGGGAGAACGGATCGGGCAAGACGACCCTGCTGCGGCTGATCGCGGGGGTCGACAAGCCCGACGACGGCCGGGTCCTGGTGCGGGCCCCGGGCGGCACCGGCTATCTGCCGCAGACCCCCGAGCTGGCGCCCGACGACACGGTGCGGGACGCCATCGACCACGCCCTGGCCGAACTGCGCGCCCTGGAGCGCGCGTTGCGCCGCTGCGAGGCGGCCATGGCCGAGGCGTCCGACGACGAACTGACGGACCTGCTCGCCGAGTACGGCGACCTCACGGAGGCGTTCGAGGCGCGGGACGGCTACGCGGCCGACGCCCGGGTGCGGGCGGCGATGCACGGCCTCGGTCTGGCGGCCGTGGACACCACGCGGCGGCTCGGCAGCCTGTCGGGCGGTGAGCAGGCCCGGCTCGGCCTGGCCTGCGTACTGGCGGCCGCACCGCAGTTGATGCTGCTCGACGAGCCCACGAACCACCTGGACCGGGCGGCCCTGGAGTGGCTGGAGGAGCATCTGCGCGCCCACCGCGGCAGCATCCTCGTCATCTCCCACGACCGGGTCTTCCTGGAGCGGGTGGCCACCGCGCTGTGGGACGTGGACGGCGAGCGGCGCACGGTCCACCGGCACGGCGGCGGCTACTCCGGCTACCTCAAGGCGAAGGCCGCGCTGCGGCTGCGCCGGGAGCAGCAGCACCAGGAGTGGCAGGAGGACCTGGCCAGGCAGCGCGAACTGACCCGGGCCGCGGCGAGCCACGCGGCGGCCGGGCCGCGGGCCAACGCCGACCGGACCAACGGCCGGCACCAGCGCAGCGTGGAGAAGCAGATCTCCGCGCGGGTGCGCAACGCGAAGGAGCGGCTGCGGCGCCTGGAGGAGAACCCGGTCCCCCGCCCGCCCCGGCCGATGCGCTTCGCGGCCCGCATCCAGGGCGGTGACGCGACGACGGGCGCCCCGGTGGCCGCCGGGCTGCACCGGGTCGAGGTGGCCGGGCGGCTGCACGTACCGGACTTCGAGGTGGGTCCGGGCGAGCGCGTCCTGATCACCGGGCCCAACGGGGCGGGGAAGTCGACCCTGTTGCGGGTGCTGGTCGGCGATCTGGAGCCGGACCGGGGCACCGCCGCCCGTCCGGAGCGCACCGGCTGGCTGCCGCAGGAGACGACGGTCACCGACCCGGACGCCAGTCTCCTGGACGCGTTCCGTGCGGGCCTGCCCGGTGACGTCGAGGGGCACCGCGGGGCGCTGCTCGGCCTGGGGCTGTTCCGGCCGTCGGACCTGGCGACGTCGGTGGCCGGGCTCTCCGTCGGCCAGCGCAGGCGGCTGGCCCTGGCCCGGCTGCTGCACGAGCCCGCCGACCTGCTGGTGCTCGACGAGCCGACGAACCACCTGTCGCCGGCGCTGGTGGAGGACCTCGAAGAGGCCCTGTCGCACTACCGGGGAGCGCTGGTCGTCGTCTCGCACGACCGGATGCTGGAGCGGCGGTTCACCGGGCGCACAGTGCGCCTGGAGAACGGATCGATCCGCGACTGACGCGGCTGTTCCGTCGTACCGCCCCGTGGGACGGTACGACGGAGCGATCACCCCCCAACTCGCCCGGGGGACACCGGCATCGCCGTGCACACGCTCCGGCTTTTCTGACCCACCGGCGAAAGGAACAGCCTTCTCATGGCCAAGGACGGATTCACCGATCCGCACATCGTCCCCCACGAGTCGGACCAGGAACGCGACGCGCGTGAGCGGCTCACGAAGCTTCTCGTCGACACCCCCATCCCGCCCCAGTACCTGATCGACAACCTGCCCGTCTATCTGCGCCGCCACCAGCTCGCCGACCTGCTCTCCATGGACGCGCTGTACCGGATGCTGCCCGAGGTCCCGGGCGTCGTCATGGAGTTCGGCGTGCTGCACGGCCGCCACCTGGCCACGCTGACGGCGCTGCGCAGCATCTACGAGCCGTACAACTCGCTGCGCCGCATCATCGGCTTCGACACGTTCACCGGGTTCCCTGACGACATCAAGGACGTGGACAAGGTCAGCACCAGTGCGGTCGCCGGCCGTTTCGCGGTGCCGGAGAACGAGGTCGACCACCTGCGCGAGGTGCTGGCGGCGCACGAGGCGTCCGAGCCGTTCGGGCACACGCAGCGCTCCTTCGTCGTCCAGGGTGACGTGCGCGAGACCGTTCCGCAGTACCTGGCGGACAATCCGGAGACGATCATCGCGCTGGCCTACTTCGACCTGGACCTCCACCAGCCCACGAAGGAGCTCCTGGAGGCGATCCGCCCGCACCTGACCAAGGGGAGCATCCTCGCGTTCGACGAGCTGGCCCACCCGAAGTGGCCCGGTGAGACGACCGCGCTGCGGGAGGTCTTCGGTCTGGACTGCGGTCCGCTGCGCCAGCTGCCCGGCCGCGAGCCGCCGGTCATCTACATGAAGTGGGGCGAGTGAGCCGGGTGACCATGACGGAACTCGCCATCGAGGGCGCCCACGCGTTCACGCCGGAGGTCTTTCCCGACCGGCGGGGCCTGTTCGTGACCACGTTCCAGCAGCCGCGGTTCACGGAGACGACCGGGCACGCGTTCCCCGTCGTCCAGACCTGCCAGAGCGAGTCGGCCCGCGGCGTGGTGCGCGGCGTGCACTTCACGGCGACGCCGCCGGGCATGGCCAAGCACGTGTACTGCGGGCGCGGCCGGGCGCTGGACTTCGTCGTCGACCTACGGGTGGGGTCGCCCACCTTCGGCACCTGGGACACGGTCGAGCTCGGCGCGGGAAGCTTCCGGTCGACGTACCTGCCGGTCGGCGTGGGCCATGCCTTCGTCGCGCTGGAGGACGACACCACGATGGTCTACCTCATGTCCGGGCCGTACGTGGCGGAGAACGAGCTCGCCGTCTCCCCGCTCGACCCGGAGCTGGCGCTGCCGCTCGCGCTGAACGGCGTGGAACCGGTGATGTCCGACCGTGACGTCGCGGCGCCCACCCTGGCGCAGGCGCTGGCGGCGGGCATCCTGCCGGACTACGAGACCTGCCGTGCGCTGGAGGCGGCGCTGTAACGGCCCGCCACCGCACGAACGTGACCGCCGGGGCAGCGCGCCCCGGCGGTCACGTGTCGTACGTTCCGTGTTCCGTGTTCCGTGTTCCGCGTCAGTAGCGGTAGTGGTCCGGCTTGTACGGGCCCTCGACCTCGACACCGATGTACGCGGCCTGCTCGGGCCGGAGCGTCGTGAGCTTCACGCCGAGCGAGTCCAGATGGAGACGCGCGACCTTCTCGTCCAGGTGCTTGGGGAGCACGTACACGCCCACCGGGTACTCGGACTGCTTCGTGAACAGCTCGATCTGGGCCAGCGTCTGGTCCGCGAAGCTGTTGGACATCACGAACGACGGGTGGCCCGTCGCGTTGCCCAGGTTCAGCAGACGACCCTCGGACAGCACGATCAGGACCTTGCCGTCCGGGAACGTCCACGTGTGGACCTGCGGCTTCACCTCGTCCTTGACGATGCCGTCGATCTGCGCGAGACCGGCCATGTCGATCTCGTTGTCGAAGTGACCGATGTTCCCGACGATCGCCTGGTGCTTCATCCGGGCCATGTCCGAGGCCATGATGATGTCCTTGTTACCGGTCGTCGTGACGAAGATGTCCGCCTTGTCGACGACCTCGTCCAGCGTCGCGACCTGGTAGCCGTCCATCGCCGCCTGCAACGCGCAGATCGGGTCGATCTCCGTCACGATCACCCGGGCACCCTGGCCGCGCAGCGACTCCGCGCAGCCCTTGCCCACGTCGCCGTAACCGAAGACGACCGCGGTCTTGCCGCCGATCAGGACGTCCGTGGCGCGGTTGATGCCATCGATCAGCGAGTGCCGGCAACCGTACTTGTTGTCGAACTTCGACTTCGTCACCGCGTCGTTCACATTGATCGCGGGGAACAGCAGCGAACCCTCACGCTGCATCTCGTACAGGCGGTGGACACCGGTCGTGGTCTCCTCCGTCACACCGCGGATCTCGGAGGCGATGGCGGTCCAGTCGAGCGTGCTGTTCTCCAACAGGGCGCGGACGACGGCCATCTCCTCGTTGGACGCCTCGGGCAGCTTGCCCGTCTTCTGCCGCTCGACGCCCAGGTGGACGAGGAGGGTGGCGTCACCGCCGTCGTCGAGGATCATGTTCGGGCCCGTCTGGCCGGGCCAGGTCAGCGCCTGCTCGGTGCACCACCAGTACTCCTCCAGGGTCTCGCCCTTCCAGGCGAAGACCGGGATTCCGGCGGCGGCGATGGCCGCGGCGGCGTGGTCCTGGGTGGAGAAGATGTTGCAGGAGACCCAGCGGACCTCGGCGCCCAGCGCGACGAGCGTCTCGATGAGGACGGCCGTCTGCACCGTCATGTGGAGGGAGCCGGTGATCCGGGCGCCGGCCAGCGGCTGGGCGGCGGCGTACTCCTTGCGGATCGACATCAGCCCGGGCATCTCGTGCTCGGCGAGCGTGATCTCCTTGCGGCCGAACTCGGCGAGGGAGAGATCTGCGACCTTGAAGTCGGTGAACTCAGCTGACATGAAGGCTCCTTGAGCTGTTCAGTACGTTGCGGTGGATGTCCAGGGCCGCGGTGGATTTGTTGAGCGTGATGTAGTGCAGGCCGGGGGCGCCTTCGGCGAGCAGCCGCTCCGCCATGGCGGTGGCGTGGTCGACACCGATCCGGTAGGCGTCGTCGGGCCGCTCGCGGGCGGCTTCGAGGCGGTGGGCCAGGTCCTCGGGGAAGGCGGCGTCGGAGAGTTCGGCGAACCGCCGGATCTGGCGGGCGTCGGTGGCCGGCATGATCTCCGGGATGACCGGGGTCGTGCAGCCGGCGGCGGCGAGCCGGTCCCGCAGCCGCAGGTAGTCCTCCACGTCGAAGAACATCTGGGTGATGGCGTAGTCGGCGCCCGCCCGGCACTTGGCCACGAAGTGCCGGATGTCGCTGTCCCAGTCCGGGGACCGCGGGTGCTTCTCGGGGAAGGCCGCGACGCCGATGGTGAACTCCCCCAACGACCGTACGAGTTCGACGAGTTGGTAGGCGTGGGTGTAGCCGTCCGGGTGCGCGGTCCACGGCCCCTTGGGGTCGCCGGGCGGGTCGCCGCGCAGGACGAGGACGTCGCGCACCCCGGCGTCCGCGTACTGGCCGATGATGCGGCGCAGTTCGGCGACCGAGTGGCCGACGGCCGTCAGGTGCGCCACGGGGCGCAGCGTCGTCTCGGCCACGATCCGCTTGGTGACGTCGATGGTGCGCTCGCGCGAGGAGCCGCCGGCGCCGTAGGTGACGGACACGAAGTCGGGGGCGAGCGGTTCGATGCGGCGGACGGCCTGCCACAGGGACTGCTCGCCCTTGGCCGTCCTGGGCGGGAAGAACTCGAAGGAGAACGTCGTCATGCACGGCCTCCCGCGTTGAAGTAGCTCGCCTCGGGGTGGTGGATCACGATCGCGTCGGTGGACTGCTCGGGGTGGAGCTGGAACTCCTCGCTGAGCTGGACGCCGATCCGCTCCGGCTCCAGGAGCTGGGCGATCTTGGCGCGGTCCTCCAGGTCGGGGCAGGCCGGGTAGCCGAGTGAGTAGCGGCAGCCCTGGTACTCGGTGCGGAACATGCCGTCCATCGCGGCCGGATCGCTGCCGTCGATGCCGAGTTCGGTGCGGACGCGGGCGTGCCAGTACTCGGCGAGCGCCTCGGCCAACTGGACGGACAGACCGTGCAGTTCGAGGTAGTCGCGGTAGGAGTCGGACGCGAACAGCCCGGCGGTCGCCTCGCCGACCCGCGACCCCATCGTGACGACCTGGAGGCCGACCACATCGGTCTCCCCCGACTCCTCCGGGCGGAAGAAGTCGGCCAGGCACAGGCGGCGGCCGCGGCGCTGGCGGGGGAAGGTGAAGCGGGTCCGCTCGTTGCCCACGTCGTCCAGGATGATCAGGTCGTCGCCCTTGGACACACAGGGGAAGTAGCCGTGGACCACGGCCGCTTCCAGCAGGTTCTCCGTGCGCAGCCGGTCGAGCCACATGCGCAGCCGCGGCCTGCCCTCGCTCTCGACGGTGTCGCCCTTGAGCCCCCACTGGCCCTTGAACAGCGCGGCCTCGTCGAGCCAGGAGGCGTACTCCTTGAGCTGGATGCCCTTGATGACGCGGGTGCCCCAGAACGGCGGCTCGGGGACCGGGTTGTCGACGGCGACGTCCGAACGGCCGAGGTCCTGCGGCTCTTCGAGGACCAACTCCCTCTTGGGCACGCGGCGTTGCTTGAGTTCGGGGAGGGTGGCGCCGGGCACACCGCGCTTGACCGCGATCAACGCGTCCATCAACCGCAGACCCTCGAACGCGTCCCGCGCGTAGCGGACTTCGCCCTCGTAGATCTCGTGCAGATCCTGCTCGACATACGCCCGGGTCAGCGCGGCCCCGCCCAGGATCACCGGGAAGTCCGCGGCCAGCTTGCGCTGGTTGAGCTCCTGAAGGTTCTCCTTCATGATCACGGTCGACTTCACCAGCAGACCCGACATCCCGATCACATCGGCCCGGTGCTCCTCGGCCGCCTCCAGGATCGCCGAGACCGGCTGCTTGATGCCCAGATTCACCACGTTGTAGCCGTTGTTCGACAAGATGATGTCGACCAGGTTCTTACCGATGTCATGCACGTCGCCGCGGACCGTGGCCAGCACGATGGTGCCCTTGCCCTCGGCGTCCGACTTCTCCATGTGCGGCTCCAGATAGGCCACCGCGTTCTTCATCACCTCGGCGGACTGGAGGACAAAGGGCAGCTGCATCTGGCCGGAGCCGAACAGCTCACCGACGACCTTCATGCCCTCCAGCAGCGTGTCATTGACGATCTCCAGCGCCGGCCGGGACTGCAGCGCCTCGTCGAGATCCGGCTCCAGGCCGTTCTTCTCCCCGTCGATGATCCGCCGCTGCAACCGCTCCTCCAGCGGGAGGGCGGCCAGCTCCTCCGCCTTGCCCGCCTTCAACGACTTCGCGGTGGCACCCTCGAACAGCGCCATCAGCTTCTGCAGCGGGTCATACCCCTCGGCCCGCCGGTCATAGATCAGATCGAGGGCCGTCTGCACCTGCTCCTCGTCGAACCGGGCGATCGGCAGGATCTTGGAGGCGTGCACGATCGCCGAATCCAGCCCGGCCTTCACACACTCGTCCAGGAAGACGGAGTTCAGCACGATGCGGGCGGCCGGGTTCAGGCCGAACGAGATGTTGGAGAGGCCCAGGGTGGTCTGCACGTCCGGGTGGCGCTTCTTCAGCTCCCGGATCGCCTCGATCGTCGCGATACCGTCCTTGCGGGACTCCTCCTGCCCGGTGCAGATCGTGAACGTCAGACAGTCGATCAGGATGTTTGACTCATGAATGCCCCAGTTCCCGGTCAGATCGGCGATCAGCCGCTCGGCGATCGCCACCTTGTGCTCGACCGTCCGGGCCTGCCCCTCCTCATCGATGGTCAGCGCGATCAGCGCCGCCCCATGCTCCCGGGCCAGCCCGGTCACCTTCGCGAACCGGGACTCCGGACCGTCCCCGTCCTCGTAGTTCACCGAGTTGATGACCGCACGGCCACCCAGCTTCTCCAGCCCGGCCCGGATCACCGGCACCTCGGTCGAGTCCAGCACGATCGGCAGCGTGGAGGCGGTCGCGAACCGGCCCGCCAGCTCCTCCATGTCCGCCACACCATCACGGCCCACATAGTCGACACACAGGTCGAGCATGTGCGCGCCCTCACGGATCTGCTCGCGGGCCATCTCCACACAGTCGTCCCAGCGGCCCTCCAGCATGGCCTCACGGAACTTCTTCGACCCGTTCGCGTTCGTCCGCTCACCGATCGCCATGTACGCCGTGTCCTGCCGGAACGGCACCGTCTGATACAACGACGCGGCACCCGGCTCGGGCTGCGGCGAGCGCTGGGGCGGGGTCATGTCGCGGACCCGCTCCACCACCTGGCGCAGATGCTCCGGCGTCGTGCCGCAACAGCCGCCCACCAGCTGGAGGCCGTAGCTGTTGATGAAGTTCTCCTGCGCGTCCGCCATCTCCGGCGGGGTCAGCGGGAAGTGGGCGCCGTCCTTGGTCAGGATGGGCAGGCCCGCGTTCGGCATGCACATCAGGGGCGTCGCGGAGTGCTGTGCGAGGTAGCGCAGGTGCTCGGTCATCTCGGCGGGGCCGGTGGAGCAGTTCAGGCCGATGAGGTCGATGCCGAGCGGCTCCAGGGCGGTCAGCGCGGCGCCGATCTCCGAGCCGAGCAGCATCACGCCGGTGGTCTCGAAGGCGAGGGAGCAGATCAGCGGGACGGAGACGCCGAGGGCGTCCATGGCGCGGCGGGCGCCGACCAGGCTCGACTTGGTCTGGAGGAGGTCCTGGCTGGTCTCGACGACGAGCGCGTCGGCGCCGCCGGCGAGCAGACCCTCGGCGTTCTGCTGGTAGCCGTCGCGGATCGTGGCGTAGTCGATGTGGCCGAGCGAGGGCAGCTTGGTGCCGGGGCCGATCGAGCCGAGGACCCAGCGCTGCCGGCCGTCCTTCGCGGCGAACTCGTCGGCGACCTCGCGGGCGATCCGGGCGCCGGCCTCGGACAGCTCGACGATCCGGTCGGCGATCTCGTACTCGCTCGCGGCCGTGACGTTCGCGCCGAACGTGTTGGTCTCCACGCAGTCCACGCCCACGGCGTAGTACGCCTCGTGCACCGAGCGCACGATGTCGGGGCGCGTGACGTTGAGGATCTCGTTGCAGCCCTCCAGCTGCTGGAAGTCGTCCAGGCTCGGGTCCTGCTCCTGGAGCATCGTGCCCATCGCGCCGTCGGCCACCACCACACGCGTGGCGAGGGCTTCGCGGAGGGTTCCGGGAGAGGCCGTCACGAGTGGTCGCCGCCCTCTCGGGAGACGGCCGCCAGGTGCGGGGCGATCGCCGCGGCGGCATCGGCGCCGTACGCGGCCGTGAGGTTGGCGAGGAGCCGGTCGGGGGTGGCGTCGTACGACTGGGAGCCGACCGTGCGGATCGCCTCCGCGGCCACCGCGCAGCCGAGCCGGGCCGCGGCCGTCAGGGCCAGGCCCCGGGCGGTGGCGGCGAGGAAGCCGGCCCGGAACGCGTCGCCGACGCCCGTCGGGTCGGTGACCGGGACGTCGGGCACGGCGGGCACGCGCAGGGACGTGCCGTCGGCGCGTTCGGCGCGGGCGCCGTCGCCGCCGAGCGTGGTGATCCAGGTGCCGACCCGGTCGAGGACGTCGTCGTGCGTCCAGCCGGTACGTTCGAGCAGCAGGGCCGCCTCGTACTCGTTGGTGAACAGCCAGCGGGCGCCGGCCACCAGGTCGCGGGCCTGCGGGCCGTCGAGACGGGCCAGCTGCTGCGAGGGGTCGGCGGCGAACGGGATGCCGGTCTCGCGGCACTGCCGGGTGTGGCGGAGCATCGCCTCGGGGTCGTTGGGCGCGATCAGGACCAGGTCGGGGCGGGCGCCGTCGCCGACCAGCGCGGTCAGGTCGATGTCGCGCGCCTCGGCCATGGCGCCCGCGTAGAACGAGGCGATCTGGTTGGCGTCCTGGTCGGTGGTGCACATGAAGCGGGCGGTCTGCCGTTCGCCGGAGACGAGGACGCCGCCGGTGTCGACGCCGTGCTCCTTGAGCCACACCTCGTACGGCCCGAAGTCGGTGCCGACGGCGCCGATCAGGAGCGGTTCGAGGCCGAGGCCGCCGAGCCCGAAGGCGATGTTGGCGGCGACGCCGCCGCGCCGTACTTCGAGGTCGTCGACGAGGAACGACAGCGAGACATGGTCCAGCTGACCGGGGATCAGCTGGTCCGTGAATCTGCCGGGGAACACCGTCAGATGGTCCGTGGCGATCGACCCGGACACCGCGATACGCACGTGAGCACTCCCGTTGGGTACGAGGACCGACCGGGGCTGCCTGGCCCTGCGGTCGAGCGGCCGGTCTGGGGCCGGCCGTCGGTGGATGGCGGGCGGCGGGTCAGATGCCGGCCGCGGCCTTCAGCTGTGCGGCGCGGTCGGTCCGCTCCCAGGTGAAGTCGGGCAGTTCGCGGCCGAAGTGGCCGTAGGCGGCCGTCTGGGAGTAGATCGGGCGGAGCAGGTCGAGGTCGCGGATGATCGCGGCCGGGCGCAGGTCGAAGACCTCGGAGATGGCCCGCTCGATGGTGGCCTGCGGGGCGGCCGCGGTGCCGAAGGTCTCGACGAACAGACCGACCGGCTCGGCCTTGCCGATGGCGTACGCGACCTGGACCTCGCAGCGCGTGGCGAGGCCGGCGGCGACGACGTTCTTGGCGACCCAGCGCATCGCGTACGCGGCCGAACGGTCCACCTTCGACGGGTCCTTGCCGGAGAAGGCGCCGCCGCCGTGCCGGGCGTAGCCGCCGTACGTGTCGATGATGATCTTGCGGCCGGTGAGGCCGGCGTCGCCCATCGGGCCGCCGATCTCGAAGCGGCCGGTCGGGTTGACCAGGAGGCGGTAGCCCTCGGTCTCCAGCTTGATGCCGTCCTGCGCGAGGGCGTCGAGGACGTGCTCCACGACGTGCTCGCGGATGTCGGGCGTGAGCAGCGAGTCCAGGTCGATGTCACTGGCGTGCTGCGAGGAGACGACGACCGTGTCGAGGCGGACCGGGCGGCTGCCCTCGTACTCGACGGTGACCTGCGTCTTGCCGTCCGGGCGCAGGTAGGGGACGGTGCCGTCCTTGCGGACCTCGGTCAGGCGGCGGGAGAGGCGGTGGGCCAGCTCGATCGGCAGCGGCATCAGGTTCGGGGTCTCGTTGCTGGCGTAGCCGAACATCAGGCCCTGGTCGCCGGCGCCCTGCTCGTCCAGCTCGTCCGTCCCGGCGGCGCGGGAGGCTCCCTCGACGCGCTTCTCGTACGCCGTGTCGACGCCCTGCGCGATGTCCGGGGACTGCGCGCCGATGGAGACGGAGACGCCGCAGGAGGCGCCGTCGAAGCCCTTGCTCGACGAGTCGTAGCCGATCTCCAGGATCTTGTCGCGCACCAGCTGGGCGATCGGCGCGTACGCCTGGGTGGTGACCTCGCCGGCCACGTGCACCTGGCCGGTGGTGATGAGCGTCTCGACGGCGACGCGGGACGTCGGGTCCTGGCTGAGCAGCGCGTCGAGGATCGTGTCGCTGATCTGGTCGGCGATCTTGTCGGGGTGGCCCTCGGTCACGGACTCCGAAGTGAACAGACGACGGGACATGGCTCTCCAGATGTCGTGTAGGGGGTGTGCGCGGGCGTGCGGCACGGCGGGGAAACGGCGCTGCCACTGTCTCCGGACCGGCTTGGGCCGGGCATGGGAACCGGTGGAGTGCCCCCATGGCGGCGCACGAGGCGCGGTCGAGGAACGGCGGAGACGGCCGGTGTCACGCCGCCACTTCCGCGTTGGCGTGGTCGCCGACGAGCAGTTGGTGTCCGGCGGCGGACCGGCCGATGCGGGCCCAGCGGCCGATGATCGAGTGGTCGAGGGCGGGCACGCCGTCGACGGCGGCGCCCTCCAGGAGGATCGAGTCGGCGATGGCGGACTCCCGCAGGACGCAGTCGCGGCTGACGGCGACGTAAGGACCGACGGTGCAGTCGGTGACGGTGCTGCCCGCGGCGATCACCAGCGGCCCCACCAGGTGGCTGCCGCGCACCCGGGCCCCCGGTTCGATCACGACGGGGCCGCTGACGGTGCTGGCGGCGTCGACGTCGCCGTGCACGGCGGGTCCCGGCAGCCGGCCGAGCAGTTCCCGGTTGCAGTCGAGCAGGTCCTCCGGCTTCCCGGTGTCCTTCCAGTAGCCGTCGTAGTGCTCGGCGCGCACCACGGCGCCGTCGTCGGCGAGCCGCTGGATCGCGTCGGTGATCTCCAGTTCGCCGCGCGCGCTCGGCCGCAGTCCGGCGACCGCGCGGTGGATGCGGGACGTGAAGAAGTAGACGCCGAGCACGGCGAGGTCGGTGGCGGGCTCCGCGGGCTTCTCGACCAGCCGGTGCACCCGGCCGTCGGCATCGGTCTCCGCCACCCCGTAGGCCCGTGGGTCGGCGACCGGCTGCACGAGGAGCAGCGCGTCGGACGGTTCGGCGGCGAAGGCGTGGGCGGCCTTCGCGATGCCGTCCGCGAACACGTTGTCGGCGAGGTACATGACGAAGTCGTCGTCGCCGAGGAAGTCGGCGGCGAGCTGGACGCAGTGGGCCAGGCCCCGTGGGCTGTCCTGGTGCAGATAGGTGAGGTCGAGGCCGAACGCCGAACCGTCACCGGCCACCTGGGAGATCTCCGCGGCGTGGGTGCCGACGACGACGGCCGCCTCGGTGACGCCCGCGTCACGGATGTTCTCCAGACAGTGCGTGAGCACGGGCTTGTTGGCCACGGGCAGCAGTTGCTTGGCGGTCGAGTGGGTGAAGGGACGTAGTCGGGACCCCGTCCCCCCTGACAGTATGAGCGCCTTCATGTTCCGCAACTGTGCTGGTGGTTCCTCAAGGAGGGCTTGACGCAGCCCGGAGCGCGGGGGGTCAGGGGACGGGCTCCGCGGGTCTCCAGGCCGTCGTCCACCGGGCCTCGAGCGGCGCCCCGCAGCATGCCCGCATGGCCTCATCGAAGACCCCGACGCCCCGCGCCGACCGGGGGGACACCTCCTTCGACCGGTGGCTGGACGAGCAGCGCCGCAGGCATCGCCACACCGTGCGGCGGGTGCCGCTGGACACGCTGCCGGGCTGGACGTTCAGCCGGGACACCGGCGATCTGGTGCACTCCTCCGGCCGGTTCTTCTCCGTCTCCGGGCTCCGCGCCACCACCGACTTCGGCACCGGCGGGCAGCGGCCGCTCAGCTGGACCCAGCCCGTCATCGTGCAGCGCGAGGTGGGGCTGCTCGGCATGCTGCTCAAGGAGTTCGACGGCGAACTGCACTGCCTGCTCCAGGCGAAGATGGAGCCGGGCAACCTGAACGGGCTCCAGTTGTCGCCGACCGTGCAGGCGACGCGCAGCAACTTCACGGGAGTTCACCGGGGCCGTCCCGTGCCATACACGGAGTACTTCACCGGGGACCGGTGCGGCGGGCGGGTGCTCGCCGACTCGCTCCAGTCCGAGCAGGGCTGGTGGTTCTTGCACAAGCGGAACCGCAACGTGGTCGTGGTGACCGACGACGAGGTGCCCGAGCTCGACGGGTTCCGCTGGCTGTCGCTGCGGCGGGTCGGTGCGCTGCTGCTCCGCGACCACCTGGTGAACATGGACAGCCGTACGGTCCTGTCGACGCTGCCGCGGCAGCTGCTCGCGGGCCCCGGCGAGGCGTCGCACCCGGCGGACGAGGACGACGCCGTGCACTCGTTCGCCGAGGTCCTCTCCGTGCTGGCCGACGCCCGGTTCCGGTACGAACTGACCCAGGAGCAGCTGCCGTTGCGGGAGATCCTCGCGGGTGGCGCGAGTCCGTGGCGGCGCACCGCTGACGGCATCGGGCGGCGCGACGGCCGGCACTTCACGGTGCTCGGGGTGAGCGTGGAGGCGCAGGCGCGCGAGGTGGCCCGCTGGTCCCAGCCGCTGCTCGCGCCGGTGCCGGGGATCGCCGGGCTGCTCGTGCGACGGCTGGGCGGGGTGCCGCACGTCCTGCTGCGGGCCCGGGTGGAGGCGGGCAGCCTGAACGTGGCCGAGTTCGGGCCGACGGTGCAGTGCTCGACGCGTCATCTGCGCGAACGGGGCGCGGGCCGCCCCGAGTTCCTGGACACGCTGCTCGCGCCGGGCGCCGGCCGGGTGCTGTTCGACACGGAGCAGTCGGAGGAGGGCGGCCGCTTCCACCACGCGGTGACCCGGAACCTGATCGTCGAACTGGACGAGCCTGACCCGGCCGGCGAGGCGGTCCTGCGGGAGCCGCCGCCGGACTACTGCTGGGTGTCGGTGCCGCAGGTGCAGGCGCTGCTGCGGCACGGCGACTGCCTCAACGTGCAGGCGCGTTGTCTGATGACGGCGCTGACGCTCACCGCACGGTAGGGCATGTCCGGCGGGTCAGGTCGCGTCGGGGAGGTCGTCGGCGAGGTGCAGCAGCGCCTGGGCCGCCAGGCGGTAGCCGAAGGAGCCGAGGCCGACGACGACGCCGCTGGCCAGTGGGGCGATCACCGACTCGTGCCGGAACTGTTCGCGGGCCCACACGTTGCTGAGGTGCACCTCGATCCACGGCGGCGCGTAGCTGGCGAGCGCGTCGCGCAGGCTCCAGCCGGCGATCATCAGGGCGCCGGGATTGACGATGGCGCCGACGGTGGTGTCGCTGTGCCGGTGGATCGCGCCGACCAGGTCGCCCTCCGAGTCGTGCTGGACGGACACCACGTCCCAGCCCTTGGCCTTCACTTCCTCGGCGACCGCCGCCTCGATGTCGGCGAGGGTGTCGGTGCCGTAGATCTCGGGCTCGCGGCGCCCCAGGATTCCCAGATTGGGACCGTTCAGGAGAAGCACGACACTCAACGTGGCCACCTCGGTATTCGGCTGCGTCCGCCCGTCTCCGGCCGCGGACCCCGGACGGATCCCATGCTGTCGCCGCCGTCGGCGGTCCGCCACTCTCAGAGCTGATAGTTCGCGCACCGTGCGGACCTGCGCCGATGCGCGGGCCGTGGGGTGCTCCTGGAGGGACGCTCGGGCGCCGGTCGAGTCCGCCCACACGCCTCGTCGGCCCCCGGCAGCGCCGTCCTACTCTGGGCTGCGCACCGACTCTCGCCCGGCCGGCCCGGACCCCACGACAGGAGATGTGATGCTCGATTCTCCGTTCCGCTTGCGGCTGCCCCCGGTTCTCTCCGCCGTCCGCGTCTGCCGGAACAGTGCCTGCGCGACCGCCGGGCTCTGCGAGTCGTCCTTCGCCGCCTGGGCCGACGGCGATCTCGAGGAGGGCATCCGCCTGGCGGCCGCCGCGGGTCACGCGGAAGCCGAATGCGGCGGGAACTGCCGGGAGTTGGCGAAGATCTGGCACGCCACCCTGCTGACCGGTGTCCGTGATCTCGCCACCGCGGCGCGGGTCCTCGCCGACGTCGACGAGCCGACCGCGGCACGGGCCGAGGAGGGCGGCCTCGTGGCGGCGTCACTGCTGTGCGCGGCCGACCTCGCGTTCGCCGAGGGGAACGTGACCCGCGCCGTCGCGCTCGCGGGCCGGGGCGTGGAGCGGGCCCGGCGTGCCGGTCTGCACCGCATCGTGCCCGACGCGCACACGGTGATGGCGCTGGGCGCCCTGCGGCAGGGCAGCATGAGTGTGAGCACGGGGTTCGCCAACCAGCTGCGGGACTGCGCCCTGCTCGGGCAGACCGCGCACCGGCCGAGCCAGTGCGCCTGGGCCGCGGCCCAGCTCCTGGAGGTGCAGGGCGGCGCGGCGAGCGCCGCGCACCTCGTCGTGGGCATCGTCACGGACGACCGGCTGCTCCTGGAACTGCTGGCGTCACAACCCGCCGCTGCCGCCTGGCTGGTGCGGGCCACCCGGCAGCTGGGCGACGAGGGGCTCGCCCGGCGGGTGGCCGCGGCGGCCGCCGAACTCGCCGTGCGCAACCCCGCGCTCCGGTCCGTGACGGCGGCGGCGACGCATGCCGCCGGGCTCGTGGACCGCGATCCGGAGCGGGTCCTCGCGGCGGCCGCCGCGCAACTGGACCCGTGGGCCGCCGCGTCCGCGTTCGAGGACGCCGGGAAGCTGTGCGCGGCACGGCCCGCGGAGCGCCGACGGGCCGTCGAGGCACTGGAGTCGGCGGCGGACGGCTACGGGAACGCCGGGGCGCCGCGCGACGCCCGCCGGGTGGTGAGCCGGCTGCGCTCGCTCGGCGTGCGCCGCGGCTGCTATCCGCAGTACGCGGGACAGGGCGGGGTGACCACGAGCGCGCTCACGCACACCGAGGCGGCGGTGGCCGAGCTGGTGAGCCAGGGGTTCACCAACTCCCAGGTGGGCGACCGGATGTTCATCTCCGGGCACACCGTGGCCTTCCACCTCAAGAAGATCTTCCGCAAGATGAACGTGGCCTCGCGGGTGGAGCTGACGCGGGCGTGGAGCCAGCTGTCGGGCGCGGCCGCCGGGGGTGCGGCGGTCCGCTGACCGTCACAGGATCCGGCGCGGGGTCCCCGGCGGGTCCTGGCCCTGCCGCTTGCGCCACTCGCGGGGGTAGCCCACGGACACCTCTTCGAAGCGGACGCCCTCGTGGTAGGTGGTGCGCGGGATGTGGAGGTGGCCGTACACCATGGCGGCCACCGGGAACCTGCGGTGCCAGTCGGCGGTCAGCCGGGTGCCGCACCACATCGCGAACTCCGGGTACCAGAGCACCTCCGTCGGGTGCCGGTCGAGCGGGTAGTGATTGACGAGGACGACCGGCAGGTCGCCGGGGAGTTCCGCGAGCCTGCGCGCGGTCTGCGTCACCCGGGCCCGGCACCACGCCTCGCGGCTCGGATACGGGTCCGGGTGCAGCAGGTTCTCGTCGTTGCACACGACGCCGGTCTCGTGGGCGTGGGCCAGCCCTTCCTCCTTGGTGGCGCATCCGTCGGGCAGGAACGAGTAGTCGTAGAGCAGGAACAGCGGCGCCACGGCCACCGGCCCGTCCGGCCCCTGCCAGATGGGGTAGGGGTCCTCGGGGGTGGTGACGTCCAGTTCGCGGCAGACCTCGACCAGGTGCTCGTAGCGGTCGACGCCGCGCAGGGTGACCGTGTCGCGCGGATGGGTCCACAGCTCGTGGTTGCCCGGGGCCCAGACGACCTTGCGGAAGCGGCTGGTGAGGGTCTTCAGGCACCAGCGGATGTCGGCGACGGTCTCCGCCACGTCGCCGGCCACCAGCAGCCAGTCCTCGTCCGACTCCGGTGCCATCCGGTCGATCAGCGCCCGGTTGTCGGCGTAGCCGACGTGCAGGTCGCTGATGGCCAGCAGCCGTCCGCCGTCGTGGGCCGTCGCGGTCATCTCCGGCTCCGTCACACCGAGGCGGGCGGCGGCGACGCCAGGTCGGGCGTCCGCTTCTCGGCGAGGGCGATCTCCGCCTCCGCGTGCTCGTCGATGCGGGCCATGGCGATGCGGAGGACGGGCGGTGCCATCAGCGAGGTCACGATCGCGACGAGGATGATGATGGTGTACGTCTCGGCGCTGAGCACCCCGAGTTGCAGACCGACCATGGCGACGACGACCTCGATGACGCCGCGGGAGTTCATCCCGGCGCCCAGGGCGAGGCCCTCCCAGCGGCCGAGGCCGCTCAGCTTCGCGCCGATGTAGGCGCCGACGAACTTGCCGAGGATCGCGATGGCGAGCACCACGCAGGCCGTGGCCAGGACGGTCGGCCGGGTCAGCGCGGTCAGGTCCATCCGGATGCCGGCGGTGGCGAAGAAGACCGGGGCGAGGAAGGAGAGGGTCGTGATCCGCAGCGGGGCCAGCTTCTCCCGGTCCAGCTCGCCGCTGGTGCCGATGAGGACACCGCACACGAACGCGCCGAAGACGGCCTCCAGGTGCATCGCCTGCGTCGCCGCAGCGCCGAACAGCACGATCAGCGCGGCAACCGCGACGGTGGGGGCCGCCGACGCGGAACGGCCCGCGGCCCGCAGCGCCGCCTTCACCAGGGGGCGGCCCACCAGCCAGGCGACCAGCACGACGCCCACCGGGTAGAGCACCGACGTGGCGAACGTGCCCGTGCTCAGCCCGGCCGTCGCCATCGCCGACACGATGGAGAGCAGGAACCAGCCGACGACGTCGTCGATCACCCCTGCGGCCAGGGTCAGTTGGCCGACGTCGCGGTGGAGCAGGTTCATGTCGATGAGGGTCTTGGCGATCACCGGGATCGCTGTGACGCACATGGCCACGCCGAGGAAGAGCGAGAAGACCTTCGGGTCGGTGCCGGCCGGCATGAGGGACGACGGCAGCAGGAAGCCGACGCCGACGCCGAGCCCGAGGGGCAGCAGCAGACCGGCGAGGCTGACCCGGACCGCGGTGGTGCGGCGCCGCTTGACGAGGTCGAACTTCAGCTCCATGCCGGTGATGCCGACGAGCAGCACCACGCCCACCTGGCCGACGGCGTCGAGCAGGTGCATCTGGCCGGGGTCCTTCGGCAGCAGCCAGTCGGCGAAGCCGGGCCACACGTGGCTGAGGATCGAGGGGCCGACGATCACGCCGGCGAGCAGCTCACCGACGATCGCGGGCATCTTGAACCGGGCGGCCAACTGGCCGAGGGCCATGGCCAGCAGGAGCAGTACGGCCAGCTGGAGGAGGAAGACCAGCAGGGAGTGGGAGGGAATCGTGGGGACGGGCGCGGAGCTCAACTCGGTCACCTCAGATCTTGGCTTCGTGGAGCGTGGCGACGTCCGGGCGGGCCAGCCGGTCCGCGAGGAGTCCGGTCACGCGGGTGTTCTGGTCGGAGAGGAAGAAGTGGCCTCCGGGGAACACCTGGAGCTCCGTCGGACCGGTGGTGTGCTCCTCCCACGCCGCCGCCTCGTCGATGGAGACCCGGGGGTCGCTGTCGCCGGTGAGGACGGTCACCGGGCAGGTCAGCTGCCGGCCTGGCGTGCAGCGGTAGCGCTCCACGGCGCGGTAGTCGCTGCGGATCGACGGCATGATCATTTCCCGTACGTCCGGGTCGTCGAGGAGGACGGCGTGCGAGCCGCCCAGCCGGCGCACCTCGGCCAGGAGTTCCTCGTCCGTGCTGACGTGGAGCCGCTCGTCGCGGTCGCGGGACGGGGCCCGCCGGCCGGAGACGAAGAGCCGTACGGGGTCGGGGAGTCCGGCGTCCTGGAGGCGCAGCGCGACCTCGTAGGCGAGGACGGCGCCCATGCTGTGGCCGAACAGGGCCAGCGGCCGGTCGTCGAGGTCGCCGATGACCTCGAAGACCCGGTCGGCCAGCTCGTCGAGGCTGCTGATGTTCGGTTCCTGACGGCGGTCCTGCCGTCCCGGGTACTGGACCGCCAGCACCTCCGCCGTGGGCGCGAGCGCCTTGGACAGCGGGAAGTAGAAACTCGCGGACCCGCCGGCGTGCGGCAGGCACACGAGGCGGACACGGGTGTCCGGCGCCGGGTGGAATTGACGGACCCATGTTCCGAATTGCACCGATGCTTGAGGCACGGCCAGAAATTCCTTCCAGGAATGGTCCATTGGCACGCTGCTGCCCCACCGCGGGTCACCGTCACCGCAGTTCTGCCGCGAGCCTTACGTATGTGACGTTTCTCGACCCATCTTTGAGTCGGGCACTTGAGTTCCGCTGGAGTAACTCCATAGACGACGCGCGGCTCGGGCATCATGGCCGACGTTCCGGAATTCACCCGTGGGAGGCGAGAACCGTGAAAATAGTCGCGGACACCGGCAAGTGCGTCGGCGCGGGCCAGTGCGTGCGCGTCGCGCCGGAACTCTTCGACCAGGGCGAGGAAGACGGCGTGGTCGTGGTGCTCGACGCGGAGCCCGGGGACGAGCTCCTGGCGGTGGCCGGTGAGGCCGTCGACCTGTGTCCGGCCCAGGCCCTGTCCGCCGGCTGATCCGGTTCCTCCGACACCTCGCGAGTAGGGATCACGATGGCCATCACCCGCCCGCACGACACGTACGCGACCCCGACGGACCTGACGGACCTGACGGACCTGACGGACCCGGCCGACCCGACCGACACGGACGTGGCCGTCGTCGGCAACGGGCCGATCGGCGCGGCCCTTTCGGTGCTCCTCGCCCAGCGCGGCCTGCGCGTGACCGTCCTGGAGCGCCGCCCCCGGCCGTACCTGCTGCCGCGGGCGACCAGCTTCGACGGGGAGACGGCCCGGCTGCTGGCGGCCACCGGGATCCGCGCGGGACTGGGCCGGATCACCGAGCCGGCCACCGGCTACCAGTGGCGCACCGCGGCCGGCCGGACGCTCCTCGACATCGCCTTCTCCGCGCAGGGGCGCTACGGCTGGCCGGACGCCAACACCATGCACCAGCCCGCGCTGGAGGAACTCCTCGCGGCGCGGGCGGCGCAGCTGCCCGGCATCACGGTGCTGCGCGGGCACCGCGTCGTCGGCCTGCACGACGACGGCCGGCGGGTGACGCTCACCTCGGAGGCCGCCGACGGCACGGCCGGCACGCTGTCGGCCCGCTGGGTCGTGGGCTGCGACGGCGCGAACAGCTTCGTGCGCGAGCACCTCGACGTCCCGCTGACCGATCTCGGGTTCTCCTACGAGTGGCTGCTGTGCGACGTCGAGTTGCGCGAGCCCCGCGAGTTCACCCCCACCAACGTCCAGATCTGCGACCCGGCGCGGCCCACGACGCTGGTCGGCAGCGGTCCCGGGCACCGGCGCTGGGAGTTCATGCGGCTGCCGGGCGAGAGCAGCGCCGAGCTGAACAAGGAGGAGACCGCCTGGCGGCTCCTCGCCCCGTTCGGCGTCACCCCGGACACCGCCACGCTGCTGCGCAGCACCACCTACATCTTCCGGGCCACCTGGGCGGACGCGTGGCGGTCGGGGCGGGTGCTGCTGGCCGGTGACGCGGCGCACCTGATGCCGCCGTTCGCCGGGCAGGGCATGTGCTCCGGGATCCGGGACGCGGCCAATCTGGCGTGGAAGCTGGACCTGACGCTGCGCGGTCTGGCCGACGACGCCGTCCTCGACAGCTACGCCGAGGAGCGCAGGCAGCACGTGAAGGAGTCGATCCTCTCGTCGGTGCAGCTGGGCCGGATGATCTGCGTGACGGATCCGACGGCCGCCGAGGAGCGCGACGCCACGGTCCTCGCGGGCCGCCGCGGCCGTACGGGGCCGGGGTCGCCGGAGCCGGCGAAGCCGCTGTCGGCCGGGCTGCTGAGCGGGGTGTCCAAGGCGGCCGGTGCGGTGGTGCCGCAGGGCCGGGTCGGCGCGGCCGGCGGTACGGGCCTGTTCGACGAGGCCGTGGGCCGCGGGTTCGTGCTGCTCACCACGGACGAGCCGCGGGCGGCGCTCGGCGAGGACCGGTGGTCGTTCCTGGCGGCACTCGGCACCCATGTGGTGCGCCTGCTGCCGTCCGACGCGGCGGCCGACTCGGGGCCGTGCCGCACCGGTGCGACCGAGGTGACCGAGGTGACCGACGTCGACGGCTGCTACGGGGCGTACCTGGCCGAGCAGGGCGCGACCGCGCTGCTCGTCCGTCCCGACTACCACGTCTTCGGCGCGGCGAACGGCCCGCGGGAGACGGCCGCGCTGGTCGACGAGTTGCGCGACCTGCTGGGCGCGAGCACGCCGGCCGCGGCCGAACTGCGCCCGGCGGGCTGACCGTTCAGGGACCTGCTGTCAGGGCCGGGTCAGCCGGGCGAGCGCGACCGCGCCCCGCAGCGAGGAGAGCGGGCCCAGGGCGGCGGGCCCGACCTCCAGCGGCGGCTGTCCGGGGCGGGCCAGCTCCGCGAGCCGCGCGGACACCAGGCCGTCCAGGCCCGGCATGCCGTTCGCGAAACCGCCGCCGATCAACAGGAGCCGGGGGTGGACGAGTTCCTGGACGCTCACCGCGGCGGCGGCCAGGGCGCGGGCGGTGCGCCGCAGCGCGTCGACCGCCCAGGGCCGTCCGTCGCACCAGCCCTGCCGCAGCGCGTCGAAGGTGACGTCGCTCCCCCGCAGCCGGGCCGCGTGGCGCAGGGTGGCCGGGCCCGAGGCGATCGCCTGGAGGCAGCCGTGGCGCCCGCAGACGCACCGGGGGCCGTCCAGCTCGACGACCGTGTGCCCGATCTCGAAGGATCCGCGGCCGGTGCCAGGGCAGAGTTCGCCGCCCAGGACGAGCCCGCCGCCGACGCCCGTGCCGACCCCGACGTAGAGGAGGTCCGCGCAGTCGGCGGCCTCCGCCTCGGCGAGGGCGCCGAGGTCTCCGTCGTCCGCCCAGGCGACGGCGGCCTCGGGGAACAGGGTGCGCAGGGCAGCGCCCAGGTCCGTGCCGGTCCACTCGGGCCGGCTCGGCCAGGCGGTGATCCGCCCGTCCGGTCCTACCGTCGCCGGCACCGCCAGGCCCACGGCGCGGAAGGGCACGCCGAGACGGTCCCGCAACTCGCCGACGTGCTCGGCCAGTTGGGCGAGGTCGCGGTCGGAGCCGGGGCGCGGCTGCCAGGCGAACACGGTCTCGGCCACGCGCCGCGTCCCGGCCTCGACCCGCAGGGCGACCTTGGTGCCCCCGATGTCGACGCCCAGGTGGTGGGCCGCCCCCGGGCCGCCGGGCCGGTCCTCAGTCACCGGGCACGGACGGGCACAGGGCGAGCAGGTCGGCGGGGCGGGCCAGCACCACGGCGGGCTCGGCGGCGAGCAGTTCGGCGGGGTCGGACAGTGCCCACAGCGCGCCGGCCGAGGTGACCCCGGCGCCGTGGGCGCTGGCGATGTCGGTCGGCGCGTCGCCGACCATGATGGCCTGCTCGGGCGCGAAGCCCATCAGGTCGAGGGCGCGGTTCACGATGTCCGGCGCGGGCTTCGGGCGGTCGACCTCGTCCGAGCCGATCACGTGGTCGAAGAAGGGCAGCAGCCCCAGCGTGTCGAGCAGGGAGCGCGCCCGCGGCCCGCTCTTGCCGGTGGCCACGGCGAGCCGCAGTCCGCGGACCCGCAGGGTGAGGAGCAGTTCCACGATGCCGTCGAAGACCGGCACCTGGGACGCGAGCCGGTAGCTCTCGCGGACGAAGGGCTCCTCCATCTCCAGGGGCAGGCCCATGATCCGCATGATGTCCGGGAAGTAGCGCCCCAGGTGGCGGGTGTACTCGTCGAACGGCGCGGGGCCGTCACCGACGACCTCCTTGTAGGCGACGGCGAACGCCTCGTACATCACCGCGAAGCTGTCGACGATGACCCCGTCGAGGTCGAAGACCACGGCGTGCCTGACCCGCGGGGGCGCTTCGGCGACGGTGGCCGTGCCGCCCGCGCCCGGGGCGTGGATGTCGTCTCGCTGCGTCGAAACCCGTGTGGTCACCGGCTTCTTCACCTCCTGCTGGTGGGCCCGGTGGTGGGCCTAGTGGTGGCCTAGTGGTGGGCGGGTACGGCGGGCCGCTGGTGAGCGGAGCGGGCCGACGCGTAGCAGTCGTGGATGGCGCCGATCGTCGTACGGGCCTCGGCGGCCGCCCTGCCGCGGCGGTCCGGGTCGGCCAGCAGGGCGGCGAGGCCGTCGAGTTGGCGCCCGTACTCGCTGCCGACGGGCTCCTCGGGGACCGGCACGGACGTGGTGGTGCCCGCGCGGGTCAGGGTCAGTTCCGGGCGGGGCAGCCGGTTGGGGCTGAAGCCGAAGGTGCAGCGCAGTTCGGCGGTCCCGGTGGTGCCGACGATCTGGAAGCGGGTCACGTCGACGGCCTCGTGCGAGGCCCAGCAGGCGTGCAGGGAGACCGAGACGCCGTCGGCACGCACGAGGAAGCCGCGGGCGGTGTCCTCGACGTCGCCGGGTCCGCCGGCCGCCTCGTCGTCGTCGCGCCAGGCGGCGGCGCCGGTGCCGGTGGCCACGAAGTCGTTGGACGTCGTGCCGACGGCCTGCGTGAAGGGGGCCGGGCCGAGCAGTGCGGACAGTGTGTCGAAGAGGTGCCAGCCGAGGTCGACGAGCACCCCGCCGCCGGCCGTGCTGCGCCGGGTGAACCAGCCGCCGGCCTGCGGGATGCCGCGGGACCGCACCCAGCCGGCGTCGACGTGGCGGATCCGGCCGAGCTCCGGAAGGAGGCGGGCCAGGGCGGTCACGTCGGCGCGGTGCGGGGCGGCGCTGCCGGACAGCAGCGTGGCGCCGCCGACGCGTTCGGCGGCGGCCAGCAGATCGGCCTCGGCCGTGGTCAGGCAGACCGGCTTCTCCAGGAAGACGTCGACGCCCCGGCCGAGCAGGTCGGCGGCGACCTCGGCGTGCAGGTGGTTGGGGACGGCGACGACGGCGAGGTCGACGGCGTCGGGGGTGAGCGCGTCGACCGTGGGGTGCACGGGGATGCCGGGCGCCACGGCCCCGGCGCCGGGCGCGGGGTCGACGACGGCCACCACGTCGAAGCCGGCGTGCCCGGCCAGCCGGGGCAGCCACAGCTCCCGCCCCGCCCAGCCGAGCCCGACGACGGCCGTCCGCACGCTCATGCGGCGGCCACGGCGTCCGCGACGATCTCCGCCGTCAGGTGGATGGCCTGCTCGTCGGCGAGCAGCGTGCGGTGGTGCAGCCAGACGCTGTCCTGGCTGATGGCCTCGCTGTGGGGGCAGCGCTCGGCGATGGCGTCCGGGGTCTCGTCGGGGGCGCCCATCTCCCAGAAGGCGTCGGTGCGGTAGATCGCGCGGAAGCCCGCGAAGGCCGGCACACCGGCTGCCACGAGCCGGTCGACCAGGGCGTTGCGGCCGTCCTCGCCGATGCCGGGGACGCGGAACATCGCCATGTAGTGCGAGGGGAAGTCGGTGCGCTCGTCGGGGCGCTGCGGGTCGATGCCGTCGATCTTCTCCAGGAGCGGCGCGAGCACGGCCCAGCGCTCCTGGCGGGTCCTGATCTGGCCTTCCAGACGGCCGAGTTGGGCGCGCAGGACGGCGGCGGAGAACTCGTTGAGCCGCAGGTTGGAGCCGGCTATCTCGTGCTTGTAGTGGCGGTCGGTGCGGGGCCGTCCGCAGCTGTGGCGCAGGAACGCCTTCTCGTACAGCTCGGTGTCGGGGAAGAGGACGGCGCCGCCCTCGCCCGCGGTCATCAGCTTGCCGTTCTGGAAGCTGAACGCGGCGACGCTGCCGTGCTCACCGACGCGCTTGCCGCGCCAGCGGGCGGCGTGGGCGTGCGCGGCGTCCTGGAGCAGCGGCACGCCGGTGTCGGCGGACAGCTCGGCCAGGGCGTCCATGTCGGCGAGGAAACCGGCCATGTGCACGGGCATGATCACCCGGGTGCGCTCGGTCACGGCGGCCCTGGCCGCCGCCACGTCGATGTTGTACGTGTGCGGGTCGACGTCGACCGGGACCGCGACGGCCCCGAGGCGCTGGGCCGCCTGCGAGGAGGAGATGAAGGTGAAGGCCGGGACGATGACCTCCGAGCCCGGGCCGACTCCCATGACCTGGAGGGCGAGTTCGAGGGCGTGGGTGCCGTTGGTGACGGCGAGCGCGTGCCGGGCGCCGTGGAACTCGGCGAACTCCCGCTCGAAGGAGTCGACTTCGCTGCCGCCCATTCGCCACCACTGGCCCTGTTCCAGTGCCCGGACGAGTCCGTCCCGCTCCGTCGCGTCGTACTGCGGCCACTGGGGGTATTCCGGCGCCTGTCGCACGTTCATGATTCTCCAAGAAATCGGATGTGATTCGATTCGGCGTTGTTCAGCGCACGTTTTCGGCGCACGTTTTCAGCGCAGGTCTTTCAGCGCAGCTCGAAGAAGGACCGGTAGGAATTCAGCTGGGCTTCGAGCATGTGGATGCCGTGGTGGATCCGGTGGCCGCGCGCGGCTGCCTCGCGCAGCAGGCGGGTCTCGTGGGGCTTCATGACGATGTCGGCCACGACGCAGTCCGGTGGCAGCCGGTGCAGCGGGAACGGCAGCGGGTCGTCGGCCCGCAGTCCGAGCGGTGTGGCGTTGACCGCGAGGTCCACGTCGGCCGGTTCGGGTCCGCTCAGGGCCTGCACCCGGCCCGGCCAGTGCGCCGCCAGGCGGCCGGCCAGCGCGGTGAGCCGGTCCTGGTCCGTGTCGTAGAGGGAGAGGTGGTCGACGCCCGCCGCCAGGAGTGCGGCGGCGACGGCGCTGCCCGCGCCGCCGGTGCCGACCAGCAGCGCACGGGCGCCTTTCGGTTCGTGTCCCGCGCCGGTGAGACCGGCCACGAAGCCGAAGCCGTCGAAGTTCTCGGCGAGCCAGCCGCCGTCGGCCTCGCGGCGCAGCACGTTCGCGGTGCCGACGATGTCGACGGCGGTGCCGCGCCGGTCGGCGAGGCGGGCCACGGCCGCCTTGTGCGGCACGGTGACGAACATGCCGTCGAGGTTCTGGATGCCCTGCAGGCCACGGACGACCTGTTCCAGGTCCTGCGGCCGGGCGTGCACGGGGACGACCACCGCGTCGATGCCGAGCTCCGCGAGGACCGGGTTCATCAGCGTGGGCGCCTTGACCTGGGCGACGGGGTCGCCGAGCACCGCGTACAGGCGGGTCGTGCCCGTGATGGGCGGGGCGGGTGGGTGCGCGGTCATCGCAGCACCGCCTTTCGGGGCACGGCGGCGGCCGCCGACGCGGCGACCGTGCGGGCGAGTTCGCGGGCCTGGTCCCCGTTGAGGCGGGGGTCGCAGGCCGTGCGGTAGCGGGCGGACAGACCGGCTTCGGTGGCTCCGGCGGCGCCGCCGACGCACTCCGTGACGTGGTCGCCGGTGAATTCGAGGTGGAGTCCGCCGGGGTGGGTGCCGAGGCTGCGGTGTACGGCGAGGAATCCGGCGATCTCGTCGGCGATCGTGTCGACGTCGCGGGTCTTGAAGCCGTTGGCCGCCGTGTACGTGTTCCCGTGCATGGGGTCGCACTGCCAGACCACTTCGTGGCCGGACGCGGTGACCTTCTCGACGATCGGCGGCAGCACGTCCCTGATCCGGGTGTGCCCCATGCGGCTGATCAGGGTGAGCCGTCCCGGTTCGCGGTGCGGGTCGAGCCGGTGCGCGTACGCGACGGCTTCCTCCGGGGTGGTGCGCGGGCCCAGTTTGAGGCCGACGGGGTTGGCCAGGAGCTGGGCGAACGCGATGTGCGCGCCGTCGAGCCCGCGGGTGCGCTCGCCGATCCACAGGAAGTGCCCGAGGCCGCTGGACAGGCGGGGTTCGGGCCCGCTGTCGTCGACGTGCAGCGAGGACCGCTCGTAGTCGAGCAGCAGTGCCTCGTGGCTGACGTAGACGTCCTCGGCGCCGGGCAGGGCGCCGTCGCCGAGCCGGTGGAGCAGCGCCGCCGTTGCCGACGCGTCGGCGTGGGCGCGCAGCATGCGGCCGGGGTCGGGGGTGCGGGCGGCCCGGGTGGGTTCGGCGGAGTTGACGATGTCGCCGCGGTAGGAGGGCAGGCCCCGGTCGTCCACGTCGCGGGAGCGGGGCTTGGCGTACTGCCCGGCCATCCGGGCGACCTTGACCACCGGCAGGCCGGTGCCGGCGGCGAGCACGTCGGCCATGTCCAGCAGGGTCCGCAGGTTGGCGGTGCGGTGGGCGTCGGTGTTCTCGGCGAACGATTCGGCGCAGTCGCCGCCCTGGAGGAGGAACGCCTCGCCGCGGGCGACCGCGGCGAGCTCCTCGCGCAGCCGTGCGGTCCGCGCCGCGGAGACGATCGGTGCGGCGCGGCGCAGCGACCGCACGACGTCCGCGGCCCGGCCCGGGTCGGGCCAGTGCGGCTGCTGGGCGGCGGGCCGGGCCAGCGCGTCCGCCAGCCGGGCCGCGAGGAGCGCGGCGGCGGGCGGCGGGGAGCCGTCGGCCGTCGTCGTGGGCGGCTGCCTCATGACGGCACCGCTCCGGCCAGGACGGTACCGGTCGCGTCGGCGGTGGCGATGAGGTCGGCGAGCGGGGCCCGCGGCATCCCCTCCAGGACGGCCGCGACGGCGTCGCGCGGCACGTCGGTGACCAGTTCCGCGCCGTCGGGCCCGTCGAGGGCGAACGCGAGGGAGCCGAACGCCTTCTTGTCGTGCCGCATCAGCTCGATCAGGGTCTCGGTCGCGGTCTCGGCGGGCACCGCGGTGGGCAGCCCGTAGGACCGGACGACGTCCAGGTGCTCCGCCACCCGGGCCTCGCCGATCCGCCCGAGGGCGCCGGCCAGCCGGCCGGCGAAGACGGTGCCGACGGCCACCGCCTCGCCGTGCCGCAGCGCGTAGTCGGTCGCCCGCTCCAGGGCGTGGCCCAGCGTGTGCCCGTAGTTGAGGATGTGCCGCAGCCCGGAGTCCCGCTCGTCGGCCTCCACGACGCGGGCCTTGAGCCGCACACTGGCGGCGATCTGGTCGGCGAGCGGCAGCCCGCGCAGGTCGGGGGCGCCGATGAAGTGGCAGCGGGCGATCTCCCCGTAGCCGTTGAGCAGTTCGCGCGGGGGCAGCGTGGTCAGGTAGTCGGTGTCGCACAGCACCGCGCTGGGCTGCCAGTACGCGCCGACCAGGTTCTTGCCCTGCGGCAGGTTCACCGCCGTCTTGCCGCCCACGGCGGCGTCCACCTGGGCGAGCAGCGTGGTGGGCAGGTGCACGACGCGCACGCCCCGGTGGTAGAGGGCGGCGGCGAGACCGACCACGTCGGTGGTCGTTCCGCCGCCGCAGGACACGACGACGTCGGACCGGCTGAGCCCGAAGCGGACGAAGGCGGCGCACAGTTCCCCGACCGTGCCGAGGGTCTTGTCGCGCTCACCGTCCCGTGCCGGGACCAGCAGCGTCTCCACGCCGGTGTCGGGCACCCATTCCTCCGGGCGGGCCGACACGACGACGGCCCGCTCGGCGCCCAGCCTCCGGACGACCCCGGCGAGCGACGTCCGCACTCCGGGGCCGATCAGCACGTCGTACGCATGGTCTGCGAGCCGTAGCGAAACGGATGCCATGACGGGTTACCGGCCCGCCGTCACCCGGAGGACGCGCGCCTGCGACCGCTCCTTGCGGTCCTGCTCGTCCAGGTGGGGGTAGGAGGGGCAGCCGTAGACCCGCTGGAACGGCTCGAAGGTGTCCCACTCCTTGCGGCGGCGCATCTCGGCGGCCACCGAGTTGTGCTCGCTCCAGAAGTCGCCGCCGATGAGGCGGATGAGGTACCGCTCCAGGGTGTCGCGGTCCGTGGAACGGGCGGCGTCGGCGGCCATGGCGACGAGCTCGCCGTCGTAATAGGCGTGGATGAGCCGGATGTAGGTGTCGTAGCCGGTCTTGAAGTAGTTGGCGTACCGGTCGAGGAGGCGCTCCTCGGCCGACGGGTCGGCCAGCGCCTCGCCCAGGGCCTCCGCCGCGCGGACGGCGGTGGCGGTGGCGACCAGGACGCCGCCGGAGAACATCGGGTCGCCGAAGCAGCCGGCGTCGCCGACCATGAGCCAGCCCGGTCCGGTGACCGTGTCGGAGTGGTAGCAGTAGTCGGTCTCGATCTTGAGGTCCATGGCGGGCTCGGTGCCCGTCAGGCGCGTGGTGATCCGCGGGATGCGGGCCACGTGCTCCTCGAAGAGCTTCTCCGGCGTCGAGCCGCGCAGCACGTCGCGCGGCATGACGGTGCCGACGCTGATGGAGTCCTTGGACAGCGGGATCGCCCAGACCCAGCCGTCGTCGTGGGCGCCGACCTGGATGTCGCCCTCGACGCCCGGGTTGTGGCTCTCGTCGAGGCCGGTGTAGTGGCGGTAGACGGCGACCATGCGGAGCTTCTCGAGGGTCTTGCGCAGGCCGAAGCGGTGCGCGATGCGGCCGCTGCGGCCGCTGGCGTCGATCACGTAGCTCGCGTGCACCTCGTGCTGCTCGCCGTCGTGCTCGTAGCGGACGCCGACCATGCGGTCGCCGTCCATGAGGAGTTCGCCGACGTTCGCGCCGAGCAGCAGCCGCGCGCCGGCGGCCTGGGTCTGCTCGGCCAGCATCCGGTCGAAGCGCTGGCGCTGCACCTGGAACGCGTTGTCGTGGCGGCCCTCGCCCTGCTTGGTGAAGTCCGCGCGGAAGACGCCCTCGAAGAACTTCTTCTCGGTCGGGTCGATGAACTCGCCGCCGAACTTGGGCACGTAGCCCTGGGCGGCCACCACGTCGCGCAGGCCGATCCGCTCGAACAGGCCCATCATGTACGGCAGCAGGGACTCGCCGATGTGGAACCGGGGGTTCGGCTCCTTCTCCAGGAGGAGTACGGAGTGCCCCTGCTTCGCCAGCATGTAGGCGCTGACCGCACCGGCCGGCCCTGCGCCGATCACGACCACATCGGCTGTTTCCTTCGCCATCATGTTCCCTTTCTGGTGCCAATTCGGGTGGAGTCGGGAGAATTCGGGGGAATTCAGGGGGAGTTCAGGGCGTGCGAACTGCTCGGTGTGCCGGTCAGCCGAAGGAGCCGGACAGCAGGTGGGAGACCAGCCGCTCGTGCTCGGTGTCGTCCGTGATGGTGCGGATCTCGTCGCGGCCGTCCCGCACGGTCAGGTGCCTGCGGCCCTTCAGGACGACCTGGCCGTCGTCGAGGGTCCGGCCGCAGAGGATCTTCGTGCCGTCCTGCGGTCCGGTGTCCGCGGCGATCTCCCGGACGAGGAAGTCCTCCATGTCCTTCCAGTCGCTCCACTGCCGGGGCGTGTTCGTGAAGCTGTAGACCACGCTCCACCGGGTGATCCTGCCGCGCCGTTGTAGAGCGATCCTGGATCCGCGCTCGACCAGCCTGAACTGGCTGCCGTACTGGCTCTGCACGGTGTCGCAGAGCCGCAGCGGCTCGACGTAGGAGGGGCCGGGGTAGCCGACGTCGACGAGCCAGTCCTCGCCGGCCAGCCGGACACGGTTGAACATGTGCTCCACGTCGATGCCGGAGGCCTCCCAGCCCTCGGCGGTGCTGGCGGCCAGCAGGGTGACGTCGTAGCCCAGTTCGGTGAGCAGCCGGGCGAACAGCCGGTTCAGCTGGAAGCAGGTGCCGCCCCTGCCCTGGACGACGCTCGTCTCGAACGTGGCGTCCTCGTCGAGGTCGACGAGGCTCAGTCCGCCGCTGAAGTCCTGCGTGGCTCCGTTGTACGGCAGCGCCATCAGGTGCTTCTTGTGCAGGGTGCGCAGCGTCGCGATGTCCACGCCGGTCTCGCCGGCGCAGTCGATCCGACGGAGGTACCCGTCGACGTCGAACACGTCTCTTCACCTTCTTCCCAAAGGAGTTCGGACAGTCGGGCAGGGGGTCACACCGAGACGGCCACGGGGCGCGCCGCCTCCTCGCCGCACAGCAGCTCGTGGAGGTGGGCGGCGAGCATGCCCGCCGTCGGGTGGTCGAAGACGAGGTTGGGCGAGAGCTTGCGCTCGGTGAGGTCGCGCAGCCGGTTGCGGAGTTCGATCGAGGTCAGCGAGTCGAAGCCGACCTCGAACAGCCCCTGGTCCGGGTCGATCCGGTACGAGGTGCCGTGGCCGAGGACCGCGGCGACCTGGGTCCGCACCAGGTCGAGCAGCAGCTCGGCCTGCTCGGCGCGGGAGAGCCCGGCCAGTCGCTCCGCCACGGCGCGGCCCTGCTCGGCGGCGCTCGCCGCGTGGGCCTGCTGGCGGCCGGCGCGGACGAGGCCGCGCAGCAGGTGCGGCACTCCCCCGTCGGCCCCGGCCTGCTGCCGCAGCGACCGCAGGTCCAGTTTGGCGGGCACCAGCTGGGCCCGGCCGGACGCGACGGCGGCGTCGAACAGGGCCATGCCCTCGGCCGGCGTGATCGCCTGGAGGCCACCGCGCCGGTTCATCCGCTCCTTGACGATGGCGTCGGTACCGGCCGCCATGCCGCCGCCGGTCTGCTCCCACAGGCCCCAGTCCAGGGCGAGGCCGGGCAGTCCGGCGGCACGCCGCTGGGCCATCAAGCCGTCGAGGTAGGCGTTGGCCGCCGCGTAACTGCCGCTGCCCGCACCCATGAAGACCGCCGACACGGACGAGTAGACGACGAACGCGTCGAGGTCCAGGCCCCGCGTCAGCTCGTCGAGATGCCGTACGGCGTCGACCTTCGGCGCGAACACCTTCGCCAGGCGCTCCGGGGTCAGCATCCCGATGACCCCGTCGTCGGTGACGCCCGCGGTGTGCACGACGCCGCGCAGCCCGGGTATCGCGGCCAGCAGCTCCTTGACCTGCTCGCGGTCCGCCATGTCGCAGGCCACGACGCTGACCTCGGCGCCCTGCCCGGTCAGCTCGGCGACCAGTTCCGCGGTGCCGTCGGCCGTGGCGCCCCGGCGACTGGCCAGGACGAGGTCGCGTACGCCGTGCTGGGCGACCAGGTGCCGGGCCACGAGACCGCCGAGCGAACCGGCACCGGAGACCAGGACGGTCCCCTGCGGCCCGAACGCCCCTGTAGCTGACGGCTGTTGACCGCCGACGCGGGCCAGACGCGGTACGGAGAGGACCGTGCCGCGCACCGCGACCTGCGGCTCGCCGCCGGAGAGGACGGCGCCCAGCAGCTCCGCGAGCTGCTCGGTACCGGTGGCGTGGTCGGTGGCGTGGTCGGTGCCGGTGTCGGTGACGCTGTCAGGACCGGCGCCGGCGTCCGCGTCGGTGTCGGTGTCGATGAGGACGATCCGGTCCGGGTTCTCGGCCTGTGCCGCGCGGACCAGGCCCCACACCGCCGTGCCGGCCGGGTCGGTCACCGTGCCGTCGCCCGCGGGGACGGCGCCCCGGGTGACCACGGCGAGCCGGCTGTCCTCCAGGCCGGGTCCGTCCAGCCAGCACTGCACGACTTCGAGGACGCGGGTGGCCAGTTCGAGCACGGCGCCCTCGCCGTCCCCGCCGACGGCCCGCAGGACCGCCACGGCCGGGGCCTCGGCGCCGCCGGACTCGACGTCGTCGGCGAGCGTCGCCACGTCCTCCGCGGTGGCCACGAGGACCCACGACGGCACGGGCTCCGGACGGCGGGCCGGGGCCGGCGGGAGTTCGGTCCAGTCGACGCCGAACAGCGAGTCGTTGCGCGGGGCGCCCGCCGCCGTGTCCAGCTGCTCGGCGGAGACCACGCGGGACGTCAGCGAGTCCATCGACACGACCAGGGCGCCGGTCTCGTCGGCCGCGGCCAGCGACAGTGCCGCGGGCTCGGGCTGGGCGAGGCGCACCCGCAGCACGGAGGCGCCCGCGGCGTGCAGCACGAGGCCGTTCCAGGCGAACGGGAGCCTCAACTCCTGTGCCCGCTCCTCGGGTTGACCGTCACCACCACGGTCCGCACCCGCGATCTGGAGCAGCGGCGCGTGCAGAGCGGCGTCGAGCAGCGCGGGATGGATGCCGAACCCGGACGCCTGCTGCCGGTGCTCGTCGGGCAGGGCCACCTCGGCGAACATCTCGTCGCCGCGCCGCCACAGTGCGCGTACGCCCTGGAAGGCGGGGCCGTAGCCGTAGCCCACGCCGGTGAGCAGGTCGTAGCCACCGGCGGTGTCCACCGGTTCCGCACCGGGCGGCGGCCAGGCGGCGAAGTCGAACTCCGGCGCTCCGGAGTCCAGTTGGGGACTGGCGGCGAGCATGCCGCTGGCGTGGCGGGTCCAGGCGTCCGCGCCGCTGTCGGCGTCCTCGCGTCGCGAGAACACCTCCACGGTGCGCGAACCGTTCCCGTTAGGTCCGCCGACGGCGACCTGAACGCGTACGCCGCCCTGCTCCGGCACCACGAGGGGCGCCTCGATCACAAGCTCCTCCAGCACGCTGCACCCGGCCTCGTCACCGGCACGCACGGCCAGTTCGACGAGTCCGGTGCCGGGGACGAGGACGACGCCGCCGACGCGGTGGTCGGCCAGCCACGGGTGCGTCCTCAGGGACAGCCGCGAGGTGGCCACGAGCCCGTCGGACTGCGGCAGTTCCACCACGGCGCCGAGCAGCGGGTGATCGGTCCCGGCGAGCCCGAGGGAGGTGGCGTCGCCGGCCGGTGCGGTGTTCTGGAGCCAGTAGTGCTGGTGGTCGAAGGCGTAGGTGGGGAGGTCGACGACGTGCGGTGCTGTGGTTGCGGTGGGCAGGCCCCCGGTCCAGTCGACGGGGACACCGCGGACGAAGAGTTCGGCGGCGGAGGCGAGCAGTCGGCGCAGGCCGCCGTCGTCGCGGCGCAGCGACCCGGTCACCACCAGGTCGGTGTTGGTGTCGTAGGCGGTCTCGGTGATCGGCTGGACCAGAACCGGGTGGGCGCTGATCTCTACGAAGGCGTCGTGGCCCTGCGCGATGAGGTCGGAGACGGCCGGGCCGAACTTCACCTGACCGCGCAGATTCCCGTACCAGTAGCCGCCGTTGAGAATGCCCGCGTCCTCGACCCAGCCGCCGGTCACGGTCGAGTAGAAGGGGATGGCGGGGGCCTGGGCCTCGATGCCGGACAAGGTCTCGGCGAGAGTGGCCTCGATGTCCTCGACGTGGCGAGTATGCGAGGCGTAGTCCACCGCCACGCGACGCACCCGGACACCATCCTCGGACAGCGCGGCGAGCGCCTCGTCCAGCGCCTCTGCGTCCCCCGCGACGACCACGGACGTCGGACCATTGACCGCCGCGACCTCCACGCGGTCCGCCCAGCGTGCGAGACGGTCGACCGCCTCGCTCTCGCTCAGCGCGACTGACGCCATGCCGCCGCGACCGGCCAGGTCGGCGGCGATCGCCTGACTCCGCAACGCCACCACCCGCGCCGCATCCTCCAGCGACAACGCCCCGGACACACACGCCGCAGCAATCTCACCCTGCGAGTGACCCAGCACCGCATCGGGACGCACCCCGAGCGAAGCCCACACAGCAGCCAGCGCCACATTCACGGCGAAGCTCGCGGGCTGGACCACATCCACGCGCTCCAGCAGCCCGGGGGCAACCTCGCCGCGCAGCACGTCCACCAGCGACCACTCGACATACGGCTCAAGCGCAACCGCACACTCGGCGATCCGCTCCGCGAACACCGGCGACGAATCGAGCAACTCCCGCCCCATACCGGCCCATTGGGACCCCTGCCCCGGGAACACCCACACGACCTTCCCCGGACCACCGGAGACGCCGACCCGCCCGGTGACCACCCCGGAAGGGGCCTCGCCACGCGTCAGGGCCCGCAGTCCCGTGGCCGCCTCCGCCGCGGAGTCGGCGACCAGCACCGCGCGCTCCGCCAGCAGCGCCCGGTTCGCGACCAGGGCTCCGGCGACCGCCGCGAGCGACGTGTCCGCGTCGGCGTTCTCCAGCAGGGCCGCGAGCCGCTCGGCCTGCCCCGTCAGGGACGCCTCGCTGTGCGCCGACACCACCAACGGCACCGGGCCGTCGGCCTCGTGCGACTCGGGCCGGGCCGTCGCCGGCCCGTCGTCGGGGGCCTCTTCCAGGATCAGGTGGGCGTTCGTGCCGCTGATGCCGAACGAGGAGACGCCCGCCCGGCGCGGACGGTACTCGCGCGGCCAGTCGCGTGCCTCGGTCAGCAGTTCCACCGCGCCCGCCGACCAGTCCACCTGGGACGAGGGTGCGTCCACGTGGAGAGTGGGCGGCAGCACTCCGTGGCGCAGTGCCTGCACCATCTTGATGACGCTGGCGACGCCCGCTGCGGCCTGGGTGTGGCCGATGTTCGACTTCAACGAGCCTAGCCACAGCGGCTGTTGGGGGTCGCGGTTCTTGCCGTACGTGGCGAGCAGGGCCTGCGCCTCGATCGGGTCGCCGAGCGCCGTACCGGTGCCGTGTCCTTCGACCACGTCGACGTCGGTCGTGGTGAGCCCGGCGCCGGCCAGGGCCTTGCGGATGACGCGCTGCTGGGACGGGCCGTTGGGGGCCGTCAGGCCGTTGGAGGCGCCGTCCTGGTTCACCGCGCTGCCGCGCAGCACCGCGAGCACCTTGTGGCCGCGTTCGCGGGCCACGGACAGGCGTTCCAGGACGACCAGGCCCACGCCCTCGGCCCAGCCGGTGCCGTCCGCGCCGTCCGCGTACGCCTTGCAGCGGCCGTCGCCCGCCAGGCCGCGCTGGCGCGAGAACTCCACGAAGCTGACGGGGGTCGCCATGACGGTGACTCCACCGGCCAGTGCCATCGAGCACTCGCCCTGCCGCAGCGACTGCGCGGCCAGGTGCATCGCGACCAGCGACGACGAGCACGCCGTGTCGACGGTGACGGCCGGGCCCTCGAAGCCGAAGACGTACGAGATGCGGCCGGACGCCACGCTCGACGCGGTGCCCGTGCTGGCGAAGCCTTCCAGTTCCGGGGCGGTGACCCCGGCCCCGTACCCCTGGTTGGAGACGCCGGAGAACACGCCGACGTCGGTGCCCTTCAGGGAGCCGGGGTCGACTCCCGCGCCCTCCAGGGCCTCCCACGAGGTCTCCAGGAGGAGCCGCTGCTGCGGGTCCATGGCGAGCGCCTCGCGCGGCGAGATCCCGAAGAAGCCGGGGTCGAAGGAGCCCGCGCCGCTGACGAAGCCGCCCTGACGGGCGTACGACGTGCCGACGCTGTCCGGGTCGGCGTCGAACAGGCCGTCCAGGTCCCAGCCGCGGTCGTCGGGGAAGTCCGACATGCCCTCGCGGCCCTCGTGCACCAGGCGCCACAGCGACTCGGGGCCGGTCACGCCGCCGGGCAGCCGGCACGCCATGCCGACGATCGCGATCGGCTCGTCCGGGTCCGCGACCGCCGTCGCCTGCGTCGTCTTCGCCGTCGTGGCGGCGGCGCCGGACGTCGCCGTGTCCGCGAACTCGTCGCGCAGGTAACCGGCGAGGGCCTGGGGGGTCGGGTAGTCGAAGATCAGGGTCGCCGGGAGCTTGAGGCCGGTCGCCTCGCGCAGCCGGTTGCGCAGTTCGACCGAGGTCAGCGAGTCGAACCCGGCCTCGTTGAACGCCGTGTCCGCCCGTACGCTCGCGGCGCCGCTGTGGCCGAGCACGAGCGCGGCCTGGGTGCGCACGAGGTCGAGGAGCAGCGCCTCGCGCTCGGCCTCGGAGAGGCCCGCGAGGCGGCGCGGCAGGTCGGTGTCCTGGCCGGCCGCGGCCCGCGCCTGTTGGCGGCCCACCGGCACGAGGGTGCGCAGCAGGTGCGGGACCGGGGTGCCGGAGGCCGCGCCCGCCCGCGCGCCGCGCAGGTCCATCTTGATCGGGACGAGCAGGGGCGGGCCGGACGCGAGGGAGGTGTCGAGCAGTTCCATGCCCTCGGCCGCCGAGATCGCCAGGACGCCGCCGCGGTCGGCGCGCGCCTGGTCGGCGTCGCCGAGGTGGGCGGTCATGCCGGCGTCCTGCTCCCACAGGCCCCAGGCCAGGGAGACGCCGGGCAGTCCGGCCGCGCGGCGGGTACTCATCAGGCCGTCGAGGAAGGCGTTGGCGGCGGCGTAGTTGCCCTGGCCCGCCGAGCCGAACACGCCCGAGGCGGACGAGAACACGGCGAACGCGTCGAGGTCCAGGCCGCGGGTCAGCGCGTCGAGGTGGCGTACGGCGTCGACCTTCGGCGCGAACACCGTGGCGAGGCGCTCGGGAGTGAGCGCTCCGATCACTCCGTCGTCGAGCACGCCCGCCGTGTGGATGACGCCGCGCAGCGGGTGGGCGGCGGGTATCGAGGCCAGCAGGGCGCTCGCCTGGTCGCGGTCGGAGATGTCGCAGGCCGCGACGGACACGGTCGCGCCGAGGCCGGTCAGTTCGGCGGCCAGTTCCTGGGCATGGGCGGCGGCCGGGCCGCGGCGGCTGGCGAGGAGCAGGTGGCGTACGCCGTGCCGGGTGACCAGGTGGCGGGCCACGAGGGCGCCGAGGGAGCCGGTGCCGCCGGTGACGAGGACCGTGCCGTCCGGAGTGAACCGCGGTGCGTCGGAGGCGGGTCGGGCGGTGGTGCGGGCCCGGGTGAGGCGGGGCGCGGAGAGCGTCCTGCCGCGCACCGCGATCTGCGGCTCGCCGAGGGCGAGGGCGAGGCCGAGCACCGGTACGGCGCCGTCGGCGGCGGCCGGGTCCGTGTCGATCAGGGTGATCCGGTCCGGGTTCTCGGACTGGGCGGCGCGGACCAGGCCCCAGACCGCGGCGCCTGCCGGGTCGGTCACCGAGCCGTCGCCGGCGGGGACCGCGCCCCGGGTGGCCACCACGAGCCGTGCGTCGTCGAGACCGTCGGTTGCGAGCCAGGCCTGCACTACGCCCAGCACCCGTGAGGTGAGGGCGAGTACGGCATCGTCACTGTCACCGCCCACTGCCTCCAGGACCGCCACCGCCGGTACGTCGGCGTCGGCGGCGGCGCCCAGGGCTGTCACGTCCTCGGGTCCGGCCACCGACACCCACGTCGGCGCGTCGGACGCCAAAACCCGCTGATCCAGGGCAAGTTCGGTCCAGTCCACCTGGAACAGGGAGTCGGTCGCCGCCGGGTCCGCCGCCGTCTCCAGCTGTTCGGCGGAGACCGGGCGGGACACCAGGGAGTCCAGGGTGACGACGAGGCCGCCGGTCTCGTCGGCCGCCTCCAGCGCCACGGCGCCGGGCCCCGCGGCGGTGAGCCGGATCCGCAGGGCGGGGGCGCCCGCGGCGTGCAGTTGCAGGCCGTTCCACGCGAACGGCAGGACCGGTGCTCCGGCCGCCCTGTCCTCCTCGGCCGCGTCCGCCTCGGCACCGAACATTCCGGCGTGCAGGGCGGCGTCGAGGAGCGCCGGGTGCAGGCCGAACCGGTCGGCGCCGTCGCGGTGTTCCTCGGGCAGGGCGGCCTCGGCGAAGACCTCGTCGCCGCGCCGCCACACCGCGCGCAGCCCCTGGAAGGCGGGTCCGTAGCCGTAGCCGCGCTCCGAAAGGCCCGGGTAGAAGTCGTCGGTCTCGACGCGCCGGGCGCCGGGCGGCGGCCAGGCGGTGAAGTCGAAGCCCGCGGCGCGGTGGGGCGCGTGGGCGGACAGGGTGCCCGCCGCGTGCCGGGTCCAGGTCTCCTCGTCGCCGGGGGCGTCCTCGCGCAGGGAGTGCACCTCGACGAGGCGGGCGCCGGTGTCGTCCGGGGCGCCCACGGTGACCAGGACGCGTACGCCGCCGCGCTCCGGCACCACCAGCGGCGCCTCGACGACGAGTTCCTCCAGGATCCCGCAGCCGGCCTCGTCACCGGCGCGGACGGCCAGCTCGACGAGTCCCGTGCCGGGGACGAGGACGAGGCCGCCGACGGCGTGGTCGGCCAGCCACGGGTGCGTCTTCAGGGACAGCCTTGAGGTGAACAGCAGGGTGTCGGCCTGCGGGAGCCGGACCACCGCGCCGAGCAGCGGGTGATCGGCCGCCGTCTGCCCGAGGGAGGCCGCGTCGGTGGCCGCGTCCGTCGTCCTGAGCCAGTAGTGCTCGTGGTCGAAGGCGTACGTCGGCAGGTCGAGGCGCGTGGCGGGGGCGGCGCTCGCGGGCAGGAGGCCGTCCCAGTCCACGGGGGTGCCCCGTACGAACAGTTCGGCGAGCGCGGCGAGCAGGCTCTGCTCCTCCGGACGGCCGTCGCGCAGCGCCGCCACGCAGGTCGCGTCGGCGCCCGCGGCGGTGGCCGTCTCCTCGACGAGGCCGGTCAGGGCGGCGCCCGGGCCCAGCTCCACGAACAGGGTGCCGCCGAAGCCGACCGCGGCCGCGATGCCGTCGGCGAACCGCACCGGCCTGCGCACGTGGCCCGCCCAGTACTCCGGCGTCGCCAGTTCGCCGGGCTCGGCGAGGCGGCCGGTCACGTTCGAGACGACCGGGATCTGCGGGTCGTGCCACTCAAGCCCGGCCAGTTCCGCGGTGAAGTCGGCCAGCATCGGTTCCATCCGCAGGGAGTGGAACGCGTGCGACACGGTCAGGCGCTTCGTCTTGCGGCCCTGGCCGCGCAGCTGCTCCGCGGCCGCGACGACGGCGTCCTCGTCGCCGGAGAGGACCACTGACGACGGGCCGTTGACCGCGGCGACCTCGACGCCGTCGCCGAGCAGCCCGGCGACCTCCGCCTCGCTCGCCGCCACCGCGACCATCGCGCCGCCCGGCGGCAGGGCCTGCATCATCCGGCCCCGGGCCGCGACCAGCCGCGCCGCGTCGGCCAGCGACAGGACGCCGGCCGCGTGCGCCGCGGAGATCTCGCCGATCGAGTGCCCGACGACCGCGTCGGGGCGCACGCCCCAGGACTCCACGAGCCGGAACAGGGCGGTCTCGACGGCGAACAGGCCCGCCTGGGTGAAGACCGTCTGGTCCAGGAGCGCCGCGCTGCCGCCCAGCCGGCCGAGGACGACGTCCCGCACGGGGTGGTCGACGCGCCCGGCGAGCGCCGCGTCCAGGTGGGCGCACGCCTCGTCCAGGGCGCGGGCGAACACCGGGTGGCGGTCGTACAGTTCACTGCCCATGCCGACGCGCTGCGAGCCCTGCCCGGGGAACACCCAGACCGTCTTGCCGGGGCCGCCCGAGCCGGCCGCCCGGCCGGTGACGACACCGGCCGGGCTCTCGCCCCTGGCCAGCGCCGCGAGACCGGTGCGGGCCTCCTCGTCGGAACCGGCCAGGACCACCGCGCGCTCGGGCAGCAGGGCGCGCTGGGCGAGCAGGGCCCGGGCCACGCGCGGCAGCGGCAGCGGCGCCCCCGCACCATCCTCGCCGTGGCTCTCGATGTAGGTGGCGAGCCGCTCGGCCTGTCCGGCCAGGGAGCGCTCGCTGCGCGCGGACACCACCAGGGGCACCACGCCCGTGGGCGCCGTCTCCCCGGTGACCGGCTCCGGAGCGGGTGCCGGCTGCTCGGGGGCCTCTTCCAGGATCAGGTGGGCGTTCGTGCCGCTGATGCCGAACGAGGACACGCCCGCGCGGCGCGGACGGCCCTCGCTCGGCCAGTCCTTGGCCTCGGTGAGCAGTTCCACCGCGCCGGCCGTCCAGTCGACCTCGGTCGTCGGGACGGCGGCGTGCAGCGTCGGGGGCAGCACGCGGTGCCGCAGCGCCTCGACCATCTTGATGACGCTGGAGACGCCCGCAGCGGCCTGGGTGTGGCCGATGTTCGACTTCAGCGAGCCGAGGTACAGCGGCTTGTGCGGGTCGCGGCCCCGCCCGTACGTGGCGAGCAGCGCCTGCGCCTCGATGGGGTCGCCGAGCGCGGTGCCGGTGCCGTGGGCCTCGACGACGTCCACGTCGGCCGGGACCAGTCCCGCGCCGGTCAGCGCCTTGCGGATGACGCGCTGCTGGGACGGACCGTTGGGCGCCGTCAGGCCGTTGGAGGCGCCGTCCTGGTTGACCGCGCTGCCGCGCAGCACCGCGAGGATCTCGTGGCCCCGCTCCTGCGCCACGGACAGGCGCTCCAGGACCACCACGCCGGCGCCCTCGGACAGACCCATGCCGTCCGCGCCGTCCGCGAACGCCTTGCAGCGGCCGTCGGACGCCATGCCCTGCTGCCGGGAGAAGACCACGAACGTGCCGGGGGTCGCCATCACCATCGCGCCGCCGGCCAGGGCCATGGAGCAGTCGCCCTGGCGCAGCGCCTGCGCGGCCAGGTGGATGGCGACCAGCGAGGAGGAGCAGGCCGTGTCCACGGAGACGGCCGGGCCCTCGAAGCCGAGGACGTACGAGACCCGGCCCGACGCCACGCTCGACGCCACGCCGGTGCCGGTGAAGCTCTCCAGCTCGGGCGCGACGCCGCCGCTCCCCGACCCGTACCCCTGACTGGACACCCCGGTGAACACGCCCACGTCGGTGCCCTTGAGCGAGACGGGGTCGATGCCCGCGTGCTCCAGGGCCTCCCAGGAGGTCTCCAGGAGGAGCCGCTGCTGCGGGTCGACCGCCAGCGCCTCGCGCGGCGAGATCCCGAAGAAGCCGGGGTCGAACTCGCCCGCGCCGCGCAGGAATCCGCCCTGGTCGGTGTAGGAGGTGCCGGGGTGGTCGGGGTCCGGGTCGAACAGGCCGTCCAGCTCCCAGCCGCGGTCGTCGGGGAACCCGGACACCGCGTCGCCGCCCTCGCGCACCAGCCGCCACAGGTCCGCGGGGCCCGTCACGCCGCCCGGCAGCCGGCACGCCATGCCCACGACGGCGATCGGCTCGCCCGCGTGCGAGGCTCCCTGCTTGCGCAGGTTGTGCAGTTCGGTGGTGACGCGCTTGAGGGTGTTGAGGAGTTGTTCGTCCGTGGCCATGCGTCAGTCCTCACGAGAATGTTGATGGAGCCGGATGCCCTGTACCGGATTCACACGAGCCCGAGTTCCTCATGGATGAAGTCGAGGACTTCGTCGGCCGACGCGGATTCCAGCTTCTCGGCCACGGTGGAGACGCCCGCCTGCTCGACGACCCCATTACAACGGGCCACCAGGCCCTGAAGACGGAGCGCGATAGCGGCGCTCATGGATTCGTCGAGGCTCACGGAAGCAATCAGCGACTCGACGTCTTCTATCTTTCCGGTGACGCGCGCCAGCACGTCGTCGCCGATGCCGAGTTCACCGCGCAGGTAGCGGGTGAGCACGACCGGGGTCGGCTGGTCGAAGACGAGCGTCGCGGGCAGTTTGAGGCCGGTCGCCTCGCGCAGCCGGTTGCGCAGCTCCACCGACGTGAGCGAGTCGAAGCCGACGTCCTTGAACGCGGTGTCCGGGCGGACGCTCTCCGGACCGCTGTGCCCGAGCACGACCGCGGCCTGGGTGCGGACCAGGTCGAGGAGCAGCGCCTCCTGCTCGTCGTCGGCGAGCCCGGACAGCCTGCGCAGCAGACCGCCGTCCTGCGCGCCGGCCGCTCGGGCCTGCTGCCGGCCGGCCGGAACGAGGGTGCGCAGCAGCGGCGGCACCGTGCCGCCGGCCGACGCGTCGGCGCGCACCGCCCGCAGGTCCAGCTTGACCGGCACGAGCAGCGACTCCGCGGACCCGACGGCCGCGTCGAACAGTTCCATGCCCTCGCCGGGTTCGAGGGCGACGACGCCGTCGCGGCTCGTGCGGCGGCTCATGCTCACCTGGTCGTCGGTGCTGAGGTGGCTGGTCATGTTGGTGGCGTACGCCCACGTGCCCCAGGACAGGGACAGGCCGGGCAGTCCGGCGGCGCGGCGCTGGGCCATCAGGCCGTCCAGGAAGGCGTTGGCGGCGCCGTAGCCGCTGCTGCCCGCGCCCAGGAAGACGGACGAGGCGGAGGAGTAGACGATGAACGCGTCCAGGTCGAGGCCGCGCGTCAGCTCGTCGTAGTGGCGTACGGCGTCGACCTTCGGCGCGAAGACCCGGGCCAGCCGCTCCGGGGTGAGGGTGCCGACGAGCCCCGCCTCGAACACTCCGGCCGTGTGCACCAGAGCGGTCAGCGGGTGCGCCTCCGGAACCGAGGCGAGCAGGGACCGCACCTGGTCGCGGTCGGAGACGTCGCAGGCCACGACGGAGACCGTCGCGCCGTGTCCGGTCAGCTCGGCGACCAGGTCCCGCACGCCGTCGGCGTCGGGGCCGCGACGGCTGGCCAGCACGAGGTGGCGCACGCCGTGTCCGACGACGAGGTGCCGGGCGATGAGCTCGCCGAGCGAGCCGCCGCCCGAGACGAGGACGGTGCCGTCCACCTTGAAGGGCTTCTCGAACGCCGCGCCGTCGTCGGTGAGTTGAGGGGTCGGGGCGGGGGTGACCCGGGTGAGCCGGGGCACGGAGAGGGTCGTACCGCGAGCCGCGAGCTGTGGTTCGCCGGTGGCGAGGGCCGCGCCCAGAATCCGGTCGACCCCACCTTCGCCACCCGTGTCGGTGTCGGTGTCGGTGTCGAGGAGGACGATGCGGTCCGGGTTCTCGGCCTGCGCGGCGCGGACGAGACCCCACACCGCCGAACCGGCCGGGTCGGTCACCGTGCCGTCGCCCGCGGGCACCGCGCCCCGGGTCACGACGACGAGCCGCGACTCCGCCGGGCCGTCCGCGTCGAGCCAGGCCTGGACGACGCCCAGCACCCGTGCGGACAGGTCGAGCACGGCGCTCGCGCCGTCCCCGCCGACGGCCTCCACGACGGCGACCGCCGGCACCTCGGCGGCCGACGCCGCGACGTCGCCCGCGGTGGCCACCGGCGTCCACACCGGGGCCTCCAACCCGCCCTGGATCTGCGGCAGTTCGGTCCACTCCACGCGGAACAGCGAGTCGGTGGCAGCCGAGTCCGCCGCGGTCTCCAACTGCTCCGCGGACACGGCCCGCGACACCAGCGAGTCCATCGTGACGACCAGCGAGCCCGTCTCGTCCGCCGCGTCGACGGACAGGGCGTCCTGTCCGCTCGGCGCGACCCGCACCCGCAGCGCGGAGGCGCCCGCTGCGTGCAGGACCAGGCCGTTCCAGGAGAACGCGAGCAGCGGCCGTCCGGCCTCGCCGTCCGCCGCGGCCTCGCTCACGGCCCGGAACGAACCGGTCTGCAGCGCCGCGTCGAGGAGGGCGGGGTGGATGCCGAACCGCTCGGCCTCCTTGCGCTGTTCGTCGGGCAGGACGACCTCGGCGAAGACCTCGTCGCCGCGCCGCCACACCGCGCGTACGCCCTGGAAGGAGGGGCCGTAGCCGACGCCGTGTGCGCGCAGCTCGTCGTAGAAGCCGTCGACCTCGGCCGGCTCGGCGCCGGGCGGCGGCCAGGCGGCGAAGTCGAAGTCGGTGGGCGGGTTGGGGGCCGCGGCGGCGAGCGTGGCGGTGGCGTGCCGGGTCCACGGCTGCTCCTCGCCCGCGTCCTCGCGCTGGGAGAAGACCTCGACGGTGCGCGTCCCGTGCTCGCCGGGGGCGCCGACGGCGACCTGCAGCCGCACGCCGCCCTGCTCCGGCACCACGAGGGGCGCCTCGATCACGAGCTCCTCCAGGACGCTGCACCCGGCCTCGTCACCGGCGCGCACGGCCAGTTCGACCAGGCCGGTGCCCGGCAGGAGCGGCAGGCCGCCGATGGTGTGGTCGGCGAGCCAGGGGTGCGACTTGAGCGACAGGCGCGAGGTGAAGACCAGACCGCCGGACTGCGGCAGCCGGACCAGCGCGCCGAGCAGCGGGTGATCGGTCCCGGCGAGCCCGAGCGAGGCCGCGTCGCCGTCGGTGGCGGTGCCCTGGAGCCAGTAGTGCTGGTGGTCGAAGGCGTACGTGGGGAGGTCGACGCCGACGGTCGTGGTTCCGGTGGGCAGGGTCCCGGTCCAGTCGACGGGGACGCCGCGCACGAACACCTCGGCCATCGAGGCGAGCAGCCGGCGCAGGCCACCGTCGTCGCGGCGCAGCGAGCCGGTCACGATCGTTTCCGTGCCGCTCTCGTCGAGGATCTCGTTGACCGGCTGGACCAGGACGGGGTGGGCGCTGATCTCGATGAAGGTGCGGTGGCCCTGCTCGACCAGGTCGGCGACGGCCGGGCCGAACTTCACCTGACCGCGCAGATTCCCGTACCAGTAGCCGCCGTTGAGGACTCCGGCCTCCTCCACCCAGCCGCCGGTGACGGTGGAGTAGAAGGGGATGGTGGGGGCTTGCGCCTCGATGCCGGACAGGGTCTCGGCGAGAGTGGACTCGATGTCCTCGACGTGGCGTGTGTGGGAGGCGTAGTCCACCGCCACGCGGCGTACGCGAATACCGTCCGCCGTCAGAGAGGCGAGCGCCTCGTCCAGCGCCTCGGCGTCACCGGCGACGACCACGGAGCTCGGGCCGTTGACCGCCGCGACCTCCACCCGGTCCGCCCAGCGCGCGAGACGGCCGACCGCCTCGCCCTCGCTCAGCGCGACCGACGCCATACCCCCGCGACCGGCCAACCGCTCACCGATCGCCTGGCTGCGCAGCGCGACCACACGCGCCGCGTCCTCCAGGGACAGCGCCCCGGACACGCACGCCGCAGCGATCTCACCCTGCGAGTGCCCCAGCACGGCGTCGAACTCGACACCCACGGACGCCCAGACCGCGGCAAGGCCCACCATCACGGCGAAGCTCGCGGGCTGGACGACGTCCACGCGCTCCAGCAGCTCGGGAGCCGCCTCGCCGCGCAGCACGTCCACCAGCGACCAGTCGACGTACGGCTCAAGTGCAGCCGCGCACTCGGCGATCCGCTCGGCGAACACCGGCGACGAATCGAGCAACTCCCTTCCCATGCCCACCCATTGGGACCCCTGCCCCGGGAACACGCCGACGACCTTGCCGGGGCCGGCCGAACCGACGCTTCCGGAGACCAGGTTGGCGCCGCTCTCGCCGCGGGCCAGCGCGCGGAAGGCGGTGAGGGCCTCTTCGTGGGAGTCGGCGACGATCACAGCACGTTCGGCGAGGACCGCGCGGCCCTTCGCCAGGACTCCCGCGACGTCCGGCAGGGACACCCCGTCCGTGCCCTCGGTGAAGGCCGCGAGCCGCTCGGCCTGGCCCGTGAGCGAGGCGGCGTTGTGCGCGGACACCACGAGCGGCACCACGCCGCCCCTGTCCGCGGCGGGCTCCGGCGCCTCTTCGTCCGGTGCCTCCTCCAGGATCAGGTGGGCGTTCGTGCCGCTCACGCCGAACGAGGAGACACCGGCCCGGCGTGGGCGGCCCGCGCGCGGCCAGTCCCGGGCCTCGGTCAGCAGCTCGACGGCGCCCGCCGACCAGTCGACCTCGGTCGTGGGGACGTCCACGTGCAGCGTGGCCGGCATCGTGCCGTGCCGCAGCACCTCGACCATCTTGATGACGCTGCCGACGCCCGCGGCGGCCTGGGTGTGACCGATGTTCGACTTCAACGAGCCGAGCCACAAAGGCTGTTGGGGGTCTCGGTCCTTGCCGTACGTGGCGATGAGCGCCTGCGCCTCGATCGGGTCGCCGAGCGCCGTGCCGGTGCCGTGCGCCTCTACGACGTCGACGTCGGCGGGCGACAGGCCGGCGTTCGCGAGGGCCTTGCGGATGACGCGCTGCTGGGACGGGCCGTTGGGGGCCGTGAGGCCGTTGGAGGCGCCGTCCTGGTTGACCGCGCTGCCGCGCAGCACGGCGAGGATCTTGTGGCCGCGTTCGCGGGCCGCGGACAGCCGTTCCAGGAGGATGACGCCGACGCCTTCGGCGAGGCCCATGCCGTCCGCGCCGTCCGCGAACGCCTTGCAGCGGCCGTCGGCGGCGAGGCCGCGCTGGCGCGAGAACGCCACGAAGTTGCCGGGCGTCGACATCACCATCGCGCCGCCCGCGAGCGCCATGGAGCACTCGCCCTGGCGCAGCGCCTGCGCGGCCAGGTGGATGGCCACCAGGGACGACGAGCACGCCGTGTCCAGGGACACCGCCGGGCCTTCGAGGCCGAGGACGTACGAGACGCGGCCCGAGGCGACGCTCGTCGAGGCGCCGGTGCCCGCGAAGCCCTCGGACTCCGGGGTGACCACCCCGGCGCCGGCGCCGTAGCCCTGGCCGGACAGGCCGGAGAAGACGCCCACGTCGGTGCCCTTGAGCGAGACCGGGTCGATGCCCGCGCGCTCCAGCGCCTCCCAGGAGGTCTCCAGGAGGAGCCGCTGCTGCGGGTCCATGGCCATCGCCTCGCGCGGCGAGATCCCGAAGAACCCGGCGTCGAACTCGCCCGCGCCGCGCAGGAATCCGCCCTGCGTGACGTACGACGTGCCGGCCTGGTCGGGGTCGGCGTCGAAGAGGGCCTCCAGGTCCCAGCCGCGGTCCTCGGGGAAGCCGTCGACGGCGTCGCCGCCGTCGGCGACCAGCCGCCACAGGTCCTCGGGCGAGGCCACGCCGCCCGGGTACCGGCACGCCATCGCGACGACGGCGATCGGCTCGCGCGCCTGGTCCTGGACCTCGCGCAGCCGCCTGCGGGCGGTGCGGGCGTCGGCGATGGCCCTCTTGAGATAGTCGCGGAGTTCTGCCTCGTCGGCCACTGGATTCAACCCCCAGGAGTGGATGCGTGCGATTGCCGTGAGTGGGTGTCCGCACCGTCCGTGCGGGGTCGTGCGGGGTCGTACAGGGGTGGTGCGAAGTCGTGGGTGCGTGGGTCCGTGCGGGTGGGCGAGCCACGGTCGGCCCGCCCACCCGCACGGGAGTGGCTCAGTCGAGCCGCTCGAAGAGCGCGAACAGCTCCTCGTCGCTGGCGTTCTCCAGGTCCCCCTCGTCGGAGGCGTCGGCCCCGGCCGGGCCGTCGGCCGCCTCCTCGGCGGTCCTCAGCAGCTCGCGCAGCCGCGCGGTGATCCGGTCGCGGGCCTCCGCGTCGGGACCCGCGGACTCGATGGCCGCCTCCAGGCCGGCGAGCCCGGCGAGGACCGTGTCGGCGGGCGACGCCTCGTCGACGGCGATCTCGGTCCGCAGGTAGCGGGCGAGCGCCTGCGGCGTCGGGTGGTCGAAGACGAGCGTCGCGGGCAGCTTCAGGCCCGTCGCCTCGCGGAGCCGGTTGCGCAGTTCCACCGAGGTGAGCGAGTCGAACCCGGCCTCGTTGAACGCGGTGTCGGGGCGGACGCTCTCCGGACCGCTGTGCCCGAGCACGACCGCGGCCTGCGCCCGCACCACGTCGAGGAGCAGGGCCTCCTGCTTGGCCGCGGAGAGCCCGGCGAGCCGGTCGGCCAGCTGCCGCCGCTCGCCGCCGGCGCCGCCGGCCGACTGCGCCTGCTGCCGGCCGGCGCGGACCAGGCCGCGCAGCAGGTGGGGCACTCCCCCGCCCGCCGCCGCGTCGGCGCGCACCGCGCGCGCGTCCAGCTTGAGCGGGACGAGGAGCGCGTGCTCGGAGCCCAGTGCGGCGTCGAACAGCTCCATGCCCTCGGCGGACGGGAGCGCCAGGACTCCGCCGCGTCCCTCACGCCGGCCCATCCGGGTCCTGGTGACGTCGTCGATGTTCCCCGCCATGCCGGTGACCTGCTCCCACGGCCCCCAGGACAGCGAGAGTCCGGGCAGTCCGGCCGCGCGGCGGTGGGCCATGAGGCCGTCGAGGAAGGCGTTGGCGGCGGCGTAGTTGCCGCTGCCCGCGCCCATGAAGACGGACGAGGCGGAGGAGTAGACGACGAACGCGTCGAGGTCCAGGTCCCGGGTCAGCGCGTCGAGGTGGCGTACGGCGTCGACCTTCGGCGCGAACACCGTGGCGAGGCGCTCCGGGGTCAGCGCCCCGATCACCCCCGGGTCGAACACGCCGGCCGTGTGCACGACGCCGCGCAGCGGGCGGTCGTGCGCGATCGCGGCCAGCAGCGCCTCGACCTGGGTGCGGTCGGAGACGTCGCAGGCCACGGCGGAGACCGTCGCGCCGAGCCCGGTGAGGTCGGCGACGAGTTCCGGCACGCCTTCCGCGTCGGGGCCGCGGCGGCTGGCGAGGACGAGGTGGCGCACGCCGTTGCGGGCGACGAGTTGCCGGGCGGCCAGGGCGCCGAGCGAGCCGCCGCCCGAGACCAGCACGGTCCCGTCGGTCCTGAACACCTCTGTCGTACGGGCGTCCTCGGCGGCGACCCGGGCGAGCCGGGGCACCGAGAGGACGGTGCCGCGCACCGCGACCTGCGGTTCGCCGCCGGCCAGCACGTCGGCGAGTACGGCGTCGAGCGCCGGTTCGACGCCGCCGTCGGCAGCGGGGTCGGTGTCGAGCAGGACGATCCGGTCCGGGTTCTCGGACTGGGCGGCGCGGACCAGACCCCACACCGCCGAGCCCGCCGGGTCGGTCACCGCGCCGTCACCCGCGGCCACCGCGCCCCGGGTCACGACCACCAGGCGCGACTCCTCGGCGCCGGAGGCGCCCAGCCAGGCCTGGACCACGGCCAACACCCGTGAGGTCAGGGCGAGTACGGCGTCGTCGCTGTCGCCGCCGACGGCCTCCAGGACCACGGCCGCCGGGACGCCGCCGCCCGCGGTCAGGGCCGTCGTGTCGTCGGCCGAGGTCACCGGCACCCACGGCGGCGCGGGCTCCGGGCCCGCTGCCGTGGGCAGTTCGGTCCACTCGACCGCGAACAGGGAGTCCCGGTTCTCCCGGGCCGCCGTGGCACCGAGCTGCTCGATGGACACGGCGCGCATGACCAGGGCGTCCATCGTCAGGACGGGGCGGCCGGTGTCGTCGGCCGCCGCGACCGTGAGCGCGTCCGCGCCGTCCGGTGCGACCCGCACGCGCAGCGCCGAGGCGCCGGCGGCGTGCAGGACGAGACCGTTCCAGGAGAAGGGCATCACCGGTTGCCCGGCCGACTCCTCGTCGGGGGCGTCGGCCGTGGCGAACGTCCCGGCCTGGAGGGCCGCGTCGAGCAGCGCGGGGTGCAGGCCGAAGCCGTCGGCCTGCTTGCGCTCGTCGTCGGGCAGGGCGACCTCGGCGAAGAGTTCGTCGCCGCGCCGCCACACGGCACGTACGCCCTGGAAGACGGGACCGTAGGCGTAACCGCGCTCCAGGAGCCCTTCGTACAACTCGCCTGTGTCCAGCTCCACTTGTTCGGCGCCGGGCGGGGGCCAGGCGGCGAAGTCGAAGTCCGTGGGCGGGTTCGTGGCCGTGGCCGAGAGGAGTCCGGTGGCGTGCCGGGTCCACGTCTCGCCGCTGCCGTCACCCTCACCGTCGGGGGCGTCCTCGCGCTGGGAGTAGATCTCCACGGTGCGCGTGCCGTTCTCGTCCGGTCCGCCCACGGCGACCTGGACGCGTACGCCGCCCTGCTCCGGCACCACCAGCGGCGCCTCGGTCACCAGCTCGTCCAGCACCCCGCACCCGGCCTCGTCACCGGCCCGTACGGCCAGCTCCACCAGCCCGGTCGCCGGGATCAGGACCAGGCCGCCGACGACGTGATCGCCCAGCCACGGGTGCGACTTGAGCGACAGGCGCGAGGTGAAGACCAGTCCGTCGGACTGCGGCAGCCGGACCAGCGCGCCGAGCAGCGGGTGGTCGGTCCCGGCGAGCCCGAGGGACTTCGCGTCGGTCTGGTCGGGGGTCGTGTGCAGCCAGAAGTGCTGGTGGTCGAAGGCGTACGTCGGCAGGTCGAGCCGCGCCTGCCCGGCCGGGAGCACACCGCTCCAGTCCACGGGGACGCCGTGCACGAACAGCTCGGCCATCGAGGCGAGCAGCCTGCGCAGACCGCCCTCCTGGCGGCGCAGCGAGCCGGTCACGACGGTGCCGGCGTCCGCGTCCGTGCCGTCGAGGATCTCGTTGACCGGCTGGACCAGCACCGGGTGGGCGCTGATCTCGACGAACGCGCCGTGCCCCTGCCCGACCAGGTCCGCGATAGCGGGGCCGAACTTCACCTGGCCGCGCAGGTTCCGGTACCAGTAGCCGCCGTCCAGGACGCCGGCCTCGTCCACCCAGCCGCTGGTCACGGTCGAGTAGAAGGGCACGAGCGGTGCCTGGGCGCTGACCGCCGACAGGGTCTCGGCGAGAGTGGTCCGGATGTCTTCGACGTGGCGGGTGTGCGAGGCGTAGTCCACGGCGATGCGTCGGACGCGGACACCGTCCGCCGTCAGGGCGGCGAGGGCCTCGTCCAGGGCCTCGGCGTCACCGGCGACGACCACCGAGGTCGGGCCGTTGACGGCCGCGACCTCCACGCGGTCCGCCCAGCGCACGAGCCGGTCCGCCGCCTCGCCCTCGCTCAGCGCGACCGACGCCATGCCGCCGCGCCCTGCCAGCTCGGCGGCGATGGCCTGGCTGCGCAGCGCGACCACGCGGGCCGCGTCCTCAAGGGACAGCGCACCCGCGACGCAGGCGGCAGCGATCTCGCCCTGCGAGTGACCGACCACGGCGTCCGGCAGGACACCCACCGACGACCACACGGCCGCCAGACCGACCATCACCGCGAAGCTCGCGGGCTGGAGCACGTCCACGCGCTCCAGCAGCTCGGGAGCCGCCTCGCCGCGCAAGACGTCCACCAGCGACCAGTCGATATGAGGGCTTAGCGCGGTCGCGCACTCGGCGATCCGCTCCGCGAACACCGGCGACGAGTCGAGCAACTCCCGCCCCATACCGGCCCATTGGGACCCCTGCCCCGGGAAGACCCACACGACCTTCCCCACCGCACCGGACGCGGAACCGGAACCGGATCCCGACCCGGCCGCCACGACTCCGGCGGCACTCTCGCCACGAGCCAGCGCCCGCAACCCGGCCAGCGCCTCCTCGCCCGACCCGGCCACGACCACGGCCCGCTCCCCCAGCAGGGTGCGCCCGGAGACGAGCGACCCGGCCAGCGACGCGAGGGATGCCTCGCCCGCGGCGGACTCCACGAAGGCGGCGAGGCGCTCGGCCTGGCCCGCCAGCGACGCGGTACTGCGCGCCGACACCACCAGCGGCACCACGTCCGCGGAGACCAGCGGCTGCGAGGTCTCCTCGGTGGGCGTCGCGTCGTCGTCCGGGGCCTCCTCCAGGATGAGGTGGGCGTTCGTGCCGCTGACGCCGAACGACGACACGCCGGCCCGGCGGAGTGTGCCGGTGCGCGGCCAGTCGCGTGCCTCGGTCAGCAGCTCCACCGCGCCCGCGGTCCAGTCGACCTGCGCCGTGCGCCGCTCGGCGTGGAGCGTCGGGGGCAGTACGCCGTGCCGCAGTGCCTGCACCATCTTGATGACGCTGGCGACGCCCGACGCGGCCTGCGCGTGCCCGATGTTCGACTTCAACGAGCCGAGCCACAATGGCTGTTGGGGGTCGCGGTCCTTGCCGTACGTGGCGAGCAGCGCCTGCGCCTCGATCGGGTCGCCGAGCGCCGTACCGGTGCCGTGTCCCTCGACGACGTCGACGTCCGCGGGCGACAGGCCCGCGTTCGCGAGGGCCTTGCGGATCACGCGCTGCTGGGACGGGCCGTTCGGGGCCGTCAGGCCGTTGGAGGCGCCGTCCTGGTTCACCGCGCTGCCGCGCAGCACCGCGAGCACCTTGTGGCCGCGTTCACGGGCCACGGACAGGCGCTCCAGGAGCACGACGCCCACGCCCTCGGACAGGCCCATGCCGTCCGCGCCGTCCGCGAACGCCTTGGACCTGCCGTCACCGGCCAGCCCGCGCTGGCGCGAGAACGCCATGAACGTGGCGGGGGTCGCCATCACCATCGCGCCGCCGGCCAGCGCCATGGAGCACTCGCCCTGGCGCAGCGCCTGCGCGGCCAGGTGCATCGCCACGAGCGAGGACGAGCAGGCCGTGTCGATCGACACGGCCGGGCCCTCGAAGCCGAAGACGTACGAGACGCGGCCCGACGCCACGCTCGACGCGAGGCCCGTGCCCGCGAAGCCCTCCACCTCGGGGGCGATGGTGCCGGTGCCGTAGCCCTGTCCCGAGACGCCGGAGAACACGCCGACGTCCGTGCCCTTGAGCGCGAACGGGTCGATGCCCGCGCCCTCCAGGGCCTCCCACGACGTCTCCAGGAGGAGGCGCTGCTGCGGGTCCATGGCGAGGGCCTCGCGCGGCGAGATCCCGAAGAAGCCGGGGTCGAACAGGCCCGCGCCGCGCAGGAATCCGCCCTGGCTGACGTACGAGGTACCGGCGTGGTCCGGGTCCGGGTCGAACAGGCCGTCCAGGTCCCAGCCGCGGTCCTCGGGGAAGTCGGAGATCGCGTCGACCCCGTCGACGACGAGCTTCCACAGCTCGTCCGGCGAGGTGACGCCGCCCGGCAGCCGGCAGGCCATGCCGACGACGGCCAGCGGCTCGTCCGTGTCGACGGTGCCGGTGACGGCGGGCCGCGCCTCGGGTTCGGGCGCCGCGACCTCGTCGAACTCGCCGCGCAGATAGCGGGCGAGGACCAGCGGGCTCGGGTAGTCGAAGACGAGCGTCGGGGGCAGTTTGAGGCCGGTCGCCTCGCGCAGCCGGTTGCGCAGCTCCACCGAGGTCAGCGAGTCGAACCCGGCCTCGTTGAACGCGGTGTCCGGGCGGACGGCGCCCGCGCCGCTGTGGCCGAGGACGACGGCGGCCTGGGTGCGCACCAGGTCGAGCAGCAGTTCCTCCTGCGCGGCGGCCGTGAGCCCGGCGAGCCGGTCGGACAGCTGCCGCTCCCCCGCACCGCTCGCGGCGCGGGCCTGCTGCCGGCCGGCCTTGACCAGTCCGCGCAGCAGGTGCGGCACCGTGGCGCCGGCCGACGCGTCGGCCCGCACGCCCTTCAGGTCGAGCTTGACCGGGACGAGGAGTGCCTGGTCGGAGGTGAGGGAGAGGTCGAACAGGTCCATGCCCTCGGCCGCGGATATCTCCAGGACACCGCTGCGTCCTGCCCGCGCCTGGTCGACGGCGCTGAGGTGGCCCGCCATGCCGAGGGACTGCTCCCACAGGCCCCAGGCCAGGGACAGTCCGGGCAGTCCCGCGGCGCGGCGGGCGCTCATCAGGCCGTCCAGGAAGGCGTTGGCGCCCGAGTAGTTGCCCTGGCCCGCTCCGCCGGAGAGACCGGCCACGGACGAGTAGACGACGAACGCGTCGAGGTCGAGGCCGCGGGTCAGTTCGTCGAGGTGGCGTACGGCGTCGGCCTTCGGCGCGTACACCTTGGCGAGGCGCTCGGGGGTGAGGTCCGCGATCAGTCCGTCGTCGAAGACGCCGGCCGTGTGCACGACGCCCCGCAGGTCGGGCACGGAGGAGAGCAGTTCGGCGAGCCGGGACCGGTCGGAGACGTCGCAGGCGACGACCGACACGTCCGCACCGGCCTCGACGAGCTCGGCCGTCAACTCGCTTACTCCGTCGGCCTCCTGGCCCCGGCGGCTGGCGAGGACCAGCTGTCGTACGCCGTGCCGGGCGACGAGGTGCCGGGCCACGACGCCGCCGAGCGAACCGCCGCCGGAGATCAGGACGGTGCCGTCGGGGCCGAACGTCGCGGGCCGGTCCGCGGTGCCGCCCGTGGGGCGGGCGAGCCGGGGGATCGACATGGCCGAGTCGCGGATGGCGATCTGGGGCTCGGCGGTGGCCGTCACGGGGCCGAGGACGTAGTCGATGACCGAGTCCACGCCGCCGTCGGCGGTGGGGTCGGTGTCGAGGAGGACGAGCCGGTCGGGGCTCTCGGACTGGGCGGCGCGGACGAGTCCCCACACCGCAGATCCGGCCGGGTCGGTCACCGCGGTCCCGCCCGCTGCCACGGCCCCGCGGGTCGCGATGACGAGCGTCGACTCCTCCAGCGCGTCCGCGGCCAGCCAGGCCTGCACGACGCTCAACACCCGTGCGGACAGGGCGAGTACGGCGTCCGCGGAGCCCTCGGTGTCCCCGCCGACGGCTTCCAGGACGGCGACGGCGGGTGCGGCGCCGCTCGCGGCCACGGCCGCCACGTCCTCGGCCGACGACACGGGCAGCCAGGACGGCGGCAGGTCCGAGTCGGGCGGCGCGGGCAGCTCGGTCCACTCCAGCCGGAAGAGCGCGTTGGCGATCGCCGCGTCGACCGGGGTCTCCAGCTGTTCGGCGGAGACGGCCCGGGACACGAGCGAGTCCAGCGTCACCACCAGGCCGCCGGCCTCGTCGGCCGCCCGGACGGACAGCGCGTCGGGCCCGTTCGGCGCGATGCGCACGCGCAGCGCGGCGGCGCCCGCGGCGTGCAGCACCAGGCCGTTCCACGCGAAGGCCAGGACCGGCGCCGCGGACTCGTCCGCCGTGTTCCCGATCGTGGCGGCCTGCAGAGCGGCGTCGAGCAGGGCGGGGTGGACGCCGAACTTCTGTGCTTCCGCGCGGAGTTCGTCGGGCAGGGCGACCTCGGCGAAGACCTCGTCGCCGCGCCGCCACACCGCGCGCACGCCCTGGAAGGCGGGCCCGTAGCCGTAGCCGCGGTCGACCAGGTCGGCGTAGAAGTCGCCGACCTCGACCTGCTCGGCACCGGCCGGCGGCCAGGCGACGAAGTCGGCGTCGGAGTCGGTGCCGGTGTCCTGTTCGGAGGGCGCGGGCGACAGGGTGCCGGTGGCGTGCCGGGTCCACGTCTCGCCGCTGCCGTCGCCGCCGCCGTCGGGGGCGTCCTCGCGCTGGGAATAGATCTCCACGGTGCGCGAGCCGTTGTCGTCGGGCGCGCCGACGGCGACCTGGACGCGTACGCCGCCCTGCGGGGGCACCACGAGCGGCGCCTCGATCACGAGCTCTTCCAGTGCGCCGCACTCCGCCTCGTCACCGGCGCGCACGGCCAGCTCGACCAGTCCGGAGCCGGGCAGGATGACGACGTCGCCGACGGCGTGATCGCCGAGCCAGGGGTGCGACTTGAGCGACAGGCGCGAGGTGAAGACCAGACCGCCGGACTGCGGCAGCCGCACCACGGCGCCGAGCAGCGGGTGCCCGGCCGTCGCCTGCCCGAGGGACGCGGCGTCGGTCGCCGTCTCCGTCTCGTGCAGCCAGTAGTGCTGGTGGTCGAAGGCGTACGTGGGGAGGTCGACGCGCGCCGCCGTGGCACCGGTGGTTCCTGCGGGCAGGACCCCGGTCCAGTCGACCCGGACGCCGCGCACGAACACCTCGGCCATCGACGTCAGCAGCCGGCGCAGGCCACCGTCGTCGCGGCGCAGCGAACCCGTCACGACGGTGCCCGTGCCGCTCTCGTCGAGGATCTCGGTGACCGGCTGGACCAGGACGGGGTGGGCGCTGATCTCGATGAAGGTGCCGTGGCCCTGGCGGACGAGGTCGGCGACGGCCGGGCCGAACTTCACCTGGCCGCGCAGATTCCCGTACCAGTAGCCGCCGTCGAGGACGCCCGCGTCCTCGACCCAGCCGCCGGTCACGGTGGAGTAGAAGGGGGTGGTGGGGGCCTGGGCGTCGATGCCGGACAAGGTCTCGGCGAGAGTGGTCTCGATGTCCTCGACGTGGCGGGTGTGCGAGGCGTAGTCCACGGCCACCCGGCGGACGCGAACACCGTCCGCGGTGAGGGCGGCGAGGGCCTCGTCCAGGGCTTCTGCGTCACCGGCGACGACCACCGAGGTCGGGCCGTTGACGGCTGCGACCTCGACGCGGTCCGCCCAGCGCTCCAGCCGGGTCACCGCCTCGTCCGCGCTCAACGCGACCGACGCCATGCCGCCGCGACCTGCGAGGTCAGCCGCGATGGCCCGGCTGCGCAGCGCCACCACCCGGGCCGCGTCCTCCAGGGACAGCGCACCGGACACGCACGCCGCGGCGATCTCACCCTGCGAGTGACCGAGCACCGCGTCGGGCCTGACCCCGGCCGAGGACCAGACCGCGGCCAGGCCCACCATCACGGCGAAGCTCGCGGGCTGGACGACGTCCACGCGGTCGAGGAGTTCCGAGGCAGCCTCGCCGCGCAGGACGTCCACCAGTGACCAGTCGACGTACGGAGCGAGTGCGGCAGCGCATTCGGCGATCCGGTCCGCGAAGACGGGCGACGAGTCGAGCAGCTCCCGCCCCATGCCCGCCCATTGTGAGCCCTGACCGGGGAAGACCCACACGACCTTCCCCGCCGTCCCGGTACCGGCGACGACTCCAGGCGCACTCTCGCCGCGAGCCAACGCCCGCAGCCCTGCCAGCGCCTCCTCCCCCGACCCGGCGACCACGACCGCGCGGTCGGTGAGCATGGCCCGCTGGGAGACCAGGGACCCGGCCAGTGCCGCCAGCGAAGCCCCACCGGCACCGGACTCCACGAAGGCGGCGAGGCGCTCGGCCTGGCCCGCCAGTGACGCGGCGCTGCGCGCGGACACCACGAGCGGCACCGCGCCACCCTGGTCCGCGACGGGCTCGGGCGCCTCCTCGGCGGGTGCTTCCTCCAGGATCAGGTGGGCGTTCGTGCCGCTCACGCCGAACGCGGAGACGCCCGCACGGCGCGGGCGGCCGTCGGCCGGCCAGTCGCGTGCCTCGGTCAGCAGTTCCACCGCGCCCGCCGACCAGTCGACCTGGGAGGTCGGGGCGTCGACGTGCAGGGTCGCGGGCATCACGCCGTTCCGCAGCGCCTGCACCATCTTGATGACACCGGCGACACCGGCGGCGCCCTGCGTGTGCCCGATGTTCGACTTCAACGAGCCCAGCCACAGAGGCTGTTGGGGATCACGGTCCTTGCCGTACGTGGCGAGCAGCGCCTGCGCCTCGATCGGGTCGCCGAGGACGGTGCCCGTGCCGTGGCCCTCCACGACGTCCACGTCCGAGGCGGCGAGACCGGCGTTGGCCAGCGCCCCGCGGATGACGCGCTGCTGGGCGGGGCCGTTGGGGGCGGTCAGGCCGTTGGACGCGCCGTCCTGGTTGACGGCGGAGCCGCGCAGCACGGCGAGGATCTTGTGGCCGCGTTCGCGGGCGACGGACAGCCGCTCCAGGACGACGACGCCGACGCCTTCGGCCCAGCCGGTGCCGTCGGCGCCGTCCGCGTACGCCTTGCAGCGGCCGTCGGTGGCGAGGCCGCGCTGGCGCGAGAACTCCACGAAGGCACCGGGGTTGGCCATGACGGTCGCGCCGCCGGCGAGGGCCATCGAGCACTCGCCCTGCCGCAGCGACTGCGCGGCCAGGTGCATCGCGACCAGCGAGGACGAGCACGCCGAGTCGACGGTGACGGCCGGGCCCTCGAAGCCGAAGACGTACGAGACCCGGCCCGACGCCACGCTCGTGGAACCGCCCGTGCCCGCGAAGCCCTCCAGCTCGGGCGTCACCACGCTGGCGCCGGGGGCGACGTAGCCCTGGCCGAAGAGGCCGGTGAACACACCGACGTCGGCGCCCTTCAGCGACACCGGGTCGATGCCCGCGCTCTCCAGCGCCTCCCACGACGATTCGAGGAGGAGCCGCTGCTGCGGGTCCATCGCGAGGGCCTCGCGCGGCGAGATCCCGAAGAAGCCGGCGTCGAACAGGCCCGCCTCGTGGAGGAAGCCGCCCCGGTCGGTGTAGGAGGTGCCCGCGCGCTCGGGGTCGGAGTCGAAGAGTCCTTCCAGGTCCCAGCCGCGGTCCTCCGGGAAGCCGGTGACGGCGTCGCCGCCGTCCCGGACGAGCCGCCACAGGTCCTCGGGACCCGCGACCCCGCCCGGCAGCCGGCAGGCCATGCCCACCACGGCCACCGGCTCGCGGGAAGCGTCGATGAGCCGGCGGTTCTGCTGCTTGAGCGAACCGACCTCCTCGAGCGAAGCCCGTAGCGCCTCGACGACCTTTTCGTACGACGCACTCACTTGAGTTCCCCAATCTTTCCGGTGTCGTGGAGTCAGTTGTCGCCGAGCGCCAGGTGCACGAGGTCGTCGACGTTCAGGTCGGCGATCACCGTCTGCTCCCCGGCGTCGTCCGGCGCGGCGGCCGCCGGTTCGCCGTTGCCGAGGGCGGCGAGTCCGACCAGGGCCTCCATCAGTCCGGCCTCCCGGAAGCGGGCCAGCGGGAGCGAGGCGAGCGCGTGGCGCAGCCGCACCTCGTCCACGTCGGTACCGTCCGTGCCGCCGTCCGGGACGAGTTCGGCGTGCAGGTGGCGGGCCAGGGCCTGCGGGTTCGGGTAGTCGAAGACCAAGGTGGCGGGCAGCTTCAGGCCCGTCGCCTCGCGGAGCCGGTTGCGCAGTTCCACGGCGGTGAGCGAGTCGAATCCGGTGTCCTTGAACGCGATGTCCGCGGGGACCCCGTCCGCTCCCGCGTGGCCGAGCACGACGGCGGCCTGGGTGCGGACCAGGTCGACGAGGACCTCTTCCTGTTCTGCGGCGGCGAGTCCGGAGAGGCGGCGCAGCAGTGCGCCGTCCCGGGCAGTACCGGCCTGCGCCTGCTGCCGTCCCGCGCGGACCAGGCCGCGCAGCATGTGCGGCACTCCGGTGCCGGCCGCGGCGTCGGCGCGCACGGCCCGCAGGTCCAACTTGGCGGGCACCAGCAGGGATCGGCCGGATCCGACGGCGGCGTCGAAGAGCCGCATGCCCTCGGTCAAGCTCATGATCTGGAGGCCGCCGCGCCGTCCCATCCGGGACCGGACGAGGTCATCCGTGTCGGCCGCCATGCCGCCGCCGCTCTGGTCCCACAGGCCCCAGGCCAGGGACAGTCCGGGCAGTCCGGCGGCACGCCGCTGGGCCATCAGCCCGTCGAGGTAGGCGTTGGCCGCCGCGTAACTGCCGCTGCCCGCCCCCATGAAGACCGCCGACACGGACGAGTAGACGACGAACGCGTCAAGGTCCAAGTCCCGCGTCAGCTCGTCGAGATGCCGTACGGCGTCGACCTTGGGACCGAAGACCCTGGCCAGGCGTTCCGGGGTCAGCGTCCCGATCACTCCGGCGTCCAGGACACCGGCCGTGTGCAGCACGCCGCGCAGGTCGGGTATCGAGGCCACCAGGTCCCGGGCCCGGTCGCGGTCCGCGACGTCGCAGGCCACGACGCTGACCTCGGCGCCCTGTCCGGTCAGCTCGGCGACCAGTTCCGCCGCGCCCTCGGCATCCGGTCCCCGGCGGCTGGCGAGGACGAGCTTCCGTACGCCGTACTCGGTGACCAGGTGGCGGGCCGCGAGCGACCCCAGGGAGCCGGTGCCGCCGGTGACGAGAACCGTGCCCTCAGGTCCGAACACCTGTGCTGTTTCGGCGACTTGGGCGCGGGCGATGCGCGGCACGGAGAGGGCCGTGCCGCGGACCGCGATCTGCGGCTCGTCGGCGGCGAGAGCCGATCCGAGGACGCCCGTGATCGCGTCAATGTTTGTATCCGTGTTTGCGACCGTGTTTGCGTCACTGTTTGCGGAGCTGTTTGTGACTGTAGTTGCGGACGGGTTTGTGTCCACGCTTGTGGCGGTGTTCGTGTCCAGGTTTGTGGATGGTGCGGTGTCGAGCAGGACGATCCGGTTCGGGTTCTCGGCCTGTGCGGCGCGTACGAGACCCCACACCGCGGCGCCCGCCGGGTCGGTCACCGTGCCGTCGCCCGCGGGGACGGCGCCCCGGGTCGCCACCACGAGCCGCGAGCCGTCGAGACCGTCGGCCGCAAGCCAGGCCTGTACGACGCCCAACACCCTTGAGGCCAGGGCGAGTTCGGCATCATCGCCGTCGCCGCTCACGACCTCCAGGACCACCGCGACGGGCACGTCGCCGCCGACGGAGGCGGTCAACTCCGTCACGTCCTCGGCCGTGGCCACGGACACCCAAGCCGGTGCCGACGCCGACGTCTTCCCAGTCAACTCCCCTTGCTGCATGGGCAGTTCGGTCCAGTCCACCTGGAACAGAGAGTCCGTCACCGTGGATTCACCGGCGCTCGCCAGCTGCTCGGCGGTCAGCTCCCGCAGGGCCAGCGAGTCCGCCGACACGACCGGGCCACCGGCCTCGTCCGCCGCCTCCAACGCCACCAGGCCGGAGCCGCCGGCCCGCAGGCGGACCCGCAGGGCCGAGGCGCCGACGGCGTGCAGCACCACTCCGTTCCAGTCGAGCGCCTGGCGGACCGTGCCGCCGTCAGCCGCGGCGTCAGTCAGCGTGTGGGCGTGCAGCGCGGCGTCGAGCAGCGCGGGGTGCAGGCCGAAGCCGCCGGCCTGCTTGCGCTCGTCGTCGGGCAGGGCGACCTCGGCGAAGAGTTCGTCGCCGCGCCGCCACAGTGCGCGTACGCCCTGGAAGGCGGGGCCGTACTCGTAGCCCCGCGCGGCCAGATCGGCGTAGCAGCCGTCGGTGTCGACGGTCTCGGCGCCGGGCGGGGGCCAGGCGGCGAAGTCGAAGTCCGTGGGCGGGTTGCCGGTCGTGGCCGAGAGGAGTCCGGTGGCGTGCCGGGTCCACGTCTCGCCACCCTCACCGTCGGGGGCGTCCTCGCGCTGGGAGTAGATCTCCACGGTGCGCGTCCCGTTCTCGTCCGGGCCGCCGACAGCGACCTGGACGCGTACGCCGCCCTGCTCCGGCACCACCAGCGGCGCCTCGGTCACCAGCTCGTCCAGCACCCCGCACCCGGCCTCGTCACCGGCCCGTACGGCCAGCTCCACCAAGCCGGAACCAGGGAGGATGACGACGCCGCCGACGGCGTGATCCGCCAGCCACGGGTGCGACTTGAGCGACAGTCGCGAGGTGAAGACGAGACCGTCGGACTGCGGGAGCCGCACCATCGCGCCGAGCAGCGGGTGATCGACCGCCGCCTGGCCGAGCGAGGCCGCGTCGGTGGCGGCGCGGGCCGTCTGGAGCCAGTAGTGCTGGTGGTCGAAGGCGTAGGTGGGCAGCTCGACGTGGGCTGCCGTGGTTCCGGTGGTTCCAGTGGGCAGGGTGCCCGTCCAGTCGACAGGGACGCCGCGCACGAACAGCTCGGCCATCGAGGCGAGCAGCCGGCGCAGGCCACCGTCGTCACGCCGCAGCGAACCGGTCACGACCGTGTCCGTGCCGCTCTCGTCGAGGATCTCGTTGACCGGCTGGACCAGCACCGGGTGGGCGCTGATCTCGACGAACGCGCCGTGCCCCTGCCCGACCAGGTCCGCGACCGCCGGGCCGAATCCGACCTGACCGCGCAGGTTCCGGTACCAGTAGCCGCCGTCGAGCACGCCCGCGTCCTCGACCCAGCCGCCCGTGACGGTGGAGTAGAAGGGCACGAGCGGCGCCTGGGCGCTGATCCCCGACAGGGTCTCGGCGAGAGTGCTCTCGATGTCTTCGACGTGGCGGGTGTGCGAGGCGTAGTCCACGGCCACGCGACGCACGCGGACGCCGTCGTCGGACAGGGCCACGAGCGCCTCGTCCAGCGCCGCCGCGTCACCGGCGACGACCACCGAGGCCGGGCCGTTGACGGCCGCGACCTCGACGCGGTCCGCCCAGCGCACGAGCCGGTCCACCGCCTCGTCCTCGCTCAGCGCGACCGACGCCATGCCACCGCGCCCGGCCAGCCGCTCACCGATCGCCTGGCTGCGCAGCGCCACTACGCGGGCCGCGTCCTCCAGCGACAGCGCACCTGCAACGCAGGCGGCAGCGATCTCACCCTGCGAGTGACCGACCACGGCGTCCGGCAGGACACCCACGGACGACCACACAGCCGCCAGACCGACCATCACCGCGAAACTCGCGGGCTGGAGCACGTCCACGCGCTCCAGCAACCCGGGGTCGACTTCCCCCCGCAGCACGTCCACCAGCGACCAGTCGACGTACGGAGCAAGTGCAGTCGCACACTCGGCGATCCGCTCCGCGAAGACCGGCGACGAGTCGAGCAACTCCCGCCCCATACCGGCCCATTGGGACCCCTGCCCCGGGAAGACCCACACGACCTTCCCCACCGCACCAGAACCCGAGCCTGAGCCTGAGACGACGCCAGCCGCACTCTCGCCACGAGCCAGCGCCCGCAACCCGGCCAGCGCCTCCTCGCCCGACCCGGCCACGACCACGGCCCGCTCCCCCAGCAGCGCCCGGCTCGACACCAACGCGTCGGCCACGCCCGCCAGGGACACCTCACCGGCACCGGACCCCACGGACCCGGACCCCACGAACGCCGCGAGGCGCTCGGCCTGGCCCGCCAGCGACGCGGTACTGCGCGCCGACACCACGAGCGGCACCACACCGCCCACGTCCGAGCCCTCGTCCGGACCCGCGACGGGCTCGTGGGCCTCCGCAGGCGCCTCCTCCAGAATCAGGTGCGCGTTCGTCCCGCTGATGCCGAACGACGACACGCCCGCCCGGCGCGGACGCGCCTCGCCCGCCCACTCGCGGGCCTCCGTCAGCAACTCGATGGTGCCGTCCGACCAGTCCACCTTGGTGGTCCGCTGCTCGGCGTGGAGCGTCGGGGGCAGGACGCCGTGCCGCAGCGCCTGCACCATCTTGATGACACCGGCGACGCCCGCGGCGGCCTGGGTGTGACCGATGTTCGACTTCAACGAGCCGAGCCACAAAGGCTGTTGGGGGTCACGGTTCTTGCCGTACGTCGCGATGAGCGCCTGTGCCTCGATCGGGTCGCCGAGGACCGTACCGGTGCCGTGCCCCTCGACCACGTCGACGTCGGCGGGCGACAGGCCCGCGTTCGCGAGGGCCTTGCGGATCACGCGCTGCTGGGACGGGCCGTTGGGGGCCGTGAGGCCGTTGGAGGCGCCGTCCTGGTTGACCGCGCTGCCGCGCAGCACCGCGAGCACCTTGTGGCCTCGCTCGCGAGCCACGGACAGGCGCTCCAGGGCGACCAGGGCCACGCCCTCGGAGAGGACGGTGCCGTCCGCGTCGTCCGCGTACGCCTTGCAAGCGCCGTCGCCGGCCAGGCCGCGCTGGCGCGACATGCCGAGGACGCCGATGGGCGAGCCCATCACGGCGACGCCGCCGGCCAGTGCCATCGAGCACTCGCCCTGCCGCAGCGCCTGCGCCGCGAGGTGCATCGCGACCAGGGACGACGAGCAGGCCGTGTCGACGGTGACGGACGGGCCCTCGAAGCCGAAGACGTACGAGACCCGGCCCGACGCCACGCTTCCGGCGGTGGCGGTCGTGGCGAAGCCCTCCAGTTCGGCGGGCAGGTGCGTGAGGGACTCGACGTAGTCGTGGATGGAGACGCCGGAGAACACGCCGATGCTGTCGCCGCGCGCCGCGCTCGGGTCGATGCCCGCGCGCTCCAGGGCCTCCCAGGAGGTCTCCAGGAGGAGCCGCTGCTGCGGGTCCATGGCGAGGGCCTCGCGCGGCGAGATGCCGAAGAAGCCCGCGTCGAAGAGTCCGGCGCCCTCCAGGAAGCCGCCCTTGGTGGAGTACGAGGTGCCCGCCTTGTCGGGGTCGGCGTCGAAGAGGGTGTCCAGGTCCCAGCCGCGGTCGTCCGGGAAGGCGGACATGCCCTCGCGGCCCTCCCGCACCAGGTTCCACAGGGATTCGGGGCCGGTGACCCCGCCCGGCAGGCGGCACGCCATGCCGACGATCGCGATCGGCTCGTCGGGGTCCGCTACGGCGACCGTGGCCGCGGTCGCGGCGGTGCCGGTGGCGGCGTCGGCTGCGCTGTCGCCGAGTTCCTCGCGCAGGCAGCGGGCCAGAGCCTGCGGGGTCGGGTAGTCGAAGATCAGGGTGGCGGGGAGCTTGACGCCGGTCGCCGCGCTGAGCCGGTTGCGCAGCTCCACGGCGGTCAGCGAGTCGAAGCCGATGTCGCTGAACCCCTTGGTGCCCTGCGTCAGTTCGGCGCTGGTGAAGCCGAGCACGGCGCCCGCCTCGGCCTGGACGACGGAGAGCAGGACGCCCTCCTGCTCGTCCTGGGTGAGCCCGGCGAGCCGGCGGACCAGGGCGCTGCTGTCCCCGGCGGCCGCCCGCGCGGTGCGCCGGCCGGCCCGGACGAGGCCGCGCAGCAGGTGCTGCACTCCCCCGCCGGACGCGGCCTGCCCGCGCAGCGTCTTGAGGTCCAGCTTGATCGGGACGAGGAGCGGCTGGCCCATGTGCAGGCCCGTGTCGAAGATGCGCAGGCCCTCGGCCGGGGTCAGCGCGAGGACGCCGCCGCGGCTCATCCGGGCCTGGTCCACGGCGCTGAGGTGGGCGGTCAGGCCGTCGCTCTGCTCCCACAGGCCCCAGGCCAGGGAGAGTCCGGGCAGCCCGGCCGCGCGGCGCTCGGCCATCAGGCCGTCGAGGAAGGCGTTGGCGGCGGCGTAGTTGCCCTGTCCGGCCGAACCCATGAGGGCGGCGGCGGACGAGAACACGACGAACGCGTCGAGGTCCAGGCCCCGGGTCAGCTCGTCGAGGTGGCGTACGGCGTCGGCCTTCGGCGCGAAGACGGCGGCGAGCCGCTCGGGCGTGAGCGTGGCGATCACGCCGTCGTCCAGGACACCGGCGAGGTGGACGACGCCGGTGAGGGGGTGTGCGTCCGGTACGGAGGCGAGGAGGGCCTCGACGTCGGTGCGCCGGGAGACGTCGCAGGCGACGACGGACACCTCCGCGCCCTGTTCGGCGAGTTCGGCGACCAGTTCTCCGACGCCCTCGCTGTCGGGGCCGCGACGGCTGGCGAGCACCAGGTGGCGTACGCCGTGCCGGGTCACGAGGTGGCGGGACACGAGGGCGCCGAGGGAGCCGGTGCCGCCGGTGAGCAGCACGGTGCCGCCGTCCGTGAACACGTCGAGCTCGTCGGGGACCTGTCCGGTGACGCGGGCCAGCCGTGGCGCGGAGAGCGTGCCGCCGCGCACCGCGACCTGCGGCTCGCCGAGCGCGAGGACCGGGCCGAGCACCGGTACGGCGCCGTCGGCGGCGGCCGGGTCGGTGTCGATGAGGACGATGCGGTCCGGGTTCTCGGCCTGCGCGGCGCGGATCAGACCCCAGACCGCGGAGCCGGCCGGGTCGGTCACCACGCCGTCGCCGGCGGGCACCGCGCCCCGGGTCGCCACCACGAGCCGCGCCTCGTCCAGACCGTCGGCCGCGAGCCACGCCTGCACCACGGCCAGCACCCGTGAGGTGAGGGCGAGTACGGCATCGTCACCGTCACCGCCCACTGCCTCCAGGACCGCCACCGCAGGAACACCGGCACCGACAGCGCCCAGCGCCGTCACGTCGCCGGCGGTGTCCACCGACACCCACGTCGGGGCCGACGTCCCCTGCTCCAGGGGCAGTTCGGCCCACTCCACGCCGAACAGCGAGTCGCGGCTGTCGTCGGCCGCCGCGGCGTCGAGCTGGTCGGCGGAGACCGGCAGGGACACCAGCGAGTCCATGGTCAGGACCAGGCCGCCGGTCTCGTCGGCGGCCTGGAACGACAGCGCGTCCGGGCCGCACGGAGCCACCCGCACCCGCAGCGCGGAGGCACCCGCGGCGTGCAGTACGAGGCCGTTCCAGGCGAACGGCAGCACCTTGCGGTCGTCGTCCGGGTTGGCGAAGGCGTTGGTGTGCAGGGCGGCGTCGAGGAGCGCCGGGTGGATGCCGTACTTGCCGGCCTCTTCGCGCTGTTCGTCGGGCAGGGCGACCTCGGCGAACACCTCGTCGCCGCGCCGCCACACCGCGCGCATGCCCTGGAAGTCGGGGCCGTAGGCGTAGCCGCGCTCGGTGAGGTCGCCGTAGAAGTTGTCGATGTCGACCGGCTCGGCGCCCGGCGGCGGCCAGGCCGTGAAGTCGGCGTCGGCCTGCGGTGACCTGGCGTCGGCCGACAGGAGTCCGGTGGCGTGCCGGGTCCACGGGTCGGTGCCGCCCTCCCCCGCGGCGTCCTCGCGCAGGGAGTACACGTCGACGGTGCGGCGGCCGGTCGCGTCCGGGCCGCTCACCGCGACCTGGACGCGCACGCCGCCGCGCTCCGGCAGGGCCAGCGGCGCCTCGATGACGAGCTCTTCCAGGACGCCGTGGCCGAACTCGTCGCCGGCCCGGACGGCGAGGTCCACGTACGCCGTGCCCGGGACGATGACGACGCCGCCGATCGCGTGCCCGGCGAGCCAGGGGTGCGACTGGAGGGACAGCCGTGAGGTGAACACCAGGCCGTCGGACTGCGGGAGCTGGACCACCGCGCCGAGCAGCGGGTGGTCGGTGGCGGCCAGGCCGAGCGACGCCGAGTCGGTGGCCGAGCCGCCCATCCGGATCCAGAAGTGCTGCTGGTCGAAGGCGTACGTCGGCAGGTCGACGCGGGCCGTGCCGGCGCCGGTGGGAAGGATCCTGGCCCAGTCCACGGGCACGCCGCGCACGAACAGCTCCGCCATCGAGGCGAACAGCCGCCGCAGTCCGCCTTCCTGGCGGCGCAGCGAGCCGGTCGCCAGGACGTCGGCGTCGCCGCCGGTCTCGTACACGATCTCCGTGATGGGCTGGACGAGGACCGGGTGGGCGCTGATCTCGACGAAGACGCCGTGGCCCTGGCCGATGAGTTCGGTGACGGCCGGGCCGAACTTCACCTGGCCGCGCAGGTTCCGGTACCAGTAGCCGCCGTCGAGGACGCCCGCGTCCTCGATCCAGTCGCCCGTGACGGTGGAGTAGAACGGGATCGTCGGCGCCTGGGCGGCGATGCCGGCCAGCGACTCGGCGAGGGCGTCGCGGATCCGCTCGACGTGGCGGGAGTGCGAGGCGTAGTCGACGGCGATGCGCCGGACGCGGACGCCCTGGTCCTCCAGGGTGTCCAGGGCTTCGTCCAGGGCCTCGGCGTCACCGGCGACGACCACGGAGTTCGGGCCGTTGACGGCGGCGACGTCGACGCGGTCCGCCCAGCGCTCCAGGCGGGCGGCCGCCTCGTCCTCGCTGAGGGCCACGGACGCCATGCCGCCGCGCCCGGCCAGCTCGGAGGCGATCAGCCGGCTGCGCAGCGCGACCACGCGGACCGCGTCCTCCAGGGACAGTGCGCCGGAGACGCAGGCGGCCGCGATCTCGCCCTGCGAGTGGCCGAGCACCGCGTCGGGCTCGACGCCCACGGACGACCAGAGGGCGGCCAGCGCGACGACGACGGCGAAGCTCGCGGGCTGCACCACGTCCACGCGGTCGAGGAGCTCGGGGTCGGCCTCGCCGCGCAGCACGTCGGTCAGCGACCAGTCGACCCACCGCTCCAGTTCGGCGGCGCACTGCGCGATCCGCTCGGCGAAGACCGGGGAGGTGTCCAGCAACTCCCGTCCCATGCCCACCCATTGGGAGCCCTGGCCGGGGAACACCCACACGACCTTGCCGGGCGTGCCGGAGCCGGTGACCACGCCGGACGCGCTCTCGCCGCGGGCGAGTGCGCGCAGTCCGGCCAGTGCCTCGTCGTGGGAGTCGGCGACGACGACGGCGCGCTCGCCGAGGACCGCGCGGCCCGTCACGAGGGTGCCGGCGATGTCCGTCAGCGACACCGCGCCGGCGTCCTCGACGAACGCGGCGAGGCGTTCGGCCTGGGCGGCCAGGGACGTGGCGGTGCCCGCCGAGACGACGAGCGGCACCGCGCCGCCCTGGTCCGCGACCGGCTCGGCGGCCTCCTCCGCGGGCGCCTCCTCCAGGATCAGGTGGGCGTTCGTGCCGCTCGCGCCGAAGGACGAGACACCGGCCCTGCGCGGCCGGTCCACGCGCGGCCACTCCCGGGACTCGGTCAGCAGCTCCACGGCGCCCGCCGACCAGTCCACCTGGGTCGTCGGTGCGTCCACGTGCAGGGTCTTGGGCAGCACGCCGTGGCGCAGCGACTGCACGGTCTTGATGACGCCGGCCACGCCGGACGCCGCCTGGGTGTGCCCGATGACCGACTTCACCGAGCCGAGGTACAGCGGCTGCCGCGGGTCGCGGCCCTGCCCGTACGTGGCGAGCAGCGCCTGCGTCTCGATCGGGTCGCCGAGGACGGTGCCGGTGCCGTGGCCCTCCACCGTGTCGACGTCGGCCGGGGTGAGTCCGGCGCCGGCCAGCGCCTTGCGGATGACGCGCTGCTGGGCGGGGCCGTTGGGCGCGGTCAGGCCGTTGGACGCGCCGTCCTGGTTGACGGCGGAGCCGCGGATCACGGCGAGGACCTGGTGGCCGCGTTCCTGGGCCACCGAGAGCCGCTCGACGAGGAGGACGCCCACGCCCTCGGCCCAGCCGGAGCCGTCGGCGCCCGCCGCGTACGACTTGCAGCGCCCGTCGGTGGCGAGGGCCCGCTGCCGGGCGAAGCCGACGAAGCCGCCGGGTGTCGCCATCACCGTCGCGCCGCCCACGAGCGCCATCGAGCACTCGCCGCGGCGCAGCGCCTGCGCGGCGAGGTGCAGCGCGACCAGCGAGGAGGAGCACATGGTGTCGACGGTGACCGCGGGCCCTTCGAGGCCCAGGGTGTAGGCGACGCGTCCGGAGGCGACGCCGCCCGCGGTGCCGAGGGCACGCTCCAGGCTGAGGAAGTCCTCGTAGCCACTGAGGTCGGGGGCGTAGTCCTGGTGCACGAGGCCCGCGAACACGCCGACGTCGCTGCCGCGCAGCGAGTGCGGGTCGATGCCGGCCCGTTCGACGGCCTCCCAGGACACTTCGAGGAGCTGCCGCTGCTGGGGGTCCATCGCCATGGCCTCGCGCGGCGACACCCCGAAGAAGGCGGCGTCGAAGCGGCCCGCCTCGTGCAGGAAGGCGCCCTCGCGCACATAGGTCGTGCCGGGGTTGTCGGGGTCCGGGTGGTAGAGGCCCTCGACGTCCCAGCCGCGGTCCTCGGGGAAGCCGGTGTAGACGTCGGCGCCCTCGGACACCACCCGCCACAGGTCCTCGGGGCTACGGATTCCGCCCGCGTACCGGCAGGCCATCGAGACGATCGCGATGGGTTCCGTGGCCGCGGCCGCGAGTTCGCTGTTCTCCTGCTGAAGCCGGGCGTTCTCCTTCAGCGAGGCCCGCAGGGCCTCGACGACCTGCTTGTCCGGCGCGGACATAACCATCCTCCACGGTTCGTTCACCATCACGGTCAGCTCGTCTTGCCCAAAGCCCGTTGCACCAGACCGGCAACGTCCAGTTCGTCGATCAGGTCCTCGTCACCGGCCGCCCCGTCGGCACCCTCGCCGGTGCCGTCGGCGCCGGCCGGCCCGTCGCCTTCGCCGTCGGTGTCGGCGAGTCCGAGGAGGGCGTCCAGGACACCGGCGTCCTTGAACCGGGCGAACGGGACGGACGCCAGGACCCGCCTGAGGTCGTCCTCGCGCGCGTCCGGCCCGTCCTCCGCGTCCTCCCGGAGGAGTTCGGCGCGCAGATGGCCGACCAGCGCCTCCGGGGTGGGGTAGTCGAAGATCAGCGTCGCGGGCAGCCGCAGCCCGGTCGCCTTGTGCAGGCTGTTGCGCAGGTTCACGGCGGCCAGCGAGTCGAAGCCGACCTCCTGGAACGCCTGTCGCGGGCCGATGCCCTCGGCGCCGCCGTGGCCGAGGACCGTCGAGGCGTGGCTGCGCACCAGGCGCAGCAGGATGCGGTTCTGCTCGGTGTCCGAGACGGCCCGCAGCGAGTCCGCGAGGGTCGCGGCGGCGTCACTGCTGTTCTCGCTGTCGGCCTGCGCCGCCTGCAGCACCGCCTTCGCCTCGGGCAGATCGGCCAGCAGCGGGCTGCTGCGGACCGAGGTGAACGCCGGGACGAAGGCGGCCCAGTCCATGTCGGCCACGGCCACGAACTTCTCGTTGCCGCGCACCGCCTGGACCATCGCGGTCACCGCGGGACGCGGCGCCATGGGGAGCACTCCGCGGCGGCGCAGCTGGGCCAGCGCCGCCTCGTCCATGCCGACGCCGATCTGGTCGAGCGCGCCCCAGGCGAGCGACGTCGCCCGCAGGCCGCGGGCCCGGCGCCACTCGACGAGGGCGTCCAGGACGGCGTTGGCCGCACCGGACGGCCCCTGGCCGCCACCGCCCCACACGCCGGCGATCGAGGAGAACACCACGAACGCGTCGAGCGGCGTGTCCTCGAACTGCCCGTCGAGCCACAGGGCGTTGTCGACCTTCGCCGCGAACACCTCGGCGAGGTCGGCCGGTCCCGTGTCGTCGACGGAGCCGGTCCGGGTGATGTCGGCGGCGTGCACCACGGCGGTGAGCGGGTGGTCCGGGTGGGCGACCAGGCGGGCGATCGTCTCCCGGTCGGTGTCCGGGCAGGCTTCGACGGTCGGCAGGGGGCCGGGTCCCGTCGCCGGGGCCGACTCGGCGAGCTCGGCGCGGAGTGCGGCGACGGCGTCGTCGGGTGCGTGCGTGGTCGTGGTGATCACGAGCCGGTCGGCGCCGGCCTGCGCGAGCCACAGCGACACGTGCCGGCCGAGCCCCTCGGCGCCGCCGGTGACGAGGACGGTGCCACGGGGCTGCCATCCGTCGGTGGAGGTCGCCTCCGGCAGCGGCTTGCGGACCAGGCGGCGGCCGTAGACGCCCGACCGCCGGACCGCGAGCTGGTCCTCGCCGTCGGCGCCGTTGAGCACGCCGAGCAGGTGCCGGGCCGTCCGCGCGTCGGTGCTCGCCGGCAGGTCCACCAACCCGCCCCACCGGTCGAGGCGTTCGAGGGCGACCGCCCGGCCCAGGCCCCACAGCGCCGCCTGGGCGGGCGAGGTGAGGGTGTCGTTGATGCCGGTGTTCACGGCGCCGCGGGTGAGGCACCACAGCGGCTGGGTGACATTGGTGTCGGCCAGTGCCTGCACCAGGGCCAGCGTCGAGGCGGTCACGGCGAGCGGGTTCTGCGGGCCGCCCGCCGTCCGCTCGTCCAGGGCGAGCAGCGACAGCACCCCCGTCACGTCGTGCTCGGCGAGCACCCCGCCGAGCCGCTCGACGAGCCGCTCCCGCGTACGGTCCTCTTCGGCGACCTCGACACGGACCATGCCGAACCCCTGAGCGGCCAGCTCGTCGAGGAGCGCGTCGATCCCGGTGCCGGTGTCCGCCGGGCGCTCGGACGGCACGACGACCAGCCAGCGCCCGCCGGGCACCCCGCCGCTCTCGCGGGGCAGTGGCTGCCAGGTGACGTGGTAGCGCAGCTTCTCGACGGACGACTGCTCGCGCCGCCTGCCGCGCCACTGCGCGAGGACGGGGACGAGCGCGCCGAGCGCGGTGCGCTCGTCGTCCGACGCCGTCTCCAGGAGCGCGGACAGGGAGTCCACGTCGGCCTGCTCGACCGCCTGCCAGAAGTCACCGTCCGCGCTCTCGGCCGCCGTCTCGGCGGGATCGCCGGTGGCCTGGGCCTCCTGGAGCCAGTAGCGCCGGCGGTCGAAGGCGTAGGTGGGGAGGTCGACGGCGCGCGGTGTTGTCGGCCCGGCTGGGGTTGCGGCGGGCAGGGTCGCGGTCCAGTCGACGGGGACGCCGCGTACGAAGAGTTCGGCGGCGGAGGCGAGGACCCGGCGCAGGCCGCCGTCGTCGCGGCGCAGCGATCCGGTGACGACCAGGTCCGCCTCGGCTTCGAAGGCGGTCTCGGTGATGGGCTGTACGAGGACGGGATGGGCGCTGATCTCGATGAAGGCACCGTGGCCTTGGCCGATGAGGTCGGCGACGGCCGGGCCGAACTTCACCTGGCCGCGCAGATTCCCGTACCAGTAGCCGCCGTTGAGGACTCCGGCCTCCTCCACCCAGCCGCTGGTGACGGTGGAGTAGAAGGGGATGGTGGGGGCTTGCGCCTCGATGCCGGACAGGGTCTCGGCGAGAGTGGACTCGATGTCTTCGACGTGGCGTGTGTGGGAGGCGTAGTCCACCGCCACGCGGCGTACGCGAATACCGTCCGCCGTCAGAGAGGCGAGCGCCTCGTCCAGCGCCTCGGCGTCACCGGCGACGACCACGGAGCTCGGGCCGTTGACCGCCGCGACCTCCACCCGGTCCGCCCAGCGCGCGAGACGGCCGACCGCCTCGCCCTCGCTCAGCGCGACCGACGCCATACCCCCGCGACCGGCCAACCGCTCACCGATCGCCTGGCTGCGCAGCGCGACCACCCGGGCCGCGTCCTCCAGGGACAGCGCCCCGGACACGCACGCCGCAGCGATCTCACCCTGCGAATGACCCAGCACCGCATCGGGACGCACCCCGAGCGAGCCCCAGACCGCGGCCAGGGCGACATTGACGGAGAAGCTCGCGGGCTGGACGACGTCCACGCGGTCGAGAAGTTCCGGGGCCGCCTCGCCGCGCAGGACGTCCACCAGCGACCAGTCGACGTACGGAGCGAGTGCGGTCGCGCACTCGGCGATCCGGTCCGCGAAGACGGGCGACGAGTCGAGCAACTCCCGCCCCATACCGACCCATTGGGAGCCCTGCCCCGGGAACACCCACACGACCTTGCCCGGCGAGCCCGAACCGGCGCTGCCGATCACCACGTCGGAACCGCTCTCGCCACGGGCCAGCGCCTGGAGCCCGGTGAGGGCGTCCTCGGGGCGGGCGGCGACGACCACGGCGCGTTCGCCGAGCAGGGCCCGGCTCGACAGCAGCGCGGCGGCGGTGCGGGGCAGCGCCGCCGGGCCGGCCTCCTCGACGTACGCAGCGAGCCGGGCGGCCTGTCCGGCCAGCGAGGCGGTGCTGCGGGCCGAGATCACGAGCGGCACCACGCCGCCCACATCCGGACCCCGACCCGCGACGGGCTCGGGGGTCTGCGCGGCGGGCGCCTCCTCCAGGATCAGGTGGGCGTTCGTGCCGCTCGCACCGAAGGACGAGACACCGGCCCTGCGCGGCCGGTCGACGCGCGGCCAGTCCCGGGACTCGGTGAGCAGTTCCACGGCGCCCGCCGACCAGTCCACCTGGGTCGTCGGCTCGTCCACGTGCAAGGTGGCCGGAAGGGTCGCGTGGCGCAGCGCCTGCACCATCTTGATGACACCGGCGACACCGGCGGCGGCCTGCGCGTGCCCGATGTTCGACTTCAACGAGCCCAGCAGCAGCGGCTGTTGGGGATCGCGGTCCTTGCCGTACGTGGCGATGAGCGCCTGCGCCTCGATCGGGTCGCCGAGCGCCGTGCCGGTGCCGTGCGCCTCGACGACGTCGACGTCCGCCGGGCCCAGTCCGGCACTGGCCAGCGCGCGCCTGATGACGCGCTGCTGCGAAGGCCCGTTCGGCGCGGTCAGACCGTTCGACGCGCCGTCCTGGTTGACCGCGCTGCCGCGCAGGACCGCAAGGACCTCGTGGCCCCGCTCGCGCGCCACCGACAGGCGTTCCAGGACGACGACGCCGACGCCCTCGGCCCAGCCGGTGCCGTCGGCCGTCGACGAGAACGCCTTGCAGCGGCCGTCGGCGGACAGGCCCCGCTGACGCGAGAATTCGAGGAAGGCGTCGGGGCTCGCCATCACGGTCGCGCCGCCGGCGAGCGCCATCGAGCACTCGCCCTGACGCAGCGACTGCGCGGCGAGGTGGATGGCCACCAGGGACGACGAGCACGCCGTGTCCACGGTGACGGCCGGGCCCTCGAAGCCGAAGACGTACGAGACGCGGCCCGACGCGACGCTGGCCGCCGTGCCCGTCATCAGATAACCCTGGACGTCCTCGGGCACCTGGCGGAGCCGGGACACGTAGTCGTGGTGGACGATGCCGGTGAAGACGCCGATGTCGCTGCCCCGGGTGGACTGGGGGTCGACGCCGGCCCGCTCCAGGGCCTCCCACGAGGTCTCCAGGAGGAGCCGCTGCTGCGGATCCATCGCGAGGGCCTCGCGCGGCGAGATCCCGAACAGGGTGGCGTCGAACTGCGCGGCCTCGTGCAGGAACCCGCCCTGGCGCGTGTACGAGGTACCCGCGTGATCCGGGTCCGGGTCGTAGAGGGCGTCCAGGTCCCAGTCGCGGTCGACCGGGAAGCCGGAGATCGCGTCCCGCCCCTCCATGACGAGGTTCCACAGTTCCTCGGGGCTGTCGGCGCCGCCCGGCAGCCGGGTGCTCATGGCGACGATCGCGATCGGCTCGTCCGAGGCCGTCACCGCCGGGTCCGCGCCCGGCACGTCCGGTTCCACGCCCAGGAGTTCGGCCCACAGGTGGTGGGCGAGGCCGTCCGGGGTGGGGTAGTCGAAGACGAGGGTAGCGGGCAGGTCGACGCCGGTGAAGTCGTGCAGGCGGTTGCGGAGCTTGACCCCGCCGAGCGAGTCGAAGCCGAAGCTCTTGAAGGGCTGGGCTGCATCGAACTCGAAGCCGTCGCCCTCACGGTGACCGAGCACGGCCGCGACGCTCTCCCGGACGAGGTCCATGACCACGGCGAGCTGCTCGGCGACCGGGCGGCCGGTCAGCCGTGCGGCGAAGGCCCCGCCCGCGCCGTCGCCTCGGGTGACGACGCGCCGGGTGGGGGCGGGCGCGGGGGCCGTGGTCCGGTGCGGGGTGCCGGTGGTCTCTCCCCGTACGCCGCCCAGGCTCAGCGGGCCCAGTACGGCGACGGGCTCACCGGCGTGGTCGGCCAGCTCGACGAGATGACGACGCCCGCCGTCCACCGGGGTGACCCGGACGCGCAGTGCGGCGGCGCCCTGCGCGTACACCGTCAGGGCGGCGCACTCGGACAGGTCGCGCGGCTCGGCGCCGCCGGATGCGGTGGTCAGTGCGCGCAGGGCGCTGTCGAGGAGGACGGGGTGCAGGGTGAACTCCCCCGCCTCGTCGGCCAGTTCCTCGGGCAGCGCGATCTCGGCGAGAGTCCGGCCGTCGGCATCGAGGGTGGGGGCGGTGGTGGGGCCGGTGACAGGGTCGGTGGCAGGGCCGGTGGTCGGTGGCCAGGTGCGCAGGTCGAAGGCCGGCTGCGGCATCCCGGGGACGAGGAGGGCGCGGGCGTGGCACGTCCAGGGGCGGTCGGTCCCGGGCTCCTCGTCGGAGACGCGGCCGTGGACAGTGGCGCGGCGGCGCCCGTCCGGGCCCGGCGCGTCGACCGCGACCCGGATCTCGGTCCGGCCGCGGGCCGGGACCGTCAACGGCGCCTCGACGGCGACCTGTTCGACGCCTCCGCAGCCCACCTCGTCGCCCGCCCTGACCAGCATCTCCAGCAGCGCGGCGGCCGGCACCCGGCCGGTGGCGGTGAACAGACCACGGCTGCGCGGCGTCAGCCGTCCGGTGAGGACGACGCCGCCGTCGCCGGGGACCTCGACGACGGTGCCCAGCAGCGGATGCCCGGCGCTCACGGCGCCCAGGGCCTCGGCGCCGCCCGCCGCCGCGGTGTCGGTCTCGACCCAGTACCGCTGGTGCTGGAACGCGTACGTGGGCAGCTCGGTCGCGGTCACCGTCGCGGTCGCGGTGGTGGTGGTCGCGGTGGTGGTGGTCGCGGTGGTGGTGGTCGCGGTGGTGGTCCGGTGGCCGAGGACGGCGGGCCAGTCCACGGCCGTGCCGCGCACGTGCAGCTGGGCGAGGGCCGTCATGACGTCGGCCGGTTCGGTGCCGTCCTTGCGGAGGGTGGCGACGCAGTCCTGCTCCCGGACGCCGGGCGCGGCGAGGGCGAGGGCGGCCAGGACGCCGCCGGGGCCCAGTTCGAGGTAGGTGGTGGCGCCCTGGTCGCCGAGCGCGGCGACGGCGTCGCCGAACCGGACCGCGTGCCGCACCTGGTCGACCCAGTAGCCGGGCGTGGACAGGTGCCCGTCCCCGGCCGGCTCACCGGTCAGGGTGGAGACGACCGGGATCCGGCCCGGCCGGTACGTCAGGCGCTCCGCGACCGTGCGGAACTCGTCGAGCATCGGCTCCATCAGCGACGAGTGGAAGGCGTGGCTGACGGTGAGCCTCCGCGTCTTGTGACCGCGGCCGGCCAGTTCGGCGGCGACGGCGAGCACGGCGTCCTCGGTGCCGGACAGGACCAGCGCGTCGGGGCCGTTGACCGCCGCGACGCACACCTCTCCCCCCGCTCCCCCCTCTCCCCCGGACCGGCCGAGCAGCGCCGCCACGTCGGCCTCGGTGGCCTGCACGGCGACCATCGCGCCGCCCTCGGGCAGCGCCTGCATCAACCGGCCGCGCGCGGCGACGAGCCGTGCGGCCTGGTCGAGGTCGAGGACCCCGGACACGTGCGCGGCGGTGAGCTCGCCGATCGAGTGCCCGGCGAGCAGGTCGGGTCGTACGCCCCAGGACTCGAAGAGCCGGAACAGCGCGGTCTCCAGGGCGAACAGGCCGGTCTGGGTGTAGAGCGTCCGGTCGAGCAGCGCGGCCTCGGGCGTGCCGGGCGCGGCGAACACGACGTCGCGCAGCGGGTGTTCCGCGTGCCCGGCCAGTTCGGCGTCCAGGGCGGCGCAGGCCGCGTCGAAGGCGTCCGCGAAGACCGGGAAGGCGTCGGCGAGCCCGCGTCCCATGCCGGCCCACTGACTGCCCTGCCCGGTGAAGAGGACGGCCAGCTTGCCGTCGGCCGGGGTTCCGTGGGCCAGGGTGCCGGTGACGACGGCGGGGTTCGCGGTGCCCGCCGCGAGGTCGGTGAGGCCGGTGCGCAGCCGTGCGGCGTCGGTCGCCACCACGACGGCCCGGTGGTCGAGTCGGGCGCGGGCGGTGGCCAGCGCGTGGGCGACGTCGTCGAGGCGGGCCCCGGGACGCTCGTCGAGGAAGCCGGACAGCCGCTCGGCCTGACCGCGCAGCGCGGCCGCCGTCCTCGCCGAAAGCGGTACGAGGACGGGGGCGCCGGTCGTCGGGTGCGGTGCGGCGGGAGCCGAGGCGTCGGAGACTTCGGGGACTTCGGGGACTTCGGGGGCCTCTTCGAGGATGACGTGCGCGTTGGTGCCGCCGATACCGAAGGAGGAGACGGCGGCCCGGCGCGGCTGGGTGCCCCGCGGCCAGCCGCGGGCCTCGGTGAGCAGTTCCACGGCGCCCGACGACCAGTCGATGCTGGTCGACGGCCGGTCCACGTGCAGCGTCCGGGGCAGGACGCCGTGCCGCATCGCCATGACCATCTTGATCACGCCGGCGACGCCGGCCGCGCCCTGGGTGTGCCCGATGTTCGACTTCACCGAGCCCAGCCACAACGGCTCGCGCGGGTCCCGGCCCTGCCCGTACGTGGCGAGCAGCGCCTCCGCCTCGATCGGGTCGCCGAGGACGGTGCCGGTGCCGTGCGCCTCGACCGCGTCGACGTCCGCCGTCGACAGTCCGGCGTGCGACAGGGCCTTGCGGATGACGCGCTGCTGCGAGGGGCCGTTGGGGGCGGTCAGGCCGTTCGACGCGCCGTCCTGGTTGACGGCGGAGCCGCGTACCACCGCGAGGACCTGGTGGCCGCGGCGGCGGGCGTCGGAGAGCTTCTCCACCAGGAGGAGTCCCGCGCCCTCGGACCAGCCGGTGCCGTCCGCGCCGTCCGCGAACGCCTTGCACCGCCCGTCGGGGGCGAGGCCGCGCTGCCGGGAGAACTCGACGAACGTCTCGACGCTGCCCATCACCATCACACCGCCGGCCAGCGCCATGGTGCACTCGCCGCGGTTGAGCGCCTGCGCCGCCAGGTGCAGGGCCACCAGCGAGGAGGAGCAGGCCGTGTCCACGGTGAGGGCGGGGCCCTCAAGGCCGAGGTGGTAGGCGATGCGGCCCGAGGTGACGCTGCCCGAACTGCCGGTGAGCCGGAAGCCCTCGACGCCGGACGCCTGGTGCAGGCGCACGCTGTAGTCGTGGCTGTTGACGCCGGCGAACACGCCGATGTCCTGTCCCGCCAGAGAAGTCGGGTCGATCCCGGCCCGCTCGAAGGCCTCCCACGACGTCTCCAGGAGGAGGCGCTGCTGCGGGTCCATGGCGAGGGCCTCGTTCGGCGAGATCCCGAAGAAGGCGGCGTCGAATCCGGCGGCGTCGTCGAGGAACGCGCCGTGGCGAACGTAGGTGGTGCCCGCGTGGTCGGGGTCCGGGTCGAAGAGCCGGTCGGTGTCCCAGCCCCGGTCGTCGGGGAACTCGGTGACGGCGTCGACGCCGTCGGCCACCACCCGCCACAGGTCCTCCGGGCTGTGCACCCCGGCGGGGAAGCGGCAGGCCATCGCCACGATCGCGATCGGTTCGTCCTCTGTGCCGGCAACACCTGCGGCATCGGCGTCCGGCGCGGCGGCCTCCGTACGGGGTGCCGTACTCAGCGACGTATCACCGAAGAGCTTGGTCCGCAGATGTCCGGCGAGCAGCACCGGCTTCGGATAGTCGAAGACCACGGCAGGCGAGAGCGTGAGCCCGGTCGCGGCGACCAGCCGGTTGCGCAGTTCCACCGCGGTCAGCGAGTCGAATCCGGCGTCCTTGAACGTGCGATCCGCGCGGACGGCGGTCGCGGATCCGTGCCCGAGGACCTCGGCGACGTGCGTCCGCACCAGGTCGACCAGCGCCTCGGTCTGCTCGTCACCGCTCAGCGCGGCGAGCCGCTCCCCCACTCCGGCGGGCCCGGACGAGGTGACGGCCCTCGCCACCGGCCGTGCCGTCGGGGCGAGACCGCGCAGCAGCGCCGGTACCGTTCCCTCGGCCGCGGTGGCGCGCAGGGCCGTGACGTCGAGCTTCGCAGCGACCAGCGTGCCGTCCACGCCCTGATGGGTGCTCAGGGCGGCGTCCAGGAGCGCCATGCCCTCGGCGGCGGTGAGGCCGCTCATGCCGATGCGCTGGTTGCGGCGCAGGTCGGCGGCGCCCAGGTGCTCGGTCATGGCGCTGACCGTCGACCAGTAGCCCCAGGCGAGGGACACGGCCGGCAGGCCGAGCCGGTGCCGCTGCCGGGCCAGCGCGTCCAAGGAGGCGTTGGCCGCCGCGTAGTTGGCCTGCCCGGGGTTGCCGAGGACGCCCGCCGCCGAGGAGAACAGCACGAACGCGGCGAGGTCCAGGTCCCGGGTCAGTTCGTGCAGGTGCAGCGCGGCGTCCGTCTTGGGCCGCAGCACCGTGTCGACCCGTTCCGCGGTGAGCTCGGTCAGCACCCCGTCGTCCAGAACGCCCGCGGTGTGCACGACTGCGGTCAGCGGATGCTCGGCGGGTATCGCGCGCAGCAGGGCTGCCAGCTGGTCGCGGTCCGCCGCGTCGCAGGCGGCGACGGTGACGGACGCGCCGAGCGAGGTCAGCTCGTCGCGCAACTCCTCGGCGCCGCCCCGCCGTCCGGCCAGGACCAGGTGACGGACGCCGTGTGCCGTGACCAGGTGGCGGGCGGTGAGCGCGCCGAGGGTTCCGGTGCCGCCGGTGATCAGTACGGTGCCTTCGGTGTCGAGCGGGCGCGCGGGAGCCGTACCGGCAGTGCTGGCCGTGCCGGCCGTGCCTGGTGCGGGAGACGTGCCGCGCACCCGCACGAGGCGCGGCACCTCCGCGACGCCGGCGCGCACCCTCAGCTGCGGCTCCTCGCTCTGGAGCACGGCCGGCAGGGCGGACCGGGAGTCGTCGTCGAGGTCCACCAGGACGATCCGGCCCGGATGCTCCGACTGTGCCGACCGTACGAGTCCCCACACCGCGGCCGCGTCGAGCCCGTCGCGGTCATGGGTGACCACGGCCAGCCGGGTCGACTCCAGGCCGGGTGCGGCGAGCCAGGCCTGCATGACGGCGAGGGCGGCACCGACCACCGCACGGGTGTCGCCCGCGCCCGGCCCGGTCGGCGCCTCGTAGAGCAGAACACTCGGAGCGCCCTCTTCCGCGGCGGCGGCCGCGGCGGCCACGTCCTCGCCGTTCGCGACGGACACCACGCCGAGCGCGTCGAGAGAACCGGCACCGTCCACGGCGGGAAGCGGCACCTCCGTCCAGTCGACCCGGAACAGCGAGTCGTGCGGCAACGCGCCGACGATCCCGGCCTGTTCGGGCACGAACGGCGTTCCGCGCACCCCCTCGACGGTCATGACGGGTCGCCCGGTGGCATCGGCCAGCAGAAGCGCCTCCGTGCCGTCGTCCGACGGCTCCCCCCGGTGTACGCGCACGGTGTCGGCGCCCGACGCGAGCAGGGACACGCCGTGCCACACGGACGGGAGCATGCCGCCCGGGACGACCGTGCGGACGGCGGCGTCGAGCAGGGACGGGTGCATGCCGTAGCGGTCGGCGTCGCGCAGCGCGGCTCCGTCCAGCGCGACGTCGGTGCCACTGTCAGAACCCGGCTCCGGGTCCACGGGTGTCCCCCGGTCGGCGGCCGGCGCCAGCACGCCGTGCGCGTGCCGGGTCCACTCCGCGTCCAACGGGGCGTCCGCGGCCCGCGAGTACACCTCGACCGTGCGCCTGCCCCTGTCGTCCGGCCCGCCCACGGCGACCTGAACGGCACGGCTCCCCCGCAGCGTCAGCACCACGGGCGTCTCAACGGTCAGCTCGTCCAGGCGGGGCGCGGCGGTCAGGTCGCCGAGCCGAATGGCGAGCTCGACGAGTGCGGCGTTCGGCACGACGACGGCATCGGCCACGACGTGGTCGGCGAGCCAAGGATGCGACCTGAGCGACCACCTCGACGTGGCCATGACGCCACCCGAGTCCGGCATGCCGACCACGGCGCCGAGCAGCGGGTGATCGGTCCCGGCAAGCCCGAGGGAGGTGGCGTCGCCGGCGGGGGCGGTGTTCTGGAGCCAGTAGTGCTGGTGGTCGAAGGCGTAGGTGGGGAGGTCGACGCGCGCCGCTGTGGCTCCGGTGGTTGCGGCGGGCAGGGTGCCCGTCCAGTCGACCGGGATGCCGCGGACGAAGAGTTCGGCGGCGGAGGCCAGCAGCCGGCGCAGGCCGCCATCCTCGCGGCGCAGGGAGCCGGTCACGACCAGGTCCGCCTCGGCTTCGAAGGCGGTCTCGGTGATCGGTTGTACGAGGACGGGGTGGGCGCTGATCTCGACGAAGGTGCCGTGGCCCTGCGCGATGAGGTCGGTGACGGCCGGGCCGAACTTCACCTGACCGCGCAGATTCCCGTACCAGTAGCCGCCGTTGAGAACACCCGCGTCCTCCACCCAGCCGCTGGTCACGGTCGAGTAGAAGGGGATGGCGGGGGCCTGGGCCTCGATGCCGGACAAGGTCTCGGCCAGAGTGGCCTCGATGTCCTCGACGTGGCGGCTGTGGGACGCGTAGTCCACCGCAACCCGGCGCACCCGGACACCATCGGCCGTCAGGGCGACAAGCGCCTCGTCGAGCGCTTCGGCGTCACCCGCGACGACCACGGAGCTCGGGCCGTTGACCGCCGCGACCTCCACCCGGTCCGCCCAGCGTGCGAGACGGTCGACCGCCTCGCTCTCGCTCAGCGCGACCGAGGCCATGCCACCGCGACCGGCGAGGTCGGCGGCGATCGCCTGACTCCGCAACGCCACCACCCGCGCCGCATCCTCCAGCGACAACGCCCCGGACACACACGCCGCAGCGATCTCACCCTGCGAGTGACCCAGCACCGCATCGGGACGCACCCCGAGCGAGCCCCAGACCGCGGCCAGGGCCACATTCACGGCGAAACTCGCGGGCTGGACCACATCCACGCGCTCCAGCAGCTCGGAAGCCGCCTCCCCGCGCAGCACGTCCACCAGTGACCAGTCGACATACGGCTCAAGCGCAACCGCACACTCGGCGATCCGCTCCGCGAACACCGGCGACGAGTCGATCAACTCCCGCCCCATGCCCACCCATTGGGACCCCTGACCGGGGAACACCCACACGACCTTGCCCGGCGCACCAGAACCAGACCCAGTCCCAGGCCCGGAGACGACCCCAGCCGCGCTCTCGCCGCGAGCCAACGCCCGCAGCCCGGCCAGCGCCTCCTCCCCCGACCCGGCCACCACGACCGCACGATCGGCAAGCAGGGCCCGACGGGAGACCAGGGACCCGGCCAGCGCCGCCAACGGCACCGCGCCCACCCCACCCGCACCGGACTCCACGAAGGCGGCGAGGCGCTCGGCCTGCCCCGCCAGGGAAGCGGTGCTCCGCGCAGACACCACCAACGGCACCACGCCACCCGCATCCGGACCCGGACCCGGACCCGGACCCGGACCCGCGACAGGCTCGGGCTCCTCCTCGGCAGGCGCCTCCTCCAGGATCAGGTGGGCGTTCGTCCCGCTCACACCGAACGAGGACACCCCGGCCCGGCGGGGCCGGTCCGTGCGCGGCCACTCGCGCGCCTCGGTCAGCAACTCCACCGCGCCCGCGGACCAGTCCACCTCCGCCGTCGGCGCGTCCACGTGCAAGGTCGCCGGCAGTGTCTCGCGCCGCAGTGCCTGCACCATCTTGATCACACCGGCGACACCGGCGGCGGCCTGCGCGTGCCCGATGTTCGACTTCAACGAGCCCAGCCACAAAGGCCGTTCGGCAGGACGCCCCTGGCCGTACGTGGCGATGAGCGCCTGCGCCTCGATCGGGTCGCCGAGCGCCGTGCCCGTACCGTGCGCCTCGACCACGTCGACGTCAGCCGTCGAGAGCCCCGCGCCGGCCAGCGCGCGCCTGATGACCCGCTGCTGCGAAGGCCCGTTCGGCGCGGTCAGACCATTGGACGCGCCGTCCTGGTTGACGGCGGAGCCGCGCAGCACCGCAAGGACCTGGTGGCCGCGCTCGCGCGCCACCGACAGGCGTTCCAGGACGACGACGCCCACGCCCTCGGCCCAGCCCGTGCCGTCGGCCGCCGCGGCGAACGCCTTGCACCGCCCGTCGGCGGACAACGCCCGCTGCCGGGAGAACTCCACGAAGTCGTCCGGCGTCGCCATCACCGTCGCACCGCCGGCGAGCGCCATCGAGCACTCGCCCTGCCGCAGCGCCTGCGCGGCCAGGTGCATCGCGACCAGCGACGACGAGCACGCCGTGTCCACCGACACGGCCGGACCCTCGAGGCCGAGGACGTACGAGACCCGGCCCGACGCCACGCTCGACGCCAGCCCGGTGGTCGCGAACCCTTCCGTCTCCGACGTGCCCGCACCCGTGCCGTACCCGTGGGCGAAGAGTCCGGTGAACACGCCGACGTCGGCGCCCTTCAGCGAGACCGGGTCGACTCCCGCGCCTTCCAGGGCCTCCCACGAGGTCTCCAGGAGGAGCCGCTGCTGCGGGTCCATGGCGAGCGCCTCGCGCGGGGAGATCCCGAAGAAGCCCGGGTCGAAGAGTCCGGCGCCCTCCAGGAAGCCGCCCTGGTTCGTGTACGAGGTGCCCGCGTGGTCCGGATCCGGGTGGTAGAGGGCCTCCAGGTCCCAGCCGCGGTCGTCGGGGAAGTCCGTGACGGCGTCGACGCCGTCACGGACCAGGCGCCACAGGTCCTCGGGGCCCGTGACGCCGCCCGGCAGGCGGCAGGCCATGCCCACGATGGCGAGGGGTTCGTCGGGGTCGGGGTCGGCGGCGGTCCTGACCGTGACCGGCTCGGTGGCCGGTGCCGCGTCGGGGTCCCGGAGGATCTCGGACCGCAGGAACGCGGCCAGGGCGGCCGGCGTGGGGTGGTCGAAGGCGGCCGTGGTGGGCAGCCGCAGTCCGGTCCGTTCCAGGAGCCGGTTGCGCAGCAGCACGATGGTCACCGACGTGAAACCCAGGTCGCGGAAGGCCCGATCGGCGGGGACGAGTTCGGGTCCCGCCTGGCCGAGCACGTCGGCGGCCAGGGTACGGATCAGGTCTTCCAGGAGCGCCAGTTGCGCACGCTCGTCCAGGGCGGAGAGCCCCTCCCGCAGCTCTGCCGTGACGGCCTCGTCCGGCTCGCCCTGCCGGGCGGGCGGCCCGGCCAAGTCGCGGAGGAGGGCGGGCACGTGGGCGTCCGGTGCCGCGGTGCCGCCCAACAGCAGGGCGGGCGACGCGGCCAGCAGCGCCGGGACATCGGCGGTCAGTGCGACGTCGAACGCGGCGAGCAGGTCCTGATGCGTCGCAGCGCCGGCGTTCCCCGGCTGTCCGTCCCAGGCCAGGAAGGTGCCGGGCAGGTGCCGCCGCCGACGGTTGCCCGTCACCGCGTCGCAGAGCGTCGCGTCGGCGGCCGCGGCCGGGTCGTCGTGGGAACCCAGCAGGCCGGCGGCCCCGGACGACACCACGACGAAGACCGCCGGGTCGTCCCCGGCGGTCAAGTGGTCGAGCAGCAGCGCAAGTTCGGGTTCGTCGGCGGCGTGCACGACCGCGGACACGGGGTGCCGCAGGTCGGCCAGGGCTTCGCGCAGGAGCTCCGGGCGTGCCCCGTCGGCCGCGACCCGGATGACACTCGTATCGGCGAAGGCCAGGGCATCGCCCGCCACTCCCCCACCGCCCGTACCGCTGACGAGCAGCAGCGTCGTCGCCCGGTGTGCCGTGGCCAGGTGGTGTGCGAGCGCGGCGCCGTGCGCGGTGTCCGCACCGGTGACCACGACAGTGCCGGAGAAGCCGGCCGCACCCGTTCCGGAACCGGACGACGGCTGCGGCCGGTCGACCACGGGCAGCCGCGTCAGCCGGGGAACCAGCAGGGCGCCCGAACGCACGGCGATCTGCGGCTCGTCGGACGCGAGCACGGCGGCCAGGACGTCCAGGGACAGATCCGCGTCGGCGTCCAGAACGTCGAGGACGGTCGTCCCCGCTTGCCCGACGACTCGGAAGGAGCGCGCGACGCCCCAGAGCGAAGCCTCCGCAAGATCCTGCCCGCCGTCCCGACCACGGTCCCGATCGTCGTCCCGGTCGTCGTCCCGGTCGTCGACCGCGACGCCCCGCCGGGTGACGACCACCAGCCGGGAGGCCGCCAGTTCCGGCCGGGCCGACCAGGCCGCCACGTCCTCCGCCAGCGCCAGAGCCCTGGCCCGCCCCACGGCGACCGCGTCACCCGCCCCGGAACCGACGGGCGGCAGCACAACGGTCACGTCCGGCACGGTCTCGCCGCCGGCCACTGCCGTACGTACGGCTGCCAGGTCCGCGTAGCGACGCACCGAGCCGTCCGCCGCTGCCACGGCACGGACGAACCCCTCCGCCCCCGACCCGACGACAGCCACGACCGGCAACGGGGCCGGGGCCGCAACCGAGTCCGGTGCCGGGACCCACTCGACGTGCAGCAGCGCGTCGTGGTGCCCGCTCGCCGCGTACCGCAGACGGTTCGGCTGCCCGGCGAGCAGCCGCCGCTTGGTCTTGCCCGACGCGGTCCGGGGAATGGCCGTGACCTCGTGGATCCGCTCCGGCACCTTGTACGCGGACAGCCGCTCGCGGCAGCGGTCGACGAGTTCGGCGGGGTCGAACCCGTCGGGACCGGCGATCACGTACGCGACGGGGACCTCGCCGAGCGTGTCGTGCGGTGCTCCGGCGACCGCGGCGTCCGCGACCCCGTCGACGGTGCGCAGGACCGCCTCGACCTCTTCGGGGTGGATGTTCTCGCCGCCCCGGATGACGAGTTCCTTGATCCGTCCGCAGATGGTGAAGTACCCGGCGTCGTCGCGCCGGGCCAGGTCGCCGGTCCTGAACCAGCCGTCCCGCATCGCCTCGGCGGTCGCCTCGGGGCTGCCGTGGTAACCGACCATGACGTTCGGCCCGCTGACCCAGACCTCCCCCTCCTCCCCCGCCGGGACGTCGGTCCCCGTGGCCGGGTCGACGACGCGGACGCCGACACCCGGCACGGGCAGGCCGCAGGACCCGTCCACGCGGGCGCCGTCCGGCGGGTTGATCGTGATGGCACCGCAGGTCTCGGTGCTGCCGTAGGCGTCGACCAGCGGGACCCCGAAGGTCTCCTCGACGTCGCGGTGCAGGCCGGAGCCGGTGACGGCGCCGCCGACCAGGCCGACGCGCAGGTCCGGCGCCCGGAAGCCGTGCTGCCGGGCGGCGCTCACCAGGTGGTGGTACGTGGTGGGGACCCCGGCCAGGAAGGTCGTGCCGTCCTCGCCGAGCACCCGCATGACGTCCTCGGCGGAACTGCCGTCCATGAGCCGGGCGGTGGCACCGGTGACGGTGACGGACAGCACGCACGCGATGTGCGACAGGCTGTGGAAGAGCGGCAGCGGCCACAGCACCCGGTCCTGCTCCGTGAGGCCGGGAACCGGTACGTAGCAGGAGGCGACGGACCACAGGCAGTTGCGCTGCGTCGACAGGACGCCCTTGGGCCGCCCGGTCGTCCCCGACGTGTAGAACATCCAGGCCACGTCGTCGAGGCCGAGGTCGTCCCTGGCGGGCACGGCCGGCTCGGTGCCGGCCAGCACGTCGTACGCGTGCACCCCCGCCCCGCCGCTCCCCCCGTCGGACGTCCCGTCCGTCCCTGCGCCGAGCAGCAGGTCCGCCGGTACGTCACCGGTCACGAGCAGCACGGTCCCGGGCGCCACCCCGGGCGCGGCCCGCAGTCGCCGCGCCCGTGCGGCGTCGGTGATGACGAGCACGGCGCCGCTGTCGGCGAGGAGGTACTCCAGTTCGGCCGTGGCCGACGCGGGGTTGAGCGGCACCCCGATGGCACCGGCCCGCACGATCGCCAGGTAACTCTCCACGGTGGCCACGGTGTTGCCGAGGCAGATGGCGACGCGGTCACCGCGCTCGACGCCGAGGTGGGCCAGGTGTCCGGCCAGATTGCGGGTCCGTGCCGCCAGGTCCCCGTAGGTGACCGCCCGCCGGTCGTCCGCGAAGGCGACCTTGTCGGGGAAACGCGCCGCGTTCTCCAGGAGGGTGACGGGAAGTGGCTTGATGAGGTCGCTGCGCACTGGACCGCAAGTCCTTTCGGAAGGAAAGTTCACCAGGAGACGGGCAGGCACTTCACCGCGAAGACGGACCCCTTGAGCCGCAGCGGCACTTCCTCGAAGCCGACGGCGAGGCGCAGGTCGGGGAACGCGTTCAGGAGGGCGGAGAAGCCGGCGCGCAGCTCGACACGGGCCAGGTTCTGGCCGAGGCACTGGTGGATGCCGAAGCCGAACGCCACGTGGCCGGAGGTCTCGCGGCCGATGTCCAGGTCGGCGGGGCACCCGAACTTCGCCGGGTCACGGTTGGCGGCGGGCAGCGACACCGTGACGCTGTCGCCCTTCTTGACGGTCTCGCCGTTCAGCTCGATGTCCTCGAGCGCCGTGCGGTACGTGTCGTACTGGTTGACGGTGAGGTAGCGCAGGAGCTCCTCGATCGCGGCGTCGAGCTTCGACGGGTCGGCGCGGAGCGCCGCCAGCTGCTCGGTGTGGTGCAGGAGCGCGAACACGCCGACGGCCAGGGCGCTCTCGGTGGTCTCGTAGCCCGCGAAGAGGAGCAGCGTGACGATGTTGCAGAGCTCTTCCGTGGTCAGCTGCCCGCCGGCGATGAGCCGGCTGATGAGGTCGTCCTCGGGCTCCTTGCGGCGCAGCTCGATGACCTCGGCGAAGAAGGCGGCCGCCTGCCCCATCGCGGCGCCGACCTCCTGCGGGTCCGCGTCCGTGTCGTGCAGCAGCGTCGGCGCGTGACCGTAGCGGTCGACCTCGCTGTAGGGCAGGCCGACGAGTTCGGACAGGATGCGCAGCGACAGCGGCTTGGCGAAGTCCTTCACCAGGTCGGCGGGGGCACCGTGTTCGCGCATGACGGCGATCTGCTCCGCGGCCACGGCCTCCGCGCGCGGCCTCAGCTGGCTCGCCCGGCGGGCGGTGAACTCGCCGGTGAGCAGCCGCCGGTAGCGGGTGTGGTCGGGCGGGTCCATGTGGATGAACATGCCGGGGATGCGCGGGTGGTTGGGCATCACCTGGCCGCGGTGCGTCACCGGGAAGTGCCCGATCTCCGTGCTGTGGCTGAACCGCGGGTCGCTGAGGACCGAGCGCGCCAGCTCGTAGCTGGACACGATCCAGCCGACGTGCCCGTCGGGGTACGTCATCCGCGCCAGCGGCCGCTCCTTGCGCAGCGCGTCGAAGATCGCAGGAGGGTCGAACTGATGAGTGCGGGCCCAGGGCTCCTCGAAGGAGATTGCGTCGCTCATGAATTCCTCCCCAACCGATTGGACCCACAATTCACACACGATGGAATTCGCGTTCAATTCACAGAATTCAAGTGCACGGAATGTGCGAGCCAATGCAGTCAATGCGACCGATGCGGCCGATGCGGCCAATACCGTCTTTCCGGTGTCCCCAGCGTCAGATTAGACGAGCCCGGACGGCACGGCATCCTCAACTCTGGTAGGTGGCCGCTTCCTTGAGCCGATCCCGAGGGGCGCTGCGCGCGCTTCCGAGCAGCCGGTAATTCCGTCGCGGCGGCCGCTCGAATTCCGGTCCAGATCTGCTCGGAATTCCCTTTCCCCGCGTGCCGGCGGGAGCGCACAGCACGACAGGCGGGCCGCACCCTCCGTCCGAGGATGCGGCCCGCCTGTGGTGAGAGCGGTGGGGCAGGTGTCTCAGGTAGTCGCCTCAGTCAGCTGTCTCAGGCGGCTGCCTGGCGCTGCGGGGCGAGCGCCTTGGTGAGGGTGACCACCTCGGTGAGCATCTGCTGGAGCATCACCTCGTGGCCCGCGGCCGGAGCGAAGGTCGTGAACTGCTCGAAGTCGGTCCTGAGCGACAGGTTGACCTGGGTGTGCACGGCGGCCAGCTGGACGCCCGCGGCGATGTGCCGCAGGTGGTCGACGGCGCGGGAGCCGCTGACGTTGCTGCCGTACCCGACGAAGCCGGCGGCCTTGTTGTTCCACTCGTTGTAGACGAAGTCGATGGCGTTCTTCAGGGCGGCCGGGATCGAGCGGTTGTACTCGGGCGTCACGAAGACGAAGCCGTCCAGCGCGTCGATCTTGGCGGCCCAGGCGCGGGTGTGGTCGTGCTCGTAGTCGCCCATGCGCGGCGAGCGCGGCTCGTCGAACAGCGGGAGGTGGTAGTCGGCGATGTCGACGAGCTCGAAGTCCGCGTCCTCACGCGCACGGGCCGTCTTCTCGACCCACTCCGCGATCTGCGGTCCGACACGGCCGGGGCGGGTGGTGCCGAGGATGATGCCGATGGTGGTCATGCGTGTCTCCAGGTTCAACAGGACTCAGGGGCAAGGTCAGCAAGGTCTGCGGGATCAGCAGGGTCCGCGGGATCAGCGCGGTCGCGGGGTCGCAGGGTCGCAGGGGCAACAAGGTCAACAGAGTGCCGGAGCGCTCCGGGACAGGCGGCGGGAACCGGCCAGCCGGCGGCGACCGCTACGACCGGGCGGCCTGCGGCACGGCCAGCTCGACGGGCTGACCGGTGCGCAGCGACGCACGGGCGGCCCGGACGATCCGCAGCGTCCGCACTCCCGCCGCCCCGTCGGGCCCCGCACCACTCCCCCGGCCGGCCGCGGCGACGAACTCGCCGATCATCACCGCGCACGGATCGTCCCCGCGCGTCTCCCACCGCTCGCGGGACGTGGCCGAGTCGAATCCGCCGACCAGCCGCGGCGACGCGGTGAACTCCACGCTCCCCCGGTCCCCGACGAAGGTCATGGTCGGCCCGCCCGCGGCCGACGCGTCGTCCGCCGGGCCCCAGCTGCAGTCGATCGACACGACGGTGCCGTCCGCGTACCGCACGGTGACCAGGGCCGCGCTCTCGACGTCCGGGTCCCCGCTGAGGACGCTGTTCGCCTGCGCGTAGACCTGCTGCGCCGGTGTTCCGCCGAGCACCGCGTCCACCATGTCGAGCAGCGGCGGCGCACCCGCGTCGAGCGCACCGCTCTCCGCCGCCCGCGCACGGGCCGGACGCGGCCGGTTGTAGGCGCCGAGCACGGTCGTGAGGTCGCCGAGGACCTCCTCCTTGGCGAGTTCCTGGCGTACGGCGGCGAACGCCGGTCCGAAACAGACCGGCGAGGCGAGGCTGAGGCGTACGCCCGCCTCCTCGCAGACCCGGACCATGGCCCGGGCGTCGGCCTCGTCGGCGGCCAGCGGGTGCTCGCACAGCACGTGTGCCCCCGCTCCGGCGGCCCGCTCGACGAGGTCGCGACGGCGGTCGGTCTCGCTGGTGACGACCACGGCGTCGGGACGCAGCGCGAACACCTCGTCCCAGCTGCCCGCGTACGCCGCGCCGAGCCGCCGGGCCGTCTCCCTCCCCCGCGCCGGATCGTCGGGAGAGCCGTCGGGGTCCGCGATGACCAGTTCGACGTCCGGCAGGTCGCCGAGCAGACGGGCGTACGTGGCGGCGCGCTCATGGGCGAACGACAACACGGCGACCTTCATGCCGCGGCCTCCTTCACGGGCTTCACGGGCAGTTCCACGGCGCGGCCGGTCCACGCGGAGCGTGCCGCGGCCTGGGTGATGCGGACGGCGGCGAGTGCGTCGTGGGACACCAGGCGCGGCGGGGGTCCGCCCCGCAGTGCCTGGGCGAACTCGCGGATCTCGGCGGCGAACGGGGACTCCCCGTAGTAGCCGAGGACGCCGGCGGGACCGCCGGACACCTGGATCTCCTGGGGCCACTCGGAGTCGTGCACGATCGTGCCGCCGGTGCCCGCGACGTGGTAGGTGACGCGGATGGGCGGCTGCGGCGTGGGGGTCCACCGGCTGACGACCTGGCTGAGCGCGCCACTGGCGTGGGTGAGCACCGCGGTGCCGGTCGCGCTGGTCCCCTGCGGGGCCGGTGCGGCGATCTCGCCCTGGTAGTGGGCGTGGACGCGGACGACGTCCCCGAAGAGCCAGTAGGCGATGTCCACGCCGTGCAGCATCTGGTCCGTCAGGATGCCGCCGGATTCGGCGGAGGCGTGGCCGTCCCAGGCCCGCGGGTGGTAGCCGGCCACGGTGAACCGGGCAACTGTGCCCGCGCCCAGGCGCCCGTCGGCCGCCAGTTCGTGGAGCCGGGCGAAGGCGGGGGCGAAGCGGATGTCGTGCGCCGGGTAGAGCGGGACGCCCGCCCGGTCCGCGGCGCCGACGATCTCCTCGGCCTCGGCGACGTCGGCCGCCAGCGGCTTCTCGCAGACCACCGCCACGCCCTCGGCGATGGCGGCCAGCGCGATGTCGCGGTGGGTGCCGGTCGGCGAGCAGATGTCCACGGCGTCGGCGCCGTCCAGCGCTTCGGCCAGGGAGTCGACGGCCTTGGCGCCGAACTCGGCGGCCAGCTCCGCGGCCCTGCCGTCCTGGGAGTGGATGCGCACGGCCGCCCCGGCGCCGGTCCACGCCTCCAGATGCAGCCGCGCTATCAACCCTGCGCCGATCAGTGCTACCTCGAGCTGCCGCATGGCACCCCCCAGCCCTTCTTCCCTGTCGAACGTCTGCGCAGGGGAGCCCGAGCACCCGGAGAGGCCGCCGACGCCCCACACGTCTGAGGTCCGGTCAGTCTCGCCCCGCACCGCTCACCAGGACCATCACCAACGTGAGTAGTCCTGGCGCGACGACGGCGGGGAAGAGCGGCGGGGCGTCAGGCGTCCCGGCGCCCGGGGAGGTACTGGTCGAGCACGACGGCCAGGAACTTCGTGTGATCCGGCAGCCCCGCATCGGCCACGAGCCCGTCGATGACCCCACGCTGCGCCCGAGTCGGCTTGTACTGCAGCTGTACCGGGCCAAGACCGCGCAGATCCGTGTTGTCCGGCGCCACGGCGAACAGCTTGGACTGGAACTTGGGCGCGCGGCGAGCGTCCTCGACGACCTGGGCGAGCCCCTTCTCTACGGCCGCTTCCACGGCGAGGAACACGATCTGGGTGTGCGTCAGATCGCTCTGCTTGCGCAGCTTCCGGAAGCGGTTGGCGACGTTCGTCGACACGTAGAAGCCGACCGGCTTGGCGGTGTCCGCGTCGTTGACGGCGGGCGGCGCCTCGTCGACGGGCTCACGCGCCGGCGACGGCACGACGGCCACCGGCGCGACCGGAGCGGCCTGCACGGGGGCGGGCCGCAGCGGGGCGGCGGCGGGCGCGGAGGTCTGCGGGGTGGCCCAGCCGGCGAGCGCGTTCGACGACGCCGCTCCCCCACCACTGAACAGGTTGCCGACGCCCTCGTCGGACATCGTCTGCTCGTCGTCCTCGTCGGCGCGCGTCTTCTTGTTCTTCGGCGGTGTCATGCCGTGGCTTCCTTCCTCAGTTCGAGCGCCCTGGCGAACATCTCTTCGGTGAATCCTTCGTAGTCTGCGGCAAGCCCCTCGGCGGTCTCGGGAATCGACCGGTCGCCGTTCGCGCGCCGTTCCACGAGTTCCTGCACCAGGAGCCCCCGCTTGCGCACGAGCCGGGCCACCGACTCCGTGTGCCCGATCAGGTGCTTGAACATGTGGGCCTCCTCGCCCAGCACCTTCTGCACCTGGCGCCGCACGTCGGCGTGGATCCCCGTGTACGTGCGCCCGGTGTCGAAGAGCAGCACTCCGAGCAGCGCGATGTGCGGGTTGATCTGGCTGACGAACTTGACGTACGAGAACTCCATGCCGATCTGCGCGAGCCCGTCCTCCGCGCCCCCGTCGCTCTTGACGGGGATGACCAGCCAGCGCGACGCGGACAGCGCGAGGCGCTGCAGCGACGGGTTCTCCGGCGGGGTGTCGAGGATGATGATCTGGTACTCGTGCGCGATCGGGAGCAGGCACATCAGCAGCCGCAGGTAGGCGTGCGGGCCTTCCTTCGCGAGCAGCGTGTGGAAGAAGATCCCGAACTCGTCGCCGAGCGCAGGGCCGCCCATGACGACGTCGAGGTTCTCCCGGACGTTCCTGCGCGGCGTGAGCGGTGCGCCGGTCCGCAGCGCTTCGAGCAGCCCCGCTCCCCCGTCGTTCCACTCGGCCCGCTTGTACCCGAGCTCACGCGCGATGTTGCCCTGCGCGTTGCAGTCGATGATGAGCGTCCGCAGACCGCTGCGGGCCGCCTTTCCGGCGGCGTTCGCGGAGACGGAGGACTTGCCGACGCCGCCCTTGCCGTTGCCGAACATGAAGATGTGCGACAGCGCTTCCCAGGGGATGCCGGGCTGCTGCGCATACGCGTCAGGTGCTTCGAAGGGGCTGGCCATGGGTCCTCACTCTGGTTCAGGCCGGGACAAGATTTGCCCTATTTGAGCTGGTTTGAAGGGTCAAAAGTTCGCTCAGAACGATCCTGCGCTCCGCAGGGTGTCTCCAAGGGGTCTGGGAAGGGTCCAAAGCCGTTGGCCGAGCCCCGAAACCGGTCCCCACTCCCCCGTTCCGCAGGTCAACCGCGTACTTCGGGATGGTCGACCAGCACGTCGGACAGCGATGGCGAACGTTGTGACCCAGACCGCTCAGCACGCGTGAACCTCTGTAACCGTCCAGGCGAACCGACAAGCAAAGACACCACCTGACGCCTCCACAAGAACAGTCACCTCCAGAGCAGTTGTGTCACAAGGCCATCGGCACACTACCAGGAAGATCACCAGTCACATACACCGACACACCGTCATCCGGGCATCGGGTCAGGGAGTTGCACCAGCCGGGCAGCAGATCGCCGGTCCCCTCAGCACCCACACAGCACTGCCCGCACCCACACCAGGCGGCAGGTCACCCGCCGGTCGCGCAGCGAGTCCTACGACCGCTCCAACCGCCCCGCAACGATCCACGCACCTTCACCCACACACGACCGTTCCCACCAGTCCCCCGGCAGCCACGCACGTCAACACCCCCACAACGCACCCCGCCCACCCGCACACACCCATCCAAACGACCTACCTGGCTGTCCGCCCACCACCCACGCAAACCAGGCACCAAACCCCCGAGCACTCCCCCACGCAACTCAGCACTCCGGCTACGTGGTTGGCATCCACGCCAACTCCCGCGCCATGACACACGCCCACGAGAACCCATGCGGCCGGACCAACACCCACCCCGACACCGGCACCCGCTCACCGTCAAGCCGTACACCTGGCAGAGCGTCCCACCACCCTCCAGGCACACCACCCACTGACCGAACCAACCAGGCGTCCAACGGAGGAGCCGCCCTTCGGTTCCACTACAAGTCCAGCAGGCGGGTTTACGACTCTCCTTGCCGCTGCACTGACTTACGTTCGCGCGTGCCGTCAAGCGGCTCACGGTGCAGGCTGACAGGGGGAGAGGCAGGCGCACACTCCTACCCGACATCGAGCGGTTGCGCTGGCACGCGTACAGGTCTCCATGCAGGCAACGAGGCAGGCGGACAGCCGAGCGCGGCACCGCACCGTGAGGCGGACCAGGAGGCAAATGGCCACCCTGGCGAACGACTCCGCCGACGAGCCTGCCTACGCGCCACCCCAGACGCCCGCCTACTGCCTGACCGACAAGGCAGCCTGCAAACAGACATACATGCGGGCCTTGGTGAGGGTGTTGACGAAGGCGGTCACCCAGGCATGCACCCAGCCCTTGCCCCAAGCACCACTCCACCCCTGACACACCACCAGAGCAAACCCCTTGCAGCAAGCCGGAGTCAGGGCGGAAAGGAAGGTACATGACCACGCCTTCCCTCCTAGTTGCGCGCAAGCTTGCAGCGATGTTTGCAGTGATGTTTATTTTGCCTGGTCAGAGGCTGTTTTCTAGCTAAAGAAGCAAGGCATGAGCATAGTTGATGCGTGGTCACTCTGTCGCTCTCTTGGGGACGTGATTCCCAGGAAACGCAGCTAACCTGTCCTGATACTGCGCCACGGCTGACATCTCAGGAGACGCTTCTGATCCTCCTCCCATCGACTGTGATGGCCCGGCACGCAACGCTTGACCAGGAGGCCATCCGCCCAACAAGACACCCCGCCACCACGACAGGTCTCGCCGCCCCCGATCATCGAGTACATGCTCCGCTCCGAGACCTGCACTAGTACCCGTCACATCACTCGCGTCCGATACGGGTCCCGCCACCGAACGGAGACGGCTAACCAAGGCAGCATCGACGGACCGAACCTGGGCCACACTTCCCAGCGATCCATCAGGTACGAGCCAGGAGCCCGCAGCTCACCATCGGAACTCTTGAGTCGCTGCGTGGCTCGGCCATCAGACGGCGCTCGCGAGATCCGCTGCCAGGTGATCCGCGCCGGCGTCCAACCGGATAGCGCTCACGAACGACCCTCGCGCGACGATGCGCGTGGGGGAGTGGTGCCCCAGGAAACAACCCCCGCCTCACCACCCAAGCTGCCGTACAGAGGATTCCGTTCGAGACGCTTCTGCGGCGATTCAATCGCTGCGCCCACGCACAAAACCCGTCCCCCTCGCTTCCCCTCACTCACCATCACCCGGGCCCCCGTCACACGAGAAGCAGCCATGCCCCACATCTGCGCTCCTCCACGAACCGGCGACCGAAACAAGCTCCCTCACCCGTACGACCAGCCCGTCCTGCCAGCCATCGCCAGACGGCCCGAAGCCACCCAAGCGACACGCGTCGACGCAGAAACGGGTCCGGCCCAGCCGAGAAGTCGACACAGAGGATCAACCACGGGGCAGTCGCGGGGAACCCACATGGCGCGCGCTCGCATTCCACAGCCAACGCGCCACCAATCGCCCTCGCACCGGCCGGGGCCCGGCCAGATCTTCCGGCCATGTCACGGGGGAGAGGCAAGCAGCATCAGCGCCGATCGATGGCCCAGCACCCCGTGCTGCTCCTCACGCACCCTGCCGAGACGAGCCGACGAACCACCACGCCAACGGCCCGCCCAACCGCCGCGTCGAGTTGCCCGCCGGGCTCGCTTCATCGGGACGTCCTCGACCGGGCCTTCCTCTTCCTCATGATCACCAGTGCTCGACGCGCGACGCCCATGCGCGATTGCCTCGACCGCTCCGACCCGACACGGCAGAACTCCGTGGGTCGCTGCGCCCGCCCGTCACTCGCCGCCGTGAGGTTCTTCGTCACGAGGACAGCGACTCACCACTCAGAAGAACCGTGAACCCGGCGCAAGCAGCCGCGCCGGTACGGCTCCGCAGCACCCCACCGCGGCCCGGCAGCTCCACCCCTCGGGAGCCTGGCCGAGTCCCACACCCCGCCACCCATGCCTCAAGGACGCCGATTTCGGACCCTTGGAGCAGGAGGGCGGGGGAGTGGCCCCAGCGGAAGGGCAGCCGACGGACCACCGACCGTCTCGCACCGCACGTTCGACGACAGCGCCGGAGGAGGGTCAGAATCCCGGTTTTCGCTGCGTGCGGCGTGAGCTCTCGATCGCGCTGACAGAATTCGTTGAACTTTGCAGTACTTCGGTCCGGTGCCGGGCCATGGGCACGAGCGGGGCCAGCGTGGTGGGCTGCACCGCGCCCGCTGCGGCAGAGCCTCGCAGGAGTTCGGCGAGGTCGTGGGGGAGTGCCTGCTCGGCGGTCGGAGTCGCTGTTCTGATGCGGTCCAGCCGGAAGCCCCGGCCGGCCCGTCGGGTGCGGCACCAGGCGATGAGGTACCACCGGCCGTCGGCGGTGAGCAGTCCGGCCGGTTCCACCAGCCGGTCGCTCTCGCGGCCTTCTGCGTCGGCGTAGGAGAGTCGCAGGACCGTGTTGGTGGTGAGGGCGTGTTCCACCGCGGCGCGGACGATCGAGTCGGACGGCCTGGGCAGCGCGACGATGCGGTCGGCCAGTTCCTGGGCTGCCGAGGAGGCGGGGCCGGTCATCGAGGCCGCGACCTTCTGCGCTGCCGCGCGGGCGGCCCCGGCGTACGGGGCGGAGGAGTCGGTCGCTGCGAGAGCGACGACCAGGGCGGAGGCTTCCTCGGCGGTGAAGTGGATGGGGGGCAGGTTCATGGCCGGGTCGATCGACCAGCCCCCGCCGGGCCCCGGTGTGGTGCGCACCGGGACGCCGGTCTCCATGAGCACCTGGAGGTCACGCTGCACCGTGCGCGTGCTCACCTCGAAGCGTGCGGCGAGCGCTGCGACCGTCAGCGGCCGGGGCGCCACCACGCGCAGCTCTTCCACCAGCGCGTACAGCCGGGCCGTCCGGTTCATGCCGGCGACGCTAGCGGCCCGTGGCGGCCAGGAAGTCCCGTTCGCGGCGCTGTTCCCGTTCGGTGACGGTCAGCGGGAAGAGGGTGAAGCCGTGCATGGCGCCTGCCACGACGCCCAGTTCCACGGGAGCACCCGCGGCTTGCCACCGGGCGGCCAGGAAGAGCGAGTCGTCCAGCAGCGGGTCCCTGCTGCCGACCACGATCCGGGCCGCCGGCAGACCGGTGAGGTCGGCGAACAATGGTGAGACCTCGGGATCACGGCGCTGTTCCGCGTCCATGCCGGGGGTGGCCAGTTCATAGGTCCGTCGCAGGGTGTCCGTGTTGCTCAGCAGCTGCTCGGTGCCGAACGATCGCTGGCTGGGCGTCATCGACAGGTCGTAGGGCCCGAAGAGCAGCTGGGCGGCCCGGAAGGCGCCGGTGAGGCCTTGCCGGTCGCGCAGGCGCAGCAGCGTCACGACGCTGAGGTGGGCTCCGGCCGACTCACCGCCGATCAGCAGCCGCTCGGTGCCGAACTCGGTCGCGGCGTGCTCCACCAGCCAACGGGCGGCCGCCTCGCAGTCGTCGGGGCCGGCGGGGAAGGGGTGTTCCGGTGCGAGACGGTAGTAGACGCTGACGACGGCGAGCCTGGTCTGCTCGGCCAGGCGCCACAGCTTTACGTCCTGCCCGTCCGCGGAGCCGAACGTCCAGCCGCCTCCATGGAAGTGCAGGTACACGCCGTCCACCTGCTCCGGCACGAAGACACGTACCTTCAGCCCGCCTTCGAGGGCCCTGTCCTGGCCCTGCGACAGCCGCACAGGCGGCGTGGAGCCGCCCAGCCGTTTGCGCCGCAGAGAAGCCAGCAGAACGGCATCCAGCGGGTTCGCACGGGGCCGGTTCGCGGCCTCGGTCGCGAATTGCGTGTTGAACGCCAGGGTTTCGGCGAGGCAGTCCTCATCGGTGATCGTCATGAGTGGACCGTCGCAGCCCTCCGCGACACCCTCCTGTCACCGTTTCCACAGCCAGTGACCCACGTCACATCGCACCCAGAGCGTCCGTCACGTCCAATGTGTCCAAGGGCAGAAAGAAAAAGCAGCCTGCAGCGGAAGCGGTCCGGGGGCGCGAGGCCGTGGCCGTCGGACGGTCGCTTCAGTCGCTTCAGTAGCTGAGCTTGAGTCGCTGGGCTTCAGTCGCTGCGGAGCGGCTTGAGTCGCTGTCTTGAGTCGCTCCTCAGGGGACAGCGACTGAAGCCCAGCGACTGAGCGACGTTTCGGTCGCTGTTCAGTAGCTGGAAGAAAGCCCAGGTCAGAGGCTATGTTGGGGCTGATCAGCGACTAAAGCGACTCAACTTCCCTATATATGAAGCCATCTAGGGTTTCTCGTGTGCGTCATAGATAGAGACCTTCAGTCGCTTCAGTCGCTGTTTTGCTCTGGGCGCGCCCCTGACCTGCTCTTTCTTCAGGCTCGTTTTTCAGCTACTGAAGGTCGCTCAGTCGCTGCCCGTTTCCCCTCAGTCGCTGGCTGTGCATCAGGCTCGTTTGTCGACACGGCCAACACAGCTCTTGGGCCGTGCATCCCAGCACCGCCGGACACCTTCGCTAGGCTGTGTCTGTCGTTGAGTCGCTTCGGTCGCTGAGTAGGAGAGTTCATGTCCCCTGAACTGCGTTTTCCCCGCAGTGACTCGCGACGTCCTGCCCTCGATCCCTCAGTCGCTGCCTCACCGTTGGCCACGGCCCTGTGGTGCGCCCGCCGAGGCTGGCCCGTGCACCCGCTGTCACCGGGCCGCAAGACGCCGGCCCGCAACTGCGAGCACTGCCGCAACACCTCTCACACGCCGAGCGATTGCCCCTGCCTGCCCGCCGGTCGCTGGTGCCACGGCTTTCACGCCGCCACCCTCGATCAGCGCCGTATCCAGCGCTGGTGGGCCGCACAGCCGGATTTCGGCGTAGGGGTGGCCTGTGGGCCCGCGGGACTGGTCGTCGTCGACGTGGACGCCCACAGCGCGCCTCCTCCGGGCCGCCACCGGATCCTGCCGGGCATCCCCATCGCCGACCACATCGACCTCACCGGTCTGGCAACGGGCTACCACTCGCTGGCAGTTCTCGCCGCGCTGCGCGACCAGCCCAGCCCCGCCGAGGACGCCTCCACCCTGCGCGTCCGCACGCCCTCGGGCGGGCTGCACGTTTGGTACCGGGCCGAGGACTACCGCCGCTGGCAGTGTTCCACCGGTTCCGGTCAGGGCCGCGCCCTCGCCTGGCAGGTCGACATCCGGGCCCACGGCGGCTACATCATCGCCCCCGGCACCACGACGGCCGCGGGCACCTACACCGCCGTCGGAGAGGTCAGGGAACCGGCCGCGCTGCCCCAGTGGCTGGCCCAGGAGCTCGAGCGCACCGGACACCTCCCGGCACCGAACATCCCCGCACCCCGCCCCGTACCGCCCCGCGCCCAGCAGGCCGTCGTGGCCGCCGGAGGCGGACGCTCCCGCACCGGGAACAGCCTCGCCGCGATCCTGGCCCCGGTCGAGGAGTGCGGCCGGGTCGCCGAGGGCGCGGGCTTCTCCGACGCGCTCAACCGGGCCGCCTACACGCTGGGCGGCCTGGTCGCCGCCGACCGGCTGTCCCGCGAGTCGGCCGAGGAAGCCCTCCGTACGGCCGCGGCCGCCGCGCGCCCCGGGCAGGAACGCCGGGCGGAGCAGATCATTGCCAGCGGACTGACCGCAGGACTCAAAAGGCCCCTCCACTCCGACGGAGGATGCCCGTGACGTCGCCCACCCCAGGCAACGAGACACTCTTCGACTTCGACCCCGCCGCCGTGGCCGCCCAGATCCGCGGAGCCGGTGCCGTCCCGCTGCCCTCCCAGGCCGACGCCCCGTCATCGGACGCGCCCGCGACGGCACACGGGCTGCTCCCGGACACCCTCACGGACCGCGGCAACGCCAAACTGTTCGTGAAGCTCTACTCGAACGACTACCGGCACGTCCCCGGCATCGGCTGGTACCGCTGGGACACCACGCGCTGGCAGATCGACGAGGACGACACCGTCCTGTGGGCGGCAGGGGACCTCGCGGAGAACATCGCCCCGCACGACGCCCGCGGCCTGTTCACCACGACCGCGCTCCAACAGCACCGCCGCCGTGCCCTGTCGACGACGGGCATCAACGCGATGCTGACGCAGGCGAAGTCCGCCCCCGGCATGGTGCTGAACGCGGCCCGCCTGGACGCCGACCCGTATGCCCTGTGCACCCCGCAGGGCATCGTCGACCTGCGCACCAGCCTGATCAAGACACCGGACCCGAACAAGGACTTCCACTCCCGCTCCACCACCGTCGGCCCCCAGCACGTCAACACCCCGCGCTGGAACCGCTTCCTGGCGGACACCTTCGGCGACGACGCCGAGGGCCGGGAAATGGTCGACTTCCTGCAGCTGCTCCTCGGCTACTCCGTCACCGGAGACGTCGGCGGGCAGGTCCTGCCGTTCCTCTTCGGCTCCGGCAAGAACGGCAAATCGGTCCTCCTGGACGTCCTGATGAAGCTCCTCGGCGACTACGCCGACGCCGCCCCACCGGGCTTCCTCATGTCGCGCCCCTACGAAGGACACCCCACTGACCTCGCCGAACTGCACGGCCGGCGCGTGATCGTGTGCAGCGAGGTCAAGCACGGGGACAAGTTCGACGAGGCCCGCGTCAAGCTCCTCACCGGTGGCGACCGGATCAAAGCCCGCCGGATGCGGCAGGACTTCTTCAGTTTCCAGCCGACCCACAAACTCTGGCTCCTGGGCAACCACCGCCCCGAAGTCGGCACCGGAGGCTTCGCCTTCTGGCGCCGCATGCGGCTCATCCCCTTCGAACGCGTCGTCTCCGACGAACGAAAAATCGACAACCTCGCAGACATCCTCGTCACGGAGGAAGGTTCTGGGATCCTGGGATGGCTCATCGACGGCGCCCGCCGTTATCTGGGGGGAGAGCGGGACCTCATCGGTCCCGAGCGTGTGCGGATCGCCACGACCGCGTACGCCGAGACCGAGGACCACACCGGACGCTTCTTCGAGGAGTGCTGCACTCTGGCCCCCGACCATCGTGCCGAGCAGACAGGCCTCTACGCCGCCTACAAGGCCTGGTGCCACAATGAGGGTGCGCCCCCCATGTCCTCACGCGCTTTCGCAGCACGAGCCCGTGAGCTGGCCGGACTTGCTTCGCCCAAGGAGATGATCCTGTCCAACCAGCGCAAGTACTACCCGGGCATCGGACTGCTCACCGACGAGGAAAGGGAAGCAAGGGCATGAGCTCCCTGATCACCGAGGATGAGATCAGCCACGAGGTCGAACTCGTCTGGCTGGAAGACATCACCACTCTCGACTACGTACGCCAGAGCCTCGACCGGCTCCCGACCCGCCGCGGCCGGCCCGCCTACCACCGTGACGGACGGATGGTCGGCTACGCGCTGCTCGGCCCCAAGGCCAAGGCGTCCCGGTCCTCCGGCACGTTCCGCCGCCGCGTCTTCTGGCTGCTGCCCCACGACCGCGACAGCGCCCCCGACGGGCTCTACGCCACCGGTGCGCCCGCGGAGGCCGTGGACCCGCGCACCCTGGCCGCACGGGTCAAGGGGTACAAGACGGAGCGGTCCGAAGGCGGACCACCGTCGCAGGCCATGCAGGAACTGGACATAACGCTGCCCTCGCAGGCCTGAGGAGCGGCCGGGCACCCACCCCGCGCCGCCCGCGGTGGGAGCTCAGGCAGCGAGCTCCTCGGCGAGCAGCCCGATGCCCGGGTAGTACTTGCGCTGGTTGGACAGGACCATCCCTCTGGGCGAGGCGAGCCCCACGGTCTCCCGGATCCTCGCGGCCAGCGCCCGCGACGCGATCGGGGGGACGTCCTCGATCCGGCACCACGACCGGTACGCGGCGTGGAGCCGGGTCTGCTCGGCCCGCAGCCCGGGCCCCAGGGCGCAGCACTCCGCGAGGAAGCGCCCGGTGTGGTCCTCGGTCTCCACGTACGCGGTCGTGGCGACCCGGACCCGCTCCGGGCCGGTGAGGTCCTTCTCGCCGGACAGATAGCGACGGGCCCCCCGGACCAGCCAGTCGAGGATCCCGGGCCCCTCTTCCGTGACGAGGATGTCGGCGAGGTTGTCGATCTTCCGTTCGTCCGACACGACGCGTTCGAAGGGGATCAGCCGCATCCGGCGCCAGAACGCGAAGCCTCCCGTGCCCACCTCCGGGCGGTGGTTGCCCAGGAGCCAGAGCTTGTGGGTCGGCTGGAAACTGAAGAAGTCCTGCCGCATCCGCCGCGCCTTGATCCGGTCGCCGCCCGTCAGCGACTTCACCCGCGCCTCGTCGAACCTGTCGCCGTGCTTGACCTCGCTGCACACGATCACGCGGCGGCCGTGCAGCTCCGCCAGATCCGTCGGATGCCCCTCGCCCGGACGGGACATGAGGAAGCCCGGCGGGGCGGCGTCCGCGTAGTCGCCGAGGAGCTTCATCAGGACGTCCAGGAGGACCGATTTGCCGTTCTTGCCCGAGCCGAACAGGAACGGCAGCACCTGGCCGCCGGCATCGCCCGTGACGGAGTAGCCGAGGAGCAGCTGCAGGAAGCCGACCATCTCCCGGCCTTCGGCGTCCTCGCCGAAGGTGTCCGCCAGGAACCTTTCCCAGCGAGGTGCCGCGAGCGGCTCGGGCCCCACCGTGGTGGAGCGCGAGTGGAAGTCCTCGTTGGGGTCGGGTGTTTTGATGCGGCCGGTCCGCAGGTCGACGATCCCGCGCGGCGTGCACAGGGCGTACGGGTCCGCGTCCAGGCGCGCGGCGTTCAGCACCATGCCAGGAGCCGACTTCGCCTGCGCCAGCATCGCGTGGATGCCCGTCGTGCTCAGCGCCCGGCAACGGTGCTGCCACAGCGCGGCATCGGAGTACAGGCCGCGAGGGTCGGAGGCGGCCATCGCCTCCGCGAGGTCCCCGGCCGCCCACAACACCGCGTCGTCCTCGTCGATCTGCCAGCGCGTCGAGTCCCAGCGGTACCAGCCGAGCCCGGGGACGTGCCGGTAGTCGTTCGAGTAGAGCTGCACGAACAGCTTCGCGCTGCCGCGGTCCGTGAGGCTCTCCGGAAGGATGGTGTGCGCCGAGCCCGGCACGATCGTCTCGTTGCGGCGTGAGGTCATGCGCGGCCCGCACCCCGGGTCGCTGGTCCGACCGATTCGCGCAGAGTCGTTTCGGCATGCGGGGGAGCGACCCAGGCGTGTCCTGAGTCGCTGGGTCTTCCTCGCAGCTCAGAAGCCATGTGCATCCCCCAGCCAGCGATCCGAGCGACTCAAGCGACTCAGTACTCGGCTCACACTAGCGATACGGATGTGGCGGCATGGGCGGTTCGGGCAAGGTTCTGGTGTGATCGTTATATGGTGCATATCGGCCATGTGTGATCAGAGTTGAGCGACCGGACCACGGTGGGCAGCGACTGAAGCGACTCAGTTTCCTGTACGAGGTGACGAGCGCGGGGCAGGATGGTGCCGCCTGTTCGAGTCCAGCGTCGCTTCAGTCGCTGATCCCTCCTGGTGAGCCTCAGCATCAGCAAGCTTCAGCCCCACAAGATACCTACCACCCGGTTTGGTTTTCAAGGGTGTTGCGCCGGAGGATCAGGGTGGCGGATGCGGCGGCTGACGCGATTCCAGGGAGGATCATAGGCCGTCCACAGGGTCCGCTGTCGGCCGGGCGCGAGCGCTCCTCAAGCGGATGGGCTGCGATTTTCCGTGCAGGATAGGGGAATTGGCCATTCCGCACGGCGAGGGTGGCTGATTGTCGGCGCGCGGGGAGCCGATCCGATCCTCAGGAGGTTGAGGCGGAGCGGCCGTTGCGAAGAACCGTCCAACCGGTATATTTTTCCGGTCTGCAGCGGCGTGGTCACACACGGCAAGTGACCCGCCTGCCCGGGCATAGGGGGAAAATGTGACGGGGAACGACAAAGAGCCGCAGGTCGTCATCGTGGGGGGCGGGCCCGTGGGTCTGGTTCTGGCCGCGGAGCTGGCGGGGTTCGGAATACGCACCGTAGTCCTGGAGGCCAGGACGGAGGTGTCCCGGAGGCCCAAGGCCACCACCCTGCACGCCCGGACGGTGCAGTGCCTCCAGCGGCGCGGGCATCTGCCCGCACGCGTCGGGCCCCCGGCCGCCACGCACCGGTCGAGCCCGTTCCACTTCGCCGGGATGTCCGGGCTCACCATCACGGCGCCCGCCACCGAGCCCGAGCCGCTGCTGAAGTGCCCGCAGGAGGACCTCGAACGGCACTTCGAGGAGCGGGCCCTGGCCGCCGGTGCGCGCATCCTGCGGGACCACCGCGTGACCGCGGTCCAGCCGTCACGGGACGCGGTGCACATCGAGGCGGAGGGGCCGTCGGGGCGGCTGTCCTGCACGGCCGACTACGTGGTGGGCGCGGACGGCGCACGCAGCACGGTCCGCGAGCACGCGGGCATCGGCTCCCAGTCGTTCCCGGCCACGATCTCCGCGCTGGCCGGCGACGTCCGGCTGGCCGACGAGGGCGCGCTGCGGCCGGGCTGGCACCGCACGCCGCGCGGCTGGGTCATCGTGAAGGACGCGGGCGGGGGAGTCGTGCGGCTGCGCACCCTGAACTGCTCGGGACCGCACCCCGCGCGCCATCTGCCGGTCACCCTGGCCGAGTTCCGGCACGAGGTCTCCTGGCTCGTCGACCGGGACGTCGCGATGGCGGAGCCCGAGTGGCTGAGCCGGTTCAGCGACTTCTCCCGGCTGGCCTCCGCCTATCGCGCGGGGCGGATCCTGCTGGCCGGCGACGCGGCGCACGTGCACTTCCCGATCGGCGGCCAGGGGCTGAGCACCGGTCTGCTGGACGGCCTCAACCTGGGCTGGAAGCTCGCGCTCGCGGTCCGCGGCGACGCGAGCGACGGGCTGCTCGACACCTACGAGCAGGAGCGCCGTCCCGCCGCCCGGCGGATCATCGACAACGCACGGGCCCAACTCGCCCTGATGCGCCCGGGAACCGAGTTCGACCCCCTGCGCGACATGTTCGCCGGGATGCTGACGGAGGGGCCCTTCGGGGACGCCCTCGCGTCGATGGTCAGTGCGCAGGACACCGTCCTGCCGTCACTCACCCCGCGCCCGTCCCGCTGGGAGGGCACGTTCCTCAGCAACGCCGTCGTCGAGACCGCCGGCGGGCGCACCGACGTGATCGGCCTGCTGCGCGACGGGCGTCCGCTGCTGCTGCTCTCCGGCACCGACCGCGAGGGCCACCGGCGGCAGGCCGGGCCGTGGCAGGACCAGCTCCACGTGGTCCAGGTGGAGGCGACGCCCGCACTGCCGTGCGACGCGCTGCTGGTCAGGCCCGACGGGTACATCGCCTGGTCGTCAGGCGGGGATGCGCTGCCGAGCGCTCTGGCCGTCTACTTCGGCGAGAGGGGGAGGGCCAGGCGTCCCGCTCCGCACGGTGCGGCGGGACGCGATCTGGCCGACGCCCTCAGCTGACGTGAGCCGGCTCCTGGGGTTCGACCGCCTCCACCATGCGGGCGACGAACTCGCCCCGGTCCGCGCCGAGTTCGACACTCGTCAGCACGGACGGATGCGCCACGCTGGGCAGCAGGTGGCGCAGCATCGCGGAGACCCGGATCAGCAGGTCGTTGTGGTCGCACATGGCCTGCGACATGGCCTGCACACCGGCGAAGGCACCCACGGTGACGTCCGCTGTCTCCGTGATCACCACCTGGGGGAGCAGCTCGCCCTGCTCCTGGGCCTCGGTGAGCAGGGTCCTGACTATCTGGGACCAGCGCACGAACGGCCCGCTCCGGTCGAGGCCGTGGGCCTGCTGATCGAGCGACAGCCGGACACCCGCCCGCACCATCGGGTCGGTCTGCAGCCGGTAGGCGTGCAGCATCACGGTGTCGATGAGCTGCTGGACCTTGCAGGCCTGGTCCTGGACCGCCGCCTGCTGATCCTGCTCGTAGAGCACCCCCTGGGCCAGGTGCTCCTTGGAGGGGAAGTGGAAGTACAGGGCCCCCTTGGTGACGCCGGCCGTCTTGAGGATCTCGCTGATCGTCGCTGCCTGGAAGCCACGCTCCTCGAAGACCTTGGCCGCAGCGGAAAGAATCACCCTCCGTGTGCGGATGGCTCGGTCTTGCTTTGCCATGAAGGTCTCTTTCAGTCGATGGATCTACCGTCAATAAAAACCGTCCAGTGGGTATCTTACTGCTTGATGGCCGGATGCGGCCCATGTGTCCGAGGGAAGAGACGCCTGACCGGCGTCCGTGGTCGGGGGAGGGGACCTGATGATTCTGGTGACGGGAGCGACGGGGACGGTGGGGCGGGAGGTGGCCCGGCGGTTGCCCGACGGGCTGCGGGTCCGTCTGATGACCAGGAACCCCGCCAAGGTGACGGTGAAGGGGGAGACCACGGAGGCCGTGGCCGCCGACTACGGCGACCCGCGGTCGCTGGAGCGGGCGCTGCACGGGGTGAGCGCGGCGCTCGTCATCACCAACCGGGTGGGCGGCGACGACGACCGGGAGTTCGTCCGTGCCGCGCGGGAGGCCGGCGTACGGCGGCTGGTGAAGGTGTCGGCCGCGGCCGTGCTCGACCCGGACGCCGTCGACCTCATCACCCGGTGGCAGCGCACGACCGAGGAGCTGGTGCGCACCTCCGGTCTGGAGTGGACGCTGCTGCGGCCGCGCGCCTTCATGAGCAACACGCTCTCCTGGGCGGCGTCCATCCGGTCCGAAGGGGTCGTCAGGGCGCTGTACGGGACGTCGGCGAGCGCCTGCGTCGACCCGCGGGACATCGCCGAGGTCGCGGTGCGGGCGCTGACCGAGGACGGGCACGCGGGCCAGGCGTACACGGTGACCGGCCCCGAGCCGATCACCCCCGCCGAGCAGACCGAGCAGCTCGCCCAGGTGCTCGGTCTGCCGCTGCGGTTCGAGGAGTTGACGCCCGAGCAGGCCCGCGCGGGTCTCGCCGAGCGGTACCCGGCGCCGATCGTCGAGGCGCTGCTCGGCAGTGCGCGGCGGCAGCTGGCCGGGGCGAAGTCGGCCGTTGACGGCACCGTGGGTTCACTGACCGGCCGTCCCGCGATCACTTTCCGGAAGTGGGCCGAGGACTATCGCAACGCCTTTTCCATCGAGCCCGGTTTGTGACCGTGAACGCAAAGGGGGAACGGGGATATTCGTCGACCGCGGTGACTCCGGCACATGACAAGGACCCCGGAATCGGACTTCGCGATTCCGGGGTCCTTGTCATTCCGTTCTCAGACGGGAAGAGCCTCCATCGTCACCACGGAAGTGAAGGCGAGTTCGTCGTTCTGCCGGGCGGTTACCAGGACCCGCGCACCATCGCCGGGAATGATCTCCGCCTCGATGAAACAGGGCTCGTCCAACTCGATGTAGCGCGAGAACTCGCTTGCGAAAGCGACAGGCCGAAAGGGGGCGCCCATGAGGGAGATCGAGGCCTGCCTGGCGGCTTCGAGGAGCGTCATTCCCGGAACGTGATCGACGGGGTGCTCGAAGAGAATCGGATGCCGGGTGTCCACCCGCAGCTGCCACCGGTCGTCGCGCGGGGTGGCGGACAGGACGACGTCCATGGGGGACACCCGGCCGACGCCCTGCGGTGCCGTCGGAGCGGTGAGGGGCAGCGGGCGGACGGTGTCCGTCACCCGGCCGCCGCGCACCCGGCGGTAGACCCTGGGGGGCATGCAGGTGAAGCTGGCGCCGCCGGTCGCGGCCACCTGGCCGTCGCGGCGGACCACGACCTCGTACCGGAAGCCGGCCAGCGCGTTGTTGCGCCGCTTGACGTCGTGGCAGGTGACGTCCATGTCGAGGGACGCGGGAGCGCCGCCGACCGTCATGTGCGCCGGGTGCGTCTCGAGCTTGAGGTCCCACATGACGAACTGGAAGTCGAGCGGAACGTCGAACTCCGCGTGGGCGAGCAGCGACCCGACCTGGCGGATCGTCTCTGCGCTGATCAACGGGTCGTGGCAGCCGGCCGAGGGCGTGAAGAAGGCGTGCCCTCTCGGCCACTGGGCCGCGACGGAGAAGTGCAGGTCATCCTTGCGAATCCAGTCCGTCAGCATCACCTCGGCCACGCCCGCACGGTGGACGAATTCCTTGGGGACCGTGGTGGTCAGCTTGGAATAACGCGGCAGATCGACGGAACTGGTGGAGATCGTCAGGCCGTTCGCACTGTGCGCCGTACCGGGTATCGCGCGGGTCATACGGAAGGTCTCAGTGGACACGGATTCCCCCTGGCTTCGCGGTTTTTGGGGCCCGAAGTGGAGCCCGCCGTAAAGATACATACCATCCGGTTTAATTTCCAGACGTTCCGCGGTGATCGTGTGGACGAGGTTCCGCCTTGCCCGGCGACACTCTCCGTGACCAGGGAGTTGGCCGGAGTTGATGTTGATAGGACCTTATGCGATTCCCGGAGACCTCAAGCGACTTCATAGCGACTCTCGAGCGCGCGGGCGCACCGTCGGTTCAAAGCGGACCGAAGGGAGCGTGGGACGGATGCGTGACGAGGAGTGCGTGCTGCGGGTGGAGCGCGGCCAAGCGGAGCCTGACGAACTGGCCGCCATCGCCGCGGTGTTGATCGCCCGCAGCAGGGCGCTGCGGAGCCGGGCGGAGACGGCCGCCGCACGGCGCCCGCGGGTGCGCAGATCGGCACCGGCCTACTCGGCCCCGGGGAGCTGGCGCTGACCGGCTGACCAGGTGATAAGACAGAAAGATGTCGCAGCCACCTATAAACCGCATGGGCGGTTTGTTAAAGTCATCCTGCGACCCTGGGTGCGACCTCCTCGGGCTGGTCGCAGGAAGGGACTGGAGTGATATGGCGATGGTGACTGCCCCGCCACCGAAACCGCAGCCCAGTGGGGCTCGTGGGCGTACGGCAGAGCTGCACGCGATCCGTGCCCAGGCGCTGGCCGGGCCCAGTGAGAAGGCGACCGAGGCCCAGCACGCGAAGGGCAAGCTGACGGCGCGCGAGCGCATCGAGCTGCTCCTGGACGAGGGGTCGTTCAACGAGGTCGAGCAGTTGCGCCGGCACCGGGCGGTCGGCTTCGGCCTGGAGGCCAAGAAGCCGTACACGGACGGTGTGATCACCGGCTGGGGCACGGTCGAGGGCCGTACGGTCTTCGTGTACGCGCACGACTTCCGGATCTTCGGCGGTGCGCTGGGCGAGGCCCACGCGACGAAGATCCACAAGATCATGGACATGGCCATCGCGGCCGGTGCCCCGCTGGTGTCGCTGAACGACGGTGCGGGTGCGCGGATCCAGGAGGGCGTCTCGGCGCTCGCCGGGTACGGCGGGATCTTCCAGCGCAACACCAAGGCGTCGGGTGTCATCCCGCAGATCAGCGTGATGCTGGGCCCGTGCGCGGGCGGCGCCGCCTACAGCCCGGCGCTCACCGACTTCGTGTTCATGGTCCGTGAGACGTCGCAGATGTTCATCACCGGTCCTGACGTGGTCAAGGCGGTCACCGGCGAGGAGATCACCCAGAACGGGCTCGGCGGCGCCGACGTCCACGCGGAGACCTCCGGCGTGTGTCACTTCGCCTACGACGACGAAGAGACCTGCATCGCCGAAGTCCGGTATCTCCTCTCCCTGCTCCCGCAGAACAACCTCGACACCCCGCCCGTGGTCCGCGGCGACGACGCGGCCGACCGGCGCACCGAGGTGCTGCTCGACCTGGTCCCGGTCGAGGGGAACAGGCCCTACGACATGACCGAGGTCATCGCCGAACTCGTCGACGACGGCGACTACCTCGAAGTGCACGAGCGCTGGGCGCGCAACATCATCTGCGCCCTGGCCCGCCTCGACGGCCAGGTCGTCGGCATCGTCGCCAACCAACCCCATGTCCTGGCAGGGGTGCTGGACATCGAGGCGAGCGAGAAGGCCGCCCGCTTCGTCCAGATGTGCGACTCCTTCAACATCCCCCTCGTCACCTTGCTGGACGTGCCCGGCTTCCTGCCGGGTGTGGACCAGGAGCACGGCGGGATCATCCGGCACGGTGCGAAGCTGCTGTACGCCTACTGCAACGCCACGGTGCCGCGGATCTCGCTGATCCTGCGCAAGGCGTACGGAGGTGCGTACATCGTCATGGACTCGCAGTCCATCGGCGCCGACCTCACCTACGCCTGGCCGACGAACGAGATCGCCGTGATGGGCGCCGAGGGCGCCGCCAACGTGATCTTCCGCCGGCAGATCGCCGGGGCCGAGGACCCCGAGGCCATGCGCGCCCGCATGGTCAAGGAGTACAAGTCCGAACTCATGCACCCGTACTACGCGGCCGAGCGCGGCCTCGTCGACGACGTCATCGACCCCGCCGAGACCCGAGAGGTGCTCATCAAGTCCCTGGCGATGTTACGGACCAAACACGCGGATCTGCCGTCCCGGAAGCACGGCAACCCCCCTCAGTAGCCCCCCTCACCCCCCGCACCCCCACGCACCCCCCGCATCACCACGGCGGTCGTAGACACGTTGCCCGCCGACGGCCACAGGAGAAGTTGAATGGTCAAGCAGGAACGTGCGGTGCGCACGAGGAAGTCGCTGATCGACGCCGCGGCCGCGGTGTTCGCGGAGGAGGGCTACGTGCCCTCCTCGCTCGCGACGATCAGCAAGCGGGCAGGTGTCAGCAGCGGAGCGCTGCACTTCCACTTCGAGAACAAGAAGGCGCTCGCCCAGGCGGTCGAGGAAGCGGCCACCGACGTGATCCACGAGCTCGTGCGGCTCTCGGGGAGCGCGTCGACGAGTGCCCTGCAGGCACTCGTCGACGCGACGCACCGGCTGGTGGCCTGTCTCTCCGACGACATCGTCGTCCGGGCCGGGTTCGACCTCAGCGCCGAACGCGCGCTGGGGGCCGACGCCGGACTGGTGCAGACCTGGCAGGCCTGGGTGGAGGAGACGCTCCACCGCGCCGAGGCGGAGGGACACCTGGCTCCCGGCGTGTCACCGGACGTCGCCGCCGCCGCGGTCGTGGCGGTGACCGTCGGCATCGAGGTGCTGGCCGGGGGAGACCCGCAGTGGCTCGCCGAGCGGCGGATCGCCGGGTTCTGGGAGCTGCTGCTGCCCGGCCTCGCACCCGAGCACGTCCTGGTGTCCGCCCTGCCCCGCAGCGGGTGAGGGCGGCACCGTTCAACGCGCCCGCGACGGCAGCCGGTTGTCCAGCGTGAGGGCGGTGCAGCGCACCCCGCCACCCCCCTTGCGCAGCTCGGTGGTGTCGAGCTCGACCACGTCGAGGCCGCGCTCGCGCAGCGTGTCGCGAAGGCGCGGCGCGCCCGTGGTCATGGTCACCGTCGAGCCGTCGCTGATCATGTTCAGGGCGAACGTGCTCGCCTCCTCGACGCTCACCTCGACCAGATCGAGGCCCAGGTCGCGCAGGCGCTGACCGCTCGGGGCGTCCAGCGCCTGCGGGCAGTACGCGACCGTGCGCGCGTCGATCACCGCGAGCGCGAGGTCCAGGTCGTACCACTGCTCACTGGTCGTGCGCAGCGGCACCACCTCGTACCCGAGCACATCGGCCAGCACCCCGTGCATCCGGCGGTCGGTGCGCTGCCCGTACCCCGCGAACAGCAGCGATCCGCACGGCAGTGCGTCGCCCTGGCCGCTGAAGTCGTACGGCGCGTCCAGCACGTCGAAGCCACGGCCCCTGAGCCAGGCCCGGAAGTGCGGGATCTCGGGGCGGCGGGCGGCCGGCGGCGCGCCGAGGACCGCGCGGCGGTCGCTCACGAAGGCCCCGTTGGCCGTGTACACCATGTCCGGGCACTCCCGCGCGGACTCCATGCGCGTGACGATCCGGCCGGCCGCGACGTGCGCCTTCTCGATGGCCTCGTGCTCGGCGAGGACGGCCAGGCTGTCCGGCTGGATGCCGGTGTCCATGTACGGGTTGATGACGTAGTCGATGCGGAAATGCGTGGCATCGCACATCAGCAGTTCCGAGTTCAAAGAGGCCTCCAGAAGGCTTGCGGCGCACGGGGCCGGGAGTCGGCCGTCAATTTCCTTGCCTGCCACGGGAGTTCGCGCTCGTGACGGACGGCGAGTATCGCCAGACCGCGGAGCGCCCTTCAACGGACCCGATCACCCGGTGCCGTCCCGCCGGCGGGACAGCCCACGCGGCCGCGCCGCGCGTGATGAACTGGCGGCGGGGGAGGCGTCGCCCGCTGTACCGGGACTCAGGCACCCTTCGAGAGCGCGGGCGCACAGTAGTGCTCGGCGGCGAACCCGCCTCGCGGCCCGTCCTCCTCATTCCCCCGTCAGGAGGGCGGGCCACGCCCACCTCGTTCCGTCCGCATTCGGTGCGTGTTCAGCCCGTATTCACCCGTGGATCTCCGTGCCCGCGCGGTCCTTCGGCTGAGGCCCGATCGGGGAGCGCTCCAGCGGCGCTGGAGGAATCGGGCGCGCCGCGCCACCGCCGCTACCTTGCTGAGCAGGGCGAAAGCGTTTCGCTGCGTGAGCGTGAGAGGGGGTAGGGGCCCCGCCCCGGATGCCGATGAGCCACGGCCGTGCCACCGCCGAGCGCTGCACCGATGTGTCGATGACCGTGGTCGTCGACCCGGGCCAGCAGTCCCAGCACGACACCCCGGTCCTCGAGGTCCGGGGACCACTGGCCGAGGGCCGGGTCTCCGCCGCCCTCGACCACGCCGCCACGCGCACCGCGGGCGGCGGCACCTGGCGCCACAGCCTGCAACGGCTGGGACCCGACCACCACCTGCTGCACGTCGAGCCGCGGCCCACCGCCGGGCCGGACGCGGCGGCACAGCACCCCGACGTCTTCCCGGCCGGCCTCGTCGCCGACCTGCTCACCGCCCGCGGCGGACCCGCCGTCCCGCTCGCCCCGGCCCAGCTCGACCTGGTCCGGCGCGCCGAGGACCCGCCGGGACCGCACCTCGTACGGGCCCTGAACGCGGCCGAGCCGTTCGACCCGGCCGCCGTGGACGGCGCCCTGCGCGCCCTGGCCAGGGCCCACCCGCTGCTCGGCGCCCGGATCGACACGCGGGAGGGCGGCGGCATCCACGCCGTGCCGCTCGTGCCCGCGCCCGAGTGCACCGACCTCGTCGACGTCCCGCGGGCCCGCGAGCACGAGGCCGTCGCCGCCGCCGCCCGCCGGCTCGACCCCGCCACCGGCCGCACCCTGTGCGCCCTGCTGCTGCGCAAGCGGCGCCGGCTCGTGGTGGTGGCCCACGAACTCGTCGTCGACCAGCTCTCGTTGGACATCCTGACGGCCGACCTGCGGGCGGCGCTCGACCGGCCCGACGAGGACCCCACCGCCGAGGACGTGCGGTACACGGACTGGAGCGCCGCGCTGCCCGTCCTGGCCACCGACCCCCGCGAGACCGACCGCTGGCACGCCGTCGCCGAGGGCCGCGCCGCCACCCGCGCGCTGCGCCCCCGCGTCCCGCTGCCCCCCGGCGAACCGCGCCGCCACCCCGGCTTCGCGCTGGGCCGGGCGGCCACCCGGCGGCTGACCGGCGCCGTGCCCCGGCGCTTCGGCCTCACCCCCGCCCAACTCCTCACCGGCGCCATGGGGTTGGCGCTCATCCGGTGGCGCGGCACCGAGCGGGCCTCCTTCGACGTGTGCGTCGACGGACGGCAGGGCGGCCCGGCGCTCGCCCGGACCGTCGGCCCGCTCGTCGAGACCGAGCCCGTCCTGCTGGACGGCAGGCACGACGACAACGCGCGCCAGTTCATCTCCCGCGTCGCCGCGGGCCTCGGCGACCTGGGGCGCGGCTCGTTCGGCGCGTGCCGCGAGTACGCCCCCGACCCGATGCTCCGGCTCGCGCTGCGCGAACCCGTGCCGGTCCTGGTCCGGTTCACCCCGGACGCGCGCGTCCGCGCGGCCCGCCAGCCGCGGCGCGGCGCCGTCCCGTACGCGCTGGACGTCGACGCCCGTATCAGGGGCGGCCGGCTGTGCGTCGGGCTCGACCGGCTGCCCGCCGCCCGCGACGACGTCGGCGAGGACTCCGCCGAGCGGCTGCTCGCCGCGCTGCGCGAGGTGCTGGACGAACTGGCGGGCGGCCGGGGCACCCCGCCGGCCGCGACGAGCACCGTCTCCGCGAGCCCGGTGCAGCACGAACTGCTCGCCGACGCCGACGCGCACCCCGGCACCGGACGGCAGATCGAACAGCTCAGCTGGGTCTGGCACGGGCCGCTCGACCTCGTCAGGTTCCGGGCGGCCTGGCAGTCCGTCTTCGACCGGGAGGCAGCGCTGCGGGCCGCCTTCGACCACGGCCCCGACCCCATGATCACCATCCACGACCGGATCGTGCCGGAGGTCGTGCGGGTGACCCGCGCGGGCGCCCGGCCCGACGCCTTCGTGGACGACCGGCGGCGCGGGCTCGACCCGCGGTCCCCAGGCCCCCTGCGGATCACGCTGCTCGACGGTCCCCGGGACGACGGCACGGACGTACCGGCCACCCGGGTCCTGCTCACCTACCACCTGGCGCTGATCGACACCTGGAGCGTGCGCCTGCTCGTCGCAGAGTTCTGCCGCGCCTACCTGGCGGACGGCCCGCTGCCCGGCGGCGACCGGCGCCCGGACGTCCGCGACTACGCGCGCTGGCTGGAGGCCCAGGACCTCGCCGCGGCCCGGGACTTCTGGCTGCGCTCCGAACTGCGCCCGGCGGCCTCCGTGTCGGCGCACGTCACCGCGTCACCGGTCGCCTGGCAGACCGGTTCGGGACGGGCCCGGGTACGGCTCACCTCCGCCGAGGCCGCCCGGCTCGACGCCTGGGCCGCCCGCTGGGGCGCGACGGAGAGCGGTGCGCTGCAGGCCGCCTGGGCGCTGCTGCTCTACCGGGCGGCCGGCGCGGACGGCTCGATGCCGGTGCGGTTCAGCGTGGCGGTGTCCGGGCGCGGCATCCCGCTGGAGGGCGTGGAACTGCTGCCTGGCGCACTGCGCAACTCGCTGCCGGTCTCGGTCGACGTCGACCCCACCGCGACGGTGCCCGACCTGCTGGCCGCCCTGCGGGACCAGGCCATCGACCTGTCGTCGTACGAGTGGGTGTCGGCCGGTCAGATCCACGACTGGACCGGCACGGTGTCCGACGGGCCGTCCGGGCCCGACCCGACCACCGAGAGCCTGCTCGTCTTCGAGAGCGGCCTCGACCCGCTGCGCCGGCTGGAACCCTCGTTCGCCGCGCACGGCATCCGCATGGAGTTCCCGGAGACCACGGGCGCTGCGAACGCCTTCCCGGTCACGCTGGTCTCGCGCCGCGACGGGGCCGGCGGCCTGGTCCTGTCCGTGATCCACGACCGGGCCCGGCTGGCCGACGGCACCGGTCTGCTGACCGACTGCGCCGACCTGCTGCGCGAACTGCCGCACGAGGCCGACGAGTCGACGCCCATCGGCGAACTGCTCGACGAGCTGTCGGTCACGGCGGCCGCCCGGCCCTCCTTCGTGACGCTGCGGCAGGGGGAGAGCGGGAGCGGGGTCATCTGTCTGGTGCCGTCCCCCGGCGTGCCCAGGGCCTGGTACGCGCGGCTGTCCCGGCAGTACGCGGGGCCGCAGACGGTGATCCTGCTGCGTCTCTCCCCGGAGGGGCCGAGGGCCTGGCACGGGGCGCTGGGCGCGCTGGCCGAGGCGGGACGGCCGCTGCTGCTCGTCGCCTTCTCCGGCGGCGGCGCGGGTGCCTACGAGACGGCCCGCCGGCTCGCGGCGGACGGGTGCAGCATCCGGACCGTCGTGCTGACGGCGGACACCGGCACCGACGAGGCGGTCGGCGATCTGGCGCGCCTGCTGGCCGAGGCGGCCCGGCGGCCCGAGGAGGTCTGACCGACCCGCCGTGGCGGTCCGCCGAGGGCGGGACCCCGGACCACCGCCCGGCCGGTCAGGCGGACGCGGCGGCGGGGGAGGGGCGGTCGACCACGGGGTGGTCGCTGCCCAGCGGCCCCGACGCGGAGGCCCCGCCCGGGGAGCCGGCCTCGCCGAACACCTCGACGGCGGCGGGCCCGAACGCGGCCCACTGCTGCGGCAGATCGTCCTCGTAGAAGATCGCCTCGACGGGACAGACCGGTTCGCAGGCACCGCAGTCGACGCACTCGTCGGGGTGCACGTACAGCATCCGCGGGCCTTCGTAGATGCAGTCCACGGGGCACTCCTCGATGCAGGCCTTGTCCTTGACGTCGACACAGGGCTGCGCGATCACGTACGTCATGGGGCGACTCCTCGGCAGTCGGACGGGCGTGGTCATTCGACCGGCCCGGACTCGTGAGGAGCTAGAGCGCCGATCGTCCCGTGGGGCAGGGGAGTTGGGTTATCGACCCGTAAAGTTCCCCAAGAACAGACCAAGAGGTCTCTTTATCTGCGCTTTCGGGTTGCCTCTGTGGCAGCTTCCGCTGTTCTTCTCGGCCTTGTATGTCCGGTTTTCGAGGCTTACGTGAGCATTCTATGCGCCTGAGGGATCCTCGAGGGCTCATGAGGAACTATTAAAACAGCACGGTCGGTTTGATATTGACAAACCGTCCGTCCTGTTTTTAACTCAACGTACCGAGACATGGATCTGGACGCGGCCTCGGGCGACTGATGACTCATGCACGAAGAGGGGAAACGGCGTGGACATCGAAGTACTGGGCACGTTGGCCGTGAGGGAGAACGGGGTCTCCGTGACCCCGCGGGCGCCGAAGCCGCGACAGGTACTGGCCCTGCTGGCGTTGCACGCCGACCAGGTGGTGCCCGTCGCCTCGCTCATCGAGGAACTCTGGGGGGACTGCCCGCCGCGCAGTGCGCGGACCACCCTGCAGACCTACGTCCTGCAACTGCGGGAGATGATCGCGACCGCGCTGGAGAAGGACCCGGAGGGCACGCCGGCGCGTTCGCCCAAGGACGTGCTCGCCACCGCTCCGGGCGGCTACGTGCTGCACACCTCCGGCGGCTCCAGCGACGTCCGCGAGTTCGACCGGCTCGCCGGGCTCGGCTACCGGGCCATGGACGGCGGCGACTTCCCGCGCGCGGCCCGCGAGCTGGGCGACGCCCTCGCGCTGTGGACCGGCTCCGCGCTCGCCGACGTACAGGCGGGACCGCAGCTGGAGATGCAGACCCGGCGCCTGGAGGAGACCCGGCTGTGCGCGCTCGACCAGCGCATCGAGGCCGACCTGCGGCTCGGCCGGCACCGCGAGCTCCTCGGCGAACTGACCGTCCTGGTCAGCCGCTACCGCACGCACGAGAACCTGCACGCCCAGTTCATGCTCGCCCTGCACCGCTCGGGGCGCCGCAGCGAGGCACTGGACGTGTACCAGCGGCTGCGGGCAACTCTCGTACGGGAGCTGGGACTCGAGCCCTCGGCCGGCCTGCGCCGACTGCAGCGCTCGATCCTGATGGCCAATCCGGAGCACACCACCGAGACGCTCGGCGCCGACCGCGAGCGACTGACCCGGGTCGGCTGAGGCCGGCACCCGGGGTTCTGGGCCCTTGAGAATCGGGAGAAATGAGCCGCGATGCAGGCCAGGTCGGAACGGACACGGGACAACCTGATCCAGGCGGGCGCGCGCATGTTCGCCGAGCACGGCTACGCCAGCGCCACGCTCGGCCGGATCGTCGCGGTCACCGGCGTGACGAAGGGGGCGCTGTACTTCCACTTCGCCTCCAAGGACGAGCTCGCCGACGCGGTGCAACAGGAGGGCGGCGCACGGCTGGTCGGCTTCCTGCGGAGTCAGGAGGACGCCGGCACCCCGCCCGTACAAGTACTCATCGACATGACGCACTGGCTGGCCCGCGCCCTGCGCGAGGACCCGCTGGTCGGTGCCGGACTGCGGATCACCCACGAATGCGTCGACCGGGTCCCCCCGGTCACCGACTTCTACCGGGTGTGGAACCGCGAGGTGCTGCGCCTGCTCCGGCGGGCCGGCGAGGCGGGCGACCTGCGGGCCGCCGGCCGCAGCGAGGGAGCGGCGACGCTGCTGTGGGCGACGGTGTGCTGGCTGGCCGCCGTGGCCAAGACGCTGTCCGCCGACGAACTCGCCAGGCGGCTCGCCGCGTCGTGGGACCTCCTCCTCACCCTGCTCGTACCGCCGGACGAAGCCGTCTGGTACCGCACGCAAGCGCCCGGCCACGTCCCCGCCCCGGCGGACGTCACGTGACCCGCGCACCACACATCCAGGACCCAGGACCCAGGACCATTGGAGCCCCCCATGCCCCGTGAACGACAGATCGCCCTCACGGCGGCGCCCGCCGCCCACGAGGCCGACACGCTGGCCCAGATCGTGCGCATGCTCGCCGACGTCCTGCGCATCAAGCCGGAGAAGATCGACCCCGAGCAGACCTTCCGCACCTGCGGCGTCGACTCGCTGCTCTCCGTCGAGTACGTGGCCACCCTGAACCTGCACTACGGCACCGCGATCAAGCCCGCCACGCTGATCGACCACCCGACACCGCTGGACTTCGCCCGGTACCTGGCCCGCGAGACGGCACCGTCCTCCGCGCTGCCCGCGTCGTCGCCCGCGGTCCCGGCACCGCTGCCGCCCGCCGCTCCCGCGCCCGAGACGCCCGCGCCACCGGTCTCCGTACCCGCGCCGCCCGTCCTCGACGTGCTGCGCGAGGAGGTCGCCCGCATCCTGTGCTGCGACCCGTGGGACATCGACACCGCCGAGTCCTTCACCGGTCTCGGCGTCGACACCGGGCTGGCCGCCGAGTTCGTCTCCGTCATCAACCTCGTCTACGGGCTGCGTGAGCGCGACGGCGTCCTGTACGACCACCCGAACCTCACCGCGCTGGCCGCCCACATCGCCGCGCAGCTGCCGGTCGGCCCCGACCCGGTCGCCGTGGCGCAGGCCAGGGCCGCCGCGCCGATGCCGCTGGAGGAACTGCTCGACGCGGTGCGCGACGGGCGGATGACCGTCGACGAGGCGCTCACCCTGATGCCCCGACAGGACTGAGGCGGCGCACGGACATGGACCACGACCACATACCCGCCCGACGGGGGAGAGAGCCGGACGCATGACGTCTCCCGCACTGGTGGACCGGCCCGAGCGGACGGCGCGGCCCGCGGCACCCGTCCAGCTCTGGTTCTGCCCCAACGAGGCGCTCGCCCCGGCCATCGCCGCCACGCTCGCGACGAACTGGCTGGACGAGCAGGAACAGGAGACCGCCGGACGGTTCCTGTTCGACCGCGACCGGCGCCAGTACCTGGTGGCGCACGCGCTCGTCCGCCGCGTCCTGGCCCTGGAGAGCGGCGTTCCCGAGGCGGAGGCCGTGCTGTGGCGCTCCTCGCGGGGCCGGCCGTTCCTGCGCAAGCCCGTGGAGGGACTGCCGCGCGGCGGCCGCGAACTGGACTTCAACCTGTCGCACGCGGGCGGGTACAACCTGCTCGGCGTGGTGCGCAGACACCGCATCGGCGTCGACGTGGAACGCCTCGACCGGGACCGGAGCATCGACGCCATCGTCGAGAGCTTCGCGCCCGAGGAGGCGGCCTGGGTCGCGCGGGCCGCCCCCGGCCGGGACCGCGACCGCAGGATCCTGCGGCTGTGGACGCTGAAGGAGGCCTACGCCAAGGCGCGCGGGCTCGGGCTCGGACTCGCCTTCGACTCCTTCGCGTTCACGCTCGCCGACGACGAGGGCGTGCTCGCCTTCCGGCCGCCCGACGACGAACCGCCGGGACAGTGGCGCTTCGCCGAACTGGAGCCGGAACCCGGTGTGCTCGTCGCCGTCACCGTCATGACGAGCCCCGACGAGGAGCCCGTCCTCGACCTGCACCACGGCTTCCCGTGGAGCCGCAGCGCACCGCGGCGCGTCGTGCTGCCGCCGCCCGTGGGAGCGCCCGGCCAGGACGCCGACCGGGCGCCGTGGAGCCGGACTTGAACCGCAGTGGAGATACGAAGAGTGGCCGGGACATCACGGCTACCGTGCGACGCGCCGGTGGTATCGAACCACCGCGGACTCGATCGGGTATGGGAGGAAGCCGTGCAGATTCAGGTTCTGGGCCCGTTGAGCGCCGACGTCAACGGAGTGTCCATCGTGCCGACCGCGGGCAAGCCGAGGCAGATCCTCGCGCTCTTGTCGTTCTATCCGGGCCGGGTCGTCCCCGTGTCCACGCTCATGGAGGAGATCTGGGGCAGCAACATGCCCCAGAGCGCGATGACCACGCTGCAGACGTACATCCTGCAGCTGCGCCGGCGCCTCGGCACCGCGATGGGGCCCGGCGCACCCGGCAGCGCCAAGGAAGTGCTCGCCACGCGACACGGCGGCTACCTGCTGCAGGTGTCCCCGGAGTGCGTCGACGTGCACCGCTACGAGCAGCTGGTCACCGAAGGACAGGCGTCGTTCGAAGCCGGTGACGACGAGCAGGCCGCCGCGCGGTTCCGCGACGCGCTCGGCATGTGGGAGGGCACCGCCCTGGTGGACGTGAGCACCGGGCCGATCCTGGAGATCGAGGTCATGCGCCTGGAGGAGAGCCGCCTCGTCACCGTCGAGCGCCGCATCGACGCCGACCTGCGGCTCGGCCGGCACTCCGAGGTCATCGCCGAGCTCGCCGACCTGATCGCCCGCCACCCCCAGCACGAGGGACTGCACTCGCAGGCGATGGTGGCCCTCTACCGCTCGGGACGCCAGGCCACCGCCCTCGACGTCTACCGCAAGCTCCGGCTGCGGCTCGTCGAGGACCTCGGCGTCGAGCCCTCGCCCCAACTGCAGCGCCTGCACCAGGCGATGCTCGCCGTCGACCCGGCCCTCGACGTCCTGTGCGGACCGCGCCGCGGCTCCACCTTCAACCTCTACGCGGCCTGAGCCGGGGCGCCCGACGAGACGCGCCCGGCACTTCACCCCCACCTCAGTCCGGTCCGACGCCGAGGAGTACGCCGCATGTCCGACGAACAGCCGCTCCGGGTCCACTGCTTCGCCCACGCCGGGGCGGGCGTCTCCTCCTTCGCGGGCTGGCGCCGCGACCTCGGTCCCGCCGCGCGGACCGTGCCGCACCTGCTGCCCGGCCGCGACACCCGGCGCCGCGAGCCGCGCGTCACCGGACCCGACGCCCTGCTGGCCGACCTGCTGCCCCACTTCACCGGGGCCGACGACATCACCGGCACCGCCGACCCGTCCGCCCCGTACCTGATCTACGGGCACAGCCTCGGCGCCCTGGTCGCCCTCACGCTCACCCGGGCCCTGCGCGAGATGGCGCTGCCCGCCCCCGCCCTGCTCGTCGTCGGCGCCTGCCCGCCGCCCGACACCCGCCTCGCCCTGGCCAAGGCCGGCCGGGCCCCCGACGAGGAACTGCTCGGTCTGCTCGGCGACTTCCCGGCGTTCCCCGGAGGAGCGGCACCCGGCAGCCTGTGGCACCGGATGGTGCTGCCCGTGCTCCGGGACGACCTCCTGCTCGCCGACGCCCTGCGCACCGCGGCCCGCAGGCCGTCGCCCGCCGGACCGCTCGACGTGCCGGTGGTGGCCGTCGCGGGCCGGGACGACCCGCTCGCCCCGGCCGCCACGATGGCCGGCTGGCGGCGCTGGACCACTGGCCCGTTCGCCCTGCGCACCGTGCCGGGCGACCACTTCTTCGTACGGGGTCGCGAACTGCCCCGCCTGCTCGGCCGCGCGAGCCGCGCCGTGACGCGCCTCGCGCCCGTCCCGGCCGGCCGCTGACCGGCGCGGGACCAGCACCGCAACCGGAACCGATCGACATGAGGGGGCAACCGATGAGACGAGTCGTCATCACCGGAATCGGGGTGGTCGCGCCCGGCGGCACGGGCACCCGGGAGTTCTGGTCGCTGCTGTCCGAGGGACGCACCGCGACCCGCCGCATCACCCTGTTCGACGCCGCGACGTTCCGCTCGCAGATCGCCGCGGAGGCCGACTTCGACCCGGCCGACCACGGCTTCGCCCCCGCCGAGGCGCACCGTCTGGACCGCGTCACGCAGTTCGCCCTCGTCGCGGCCAGGGAAGCGGTCGCCGACAGCGGACTCGCCCTCGCCGCCGACGGCGAGCGCACCGGCGTGTCCCTGGGCACGGCCGTCGGCTGCAGCAGCGGCCTCGACGAGGTGTACGCGCACGTCAGCGAGTCGGGCAGCCGGTGGCTCCTGGACCACACCCGGGCCGAGGCCCGGCTCGGCGACTACCTCGCACCGAGCTCCGTCGCCGCCGAAGTGGCGCGCGACACCGGCGCGTTGGGACCGGTCGGCGTCGTCTCCACCGGCTGCACCTCCGGGCTCGACGCGCTCGGCCACGCCGTCGAGCTGATCCGCGAGGGCAGCGCCGACCTCATGGTGGCGGGCGCCGCCGAGGCCCCCATCACGCCCATCACCCTCGCCTCGTTCGACGCGATCCGCGCCACCTCCGTGCACAACGACGAGCCGGCCACCGCCTCCCGGCCCTTCGACCGGACCCGCAACGGGTTCGTGCTCGGCGAGGGCAGCGCCGTGCTCGTCCTGGAGGAGCACGACCGCGCGGTCCGCCGCGGCGCCCGCATCTACGCGGAGATCGCCGGGTTCGCGACCCGCTCCAACGCGTACCACATGACCGGACTGCGGCTGGACGGCGGCGAGATGGCCGAGGCCATCCGGCTCGCCCTCGACGAGGCCCGGCTGGCCGCGACGGCCGTCGACTACGTCAACGCCCACGGCTCGGGCACCAAACAGAACGACATGCACGAGACCGCCGCGTTCAAGACGAGCCTGGGGCAGCACGCGCACCGGGTGCCGATCAGCTCCATCAAGTCGATGATCGGCCACTCGCTCGGCGCGATCGGCGCCCTGGAGATCGCCGCCAGCGCCCTGGCCATCGCCCACGACACGGTGCCGCCCACGGCCAACCTGCACGAACCCGACCCGGCCTGCGACCTCGACTACACCCCGCTGACCGCACGCGAGCAGCGCACCGACACCGTGCTCAGCGTCGGCAGCGGCTTCGGCGGCTTCCAGAGCGCGATGGTGCTCACCACCCGCCACCTGGGGGTGGCCGCATGACCGCCGTGGCCACCGAGCACACCGGCCTGATCGAGTGGCACGGCATGACCGCCGCCGTCACCGGACTCGGCGTCGTCGCCCCCGGCGGCATCGGCGCCCGGGCCTGGTGGGACGCGACGCTGCGCGGCGAACTCGCCATCGCGCCGGTCACCCGCTTCGACGCCTCCGGATACCCGGCAAGGCTCGCCGGCGAGGTCACGGGCTTCGTCGACGAGGACCACGTACCGGCGAAACTGCTGCCGCAGACGGACCGCGTGACGCGGCTCTCGCTGGCGGCGGGCACCGAGGCACTGCACGACGCGGGCCTGGACCCGCACGGACTGCCCGACTACGCGATGGGCGTCGTCACCGCCAACGCCATGGGCGGCTTCGAGTTCGGCCAGCGCGAACTCCAGGCCCTGTGGAGCAAGGGCCGCCGGCACGTCGGCGCCTACCAGTCCTTCGCCTGGTTCTACGCCGCCAACTCCGGCCAGCTGTCCATCCAGCACGGCCTGCGCGGGCCCAGCGGCGTCGTCGTCAGCGAGCAGGCGGGCGGCCTCGACGCCGTGGCGCAGGCCCGCCGCCGGCTCCGCGGCGGCGTACGCGCCGTGCTCACCGGCGGCTTCGACTCCGCCCTGTGCCCCTGGGGCTGGACCGCGCAGCTCGCCGCGGGCGGCATGAGCGAGCGCGCCGACGCCCACCGCGCCTATCTGCCGTTCGACGCCGACGCGTCGGGGCACGTGGCCGGCGAGGGCGGCGCCCTGCTCGTCCTGGAGGACGCCGACGCGGCCCGCGCCCGCGGCGCCGCCGTGCTCGGCACCGTCGAGGGCTGCGCCGCCACCTTCGACCCGGCGCCCGGCACCGGCGCGCCACGCCTGCTCGCCGCGGCCCGGCTGGCCCTCGCCGACGCCCGGATCGAACCCGCCGACGTGGACGTGGTGTTCGCCGACGCGGCGGGCGACCGGGACGCCGACCGGGCCGAGGCCACGGCGCTCGCCGAGCTGTTCGGCCCGTACGGGGTCGCGGTCACCGCCCCCAAGTCACTCACCGGACGGCTGGGTTCGGGCGGATCCGCGCTCGACCTGGCGGCCGCCCTGTGCGCCCTGCGCGACCAGGTGGTCCCGCCGACGACCGGCGCCGTGCGGGTCGCCGACGACTGCCCCGTGGACCTGGTCACCGGCGCCCCGCGCCCGGCCCGGCTGCGCCACGCCCTGGTCCTGGCCAGGGGGCGCGGCGGCTTCAACGCGGCGACGGTCGTACGCGCCGCACACTGACGGCCCCGACCACCCGACCCCCTATGACCTCCTATGACCCCCGAAGATCCGGCAACCGAGGAATGAGGAACACCATGGAGCGGCTGGAGCTGACCGAACTCGCCGTCCTGCTGCGCGAGGCCGCGGGCGGCGACGAGGGGACCGTCCTGGACGAGAACACCCTGGACGTCTCGTTCCTCGACCTGGGCTACGACTCCCTGGCCCTGCTGCAGGTCACCGGGGTCGTCGAGCGCGACCACGACGTGATGCTCGACGAGGAGGCGCTGGCCGACGCGCAGACGCCGCGCCAGTACCTCGACCTCGTCAACGGCGCGCTGGCCGCGCGCGCCGCGGCCTGAACGGGGCCGCGGTGCGTTCGGCCCCCGCGCCCGCCAAGGGCCGGTTCCACGAGGTCGCCGACGGCGTCCACGCCTACGTGCAGCCCGACGGCGGCTGGTGCCTGAGCAACGCCGGGCTCCTCGTCTCGGACGGCGCATGCCTCCTGATCGACACGGTGGCCACCGAGGCGCGGGCCCGCCGGCTCAGGGAGCACGTCCTGCTCGTGGCCGGACGGCCCCCGCGGTTCCTCGTCAACACGCACTTCCACGGCGACCACACCTTCGGCAACTTCGTCTTCCCCGAGGCCACCGTCGTCGGCCACGAGCGGGCCCGCGAGGAGGCCACCGCCGCCGGGACGCACCTGACGGGACTCTGGCCCGACGTGTGCTGGGGCGATCTGGAGATCGTCGTGCCCGCGGTCACCTACCACGAACGGATGGACCTCCACGTGGGCGCGCGACAGGCCCGGCTGCTGCACCCGGGGCCCGCGCACACCACCGGCGACACCGTCGTCTGGCTGCCCGACCAGCGGGTGCTGTTCACCGGTGACCTGGTGATGGCGGGCGCCACCCCGTTCTGCCCGATGGGCTCCGTGACGGGGTCCCTGGACGCCCTCGCCCGGCTGCGCGCCCTGGACGCCGTCACCGTCGTGCCCGGCCACGGCCCGGTCGGCGGCCCCGAACTGTTCGACGTCAACGAGGGCTATCTGCGCCGCCTCCAGCGCCTCGCGGCCGACGGCATCGCGGCCGGCCTCACCCCGCTCGAGACCGCCCGGGAGGCCGGCCCCGGACCGTACGCCGACCTGCTCGACGCCGAGCGGCTCGTCCCGAACCTGCACCGCGCCTACGCCGAGGAGCTCGGGGCGGCGCCCGGCGATCCGCTGGACATCCCCGCGCTGTTCCGCGAGATGGCCGAGCACCACGGCGGCCTGCCGGTCTGCCGGGCCTAGCAGCAGTCAGGCCGCCGCACCCGCGGCGAGAGCCAGGTCGTCGCGGGTCACCAGGCGGGAGCGGGCCCGCCACTTGCCGCGCGAGCGGACCAGCTCGTCCTCCAGCACGCACACCCGCGACACCTTCGACTCGCCGCCGCGCGGCGTCGCGTACACCAGGGCGTAGGCCCGCGTGCGCAGCGACCCGTCGAGCTGCTGCCGCACGTCGAGCATCCCGATCCAGTGCCGCAACTGCTCACCGCTGCGCTCCTGCTGGTCCTTGTTGCGGCGCACGTTCGCCGCGAGCGAGGCACGGCCGCGCACCGGCTGGTCGAGCGTGGGCACGACGAAGACGGCGTCCTCGGTGAACGTACCCGCCCAGCGCTCGGCGTCGTGGTCGTCGAAGAGCTGCATCTGGTGCGCGTAGAACTGCTGGATCGTCGCGTACAGCGCGCCGAACGCCTCCTGCGAGGAGGCGGGTTCGGCAGGTACGAGTACCTCGATGGTCATGGCTCGCCCCTGTCCCTTCGTCACCGTTCCGTTGGATTGGATGCCGACACTGTCTGTGGCGCCGATCGAGCGCTCTTCGAAGATTCCTCAAGCGGCCCGGCGGACGGTGAGTGCGTCCAGTGGCGCACGCCGCCCAGCCGGAGCCGGAGGAGAACGAGCGTTGTCGAACTTCGCCCACCCAGACTTCCCCGTCGACGGACTGCTGCGGCGCGCCGCCCGGCGCGACCCGCACGGGATCGCGATCCGCACCGCGACCCGGTCGGTCTCCTTCGCCGAACTCGACGCGTGGGCCGACCGGATCGCCGCCTACCTGGACCAGGAACTCGGCGGCGCGGCCGGCGCCCGCGTCGGCGTGGCCGGCGTCCTCGACCCGGTCTTCGCCGCCGCCTACTACGGCACCGCCCGCAGCGGCGCCACCGTCGTCCTGGTCAACCCGCTGGTCGGCGAGGGCGGGCTGCGCCACGTCCTCGGCACCGCCCGGGTGGAGGTCGCCCTCGTGCCCGCCGCCACCGCGGGGCTGCTCGCCAAGCTGCGCGCCGAGCTGCCCGCACTGCGCGCCGTCGTCGTCACCGACGCCGCCGACGGCGTGGTCCCCGCCGGCACCGTGCCGCTCCACGAGGCGCTGGCCGGCGCGCCCGCCCGCCCCACCGGAACACCGCCGGCCGACCCCGGCGCCGTCGCCTGCGTGCAGTTCACCACCGGGACCACCGGCCGCCCCAAGGGCGTGCTCCTGACCCACCGCAACATCGTCGCCAACGCCAAGCAGATCGCCCTCGCCCACCGCCTGGACACCGGCTCGGTCACCCTGAACCACCTGCCGCTGTACCACGTGATGCACCTCAACTCCGGCCTGTACGCCGGTGCCTGCCAGGTGCTGTGCCAGGACCCCGACCCCGTCGCGTCGCTCGCCGTCGCCGCCGAGGCGGGCGCCACCCACTACTACGGCCTGCCCGCCCGGCTGCACGCCCTGGCCCACGACGGGCGGCTGGCCGGAGCGGTCCACCCCGGACCGCAGCTCACCGCCGTCCTGTCCGGCGGTTCGGCGCTCGCCCCGCAGACGGCGACCACGCTGCGCGAACGGCTCGGCGTGCCCGTCATCCAGGGCTACGGCATGGCCGAACTCTCCCCGCTCACCCACTGCCAGCAGCCCGACCGCTACCGCCCCGGCATGGTCGGCGGCGTGGTGCCCGGTACCGAGTGCCGGCTCGTCGACCTGACCACGCGCCGCCCCGTCGACGTCTGGTCGACCGGAGAGGTCCAGGTCAGGGGGCCGCAGGTGATGGCCGGATACCTCGACGGCGGGCACGAGACGCGGATCGACGCGGACGGCTGGTTCTCCACCGGCGACGTCGGCTACCTGGACGACGACGGCGCCCTGCGCCTGGTGGACCGGCTCGCAGACGTCTTCAAGCACGACAACGAGATCGTCGCGCCGAGCCGCGTCGAGCAGATCATCCGCGAGGACCCGCGCGTCGCCGACTGCATCGTGGCCGACTGGCCCGACGCCGAGCACGGCGCGCTGGTCTGGGCGGGCATCATCCTCGCCGACGGCGCCGCGGCCGGATCGGGCTTCCCCGACGACGCCCCGCCGGGCCTAGGCATCCTCGACGTCCTCGACTCGATCACCAACCGGGCCAACGAGCACCTCGCCGCCTTCGAGCAGATCCGGTTCGCCGAGGCCATCGACGCGGTGCCGCGTACCCCCACCGGCAAACCCGAACGACGCTCCGTCCGCACCCAGCTGAGACACCGGGCCGCCGCATGACCTGCCGCGCGCGACGCCCCTCGTGACCGTCCGCGCGCGCCCCACCCCACGCCCCGCCCACGCCCCGCCCCGTCACCGACCCTGGAGCAGACCATGGTGAACCCCGCCGGACGGCCGGCCGAGCCCGCCCCCGCGACCCAGGCGCTGGTCGTCGGCGCGGGCCCCGTCGGACTGACCGCCGCCCATGAACTCGCCCGCCGCGGACTGCGGGTGCGGCTGATCGACGCCGCACCGGGACCGGCCGCCACCAGCCGCGCCGTCGCCACGCATCCGCGCACCCTGGAGACCTACGACCAGATGGGCGTCGTCGACGACGTGCTGCCCCGCGGACGCCGCAACCGGGCGTTCACCATGTATGCGGGGGGCCGGCGCCGGGTGCGGCTGCGGGCCGACTACGCGACGATGCCCACCCGCTACCCCTTCACGCTGATCATCGAGCAGACCGAGACCGAGGCGGCGCTGCGCGCGGCCGTGGCCCGGCTCGGCGTGCGGGTCGAATGGGGCGTGCGCCTGGCGGACCTCACCCAGGACGCCGACGCGGTGCGCGCGAGCCTGGTGCACGCCGACGGCCGCGAGGAGGTCTGTACGGCGTCCTGGCTGGTCGGCTGCGACGGCGGCCACAGCACCGTACGCAAACGCCTCGGCCTCGAACTCGTCGGCGAGAGCAGCGAGACGTGGATGCTCGCGGACGTGCCCGTCGACACCGAGGTGGAACCCGACAGCATCTACTGGACGCACACCGGCGGACAGGCCCTGATGATGGTGCCCTTCGCCCGCGCGGGACAGTGGCGGATCCTGGACACCGTGCCCACCACGGCGGCGGCCGGGCCCGGCCGCACCGAGGAACTGCTCGCCGCCAAGCTCAGCGCGGGCTTCGGCCACCGGATCGGGGTCGGCCCGGCCACCTGGACGTCCGTCTTCACCTTCCAGCAGCGGATGGTGGAGCGCATGCAGGACGGCCGGGTCCTGGTGGCCGGCGACGCCGCGCACGTGCACAGTCCCGCCTCCGGGCAGGGCATGAACACTGGCATCCAGGAGGCGTACAACCTCGCCTGGAAGCTGGCCATGGTCGAACAGGGCCACGCCGGACGGGAGCTGCTGGAGACCTACAGCGAGGAACGCGTCCCGATCGGCGCCGCGCTCCTCGGCTCCACCCGCACCGCCACCACCCTGGTGCAGTTCAAGAACGCGCTCGCGGGCGTGGTCCTGCCGATCGCCCTGCGCGTCGTGAACACCGTGCGGCCGCTGCGCCGGGCCGTGCAGCGCAAGGTGCTGGGCGGCATGTCGGGCCTGAAGATCGACTACGGCACGTCGTCGCTGACCACCCCCGAGTCCGACGCGCTCACCCACCTCGCGGACACCGGCTCCGTCCTGATGAGCGCGCGGGAACCGGCCCGCGCCCCCGGCCCCGGCGCCCGCGCCGCCGCGGCGTCGAGCGGCTGAACGGCCGGCAGATCCCGGTGCCGGGCGGCCTCGACATC